>NZ_JBMKJI010000070.1:0-525 GCF_049237025.1 Enterobacter cloacae complex sp. SYL001 | reverse complement strand
TCCATCGCGATTGGGTGGATCAGAGTCACAACCATCTTGATGTTGTCGCCTGGCATTACCATCTCTACGCCTTCTGGCAGTTCGATGGTACCGGTCACGTCAGTTGTACGGAAGTAGAACTGTGGACGGTAGCCTTTGAAGAACGGAGTATGACGGCCGCCTTCGTCTTTGGACAGAATGTACACTTCAGATTCGAACTTGGTGTGTGGCTTGATTGAGCCTGGCTTCGCCAGAACCTGACCACGTTCGATTTCTTCACGTTTGATACCACGCAGCAGAACACCAACGTTCTCACCAGCACGGCCTTCGTCCAGCAGTTTGCGGAACATTTCAACGCCAGTACAGGTAGACTTCGCAGTCTCTTTGATACCAACGATTTCAACTTCTTCACCAACTTTGATGATACCGCGCTCTACACGACCGGTAACAACGGTACCACGACCGGAGATGGAGAATACGTCTTCGATTGGCAGCAGGAATGGCTTGTCAATCGCACGCTCTGGTTCTGGGATGTAAGAATCCAGG
>NZ_JBMKJI010000069.1:0-683 GCF_049237025.1 Enterobacter cloacae complex sp. SYL001 | reverse complement strand
TTCTACGGCACGTTTGAAGGCGCGCTGAAAGGTCTGGTCATACATGTGATGGCGACGCACGACACCGCTCCGTGGATCGGTCGAATGCGTGTGCTGCGCAAAAACCCAGAACCACGGCCAGGAATGCCCGGCGCGCGGATACTTCCGCTCAAGGGCGTCGGGAAGCGCAACGCCGCTGCGGCCCTCGGCCTGGTCCTTCAGCCACCATGCCCGTGCACGCGACAGCTGCTCGCGCAGGCTGGGTGCCAAGCTCTCGGGTAACATCAAGGCCCGATCCTTGGAGCCCTTGCCCTCCCGCACGATGATCGTGCCGTGATCGAAATCCAGATCCTTGACCCGCAGTTGCAAACCCTCACTGATCCGCATGCCCGTTCCATACAGAAGCTGGGCGAACAAACGATGCTCGCCTTCCAGAAAACCGAGGATGCGAACCACTTCATCCGGGGTCAGCACCACCGGCAAGCGCCGCGACGGCCGAGGTCTTCCGATCTCCTGAAGCCAGGGCAGATCCGTGCACAGCACCTTGCCGTAGAAGAACAGCAAGGCCGCCAATGCCTGACGATGCGTGGAGACCGAAACCTTGCGCTCGTTCGCCAGCCAGGACAGAAATGCCTCGACTTCGCTGCTGCCCAAGGTTGCCGGGTGACGCACACCGTGGAAACGGATGAAGGCACGAACCCAGT
>NZ_JBMKJI010000067.1:0-1134 GCF_049237025.1 Enterobacter cloacae complex sp. SYL001 | reverse complement strand
TAGCGGGCGGCCGGAAGGTGAATGCTAGGCATGATCTAACCCTCGGTCTCTGGCGTCGCGACTGCGAAATTTCGCGAGGGTTTCCGAGAAGGTGATTGCGCTTCGCAGATCTCCAGGCGCGTGGGTGCGGACGTAGTCAGCGCCATTGCCGATCGCGTGAAGTTCCGCCGCAAGGCTCGCTGGACCCAGATCCTTTACAGGAAGGCCAACGGTGGCGCCCAAGAAGGATTTCCGCGACACCGAGACCAATAGCGGAAGCCCCAACGCCGACTTCAGCTTTTGAAGGTTCGACAGCACGTGCAGCGATGTTTCCGGTGCGGGGCTCAAGAAAAATCCCATCCCCGGATCGAGGATGAGCCGGTCGGCAGCGACCCCGCTCCGTCGCAAGGCGGAAACCCGCGCCTCGAAGAACCGCACAATCTCGTCGAGCGCGTCTTCGGGTCGAAGGTGACCGGTGCGGGTGGCGATGCCATCCCGCTGCGCTGAGTGCATAACCACCAGCCTGCAGTCCGCCTCAGCAATATCGGGATAGAGCGCAGGGTCAGGAAATCCTTGGATATCGTTCAGGTAGCCCACGCCGCGCTTGAGCGCATAGCGCTGGGTTTCCGGTTGGAAGCTGTCGATTGAAACACGGTGCATCTGATCGGACAGGGCGTCTAAGAGCGGCGCAATACGTCTGATCTCATCGGCCGGCGATACAGGCCTCGCGTCCGGATGGCTGGCGGCCGGTCCGACATCCACGACGTCTGATCCGACTCGCAGCATTTCGATCGCCGCGGTGACAGCGCCGGCGGGGTCTAGCCGCCGGCTCTCATCGAAGAAGGAGTCCTCGGTGAGATTCAGAATGCCGAACACCGTCACCATGGCGTCGGCCTCCGCAGCGACTTCCACGATGGGGATCGGGCGAGCAAAAAGGCAGCAATTATGAGCCCCATACCTACAAAGCCCCACGCATCAAGCTTTTGCCCATGAAGCAACCAGGCAATGGCTGTAATTATGACGACGCCGAGTCCCGACCAGACTGCATAAGCAACACCGACAGGGATGGATTTCAGAACCAGAGAAAGAAAATAAAATGCGATGCCATAACCGATTATGACAACGGCGGAAGGGGCAA
Source organism: Enterobacter cloacae complex sp. SYL001 (assembly GCF_049237025.1). NCBI lineage: Bacteria > Pseudomonadati > Pseudomonadota > Gammaproteobacteria > Enterobacterales > Enterobacteriaceae > Enterobacter > Enterobacter cloacae complex sp. SYL001. The sequence goes on along the minus strand of NZ_JBMKJI010000067.1, from coordinate 17 downwards.
GCTTAGTAAAGCCCTCG
>NZ_JBMKJI010000066.1:0-1140 GCF_049237025.1 Enterobacter cloacae complex sp. SYL001 | reverse complement strand
TGCGAAGCGCAATCACCTTCTCGGAAACCCTCGCGAAATTTCGCAGTCGCGACGCCAGAGACCGAGGGTTAGATCATGCCTAGCATTCACCTTCCGGCCGCCCGCTAGCGGACCCTGGTCAGGTTCCGCGAAGGTGGGCGCAGACATGCTGGGCTCGTCAGGATCAAACTGCACTATGAGGCGGCGGTTCATACCGCGCCAGGGGAGCGAATGGACAGCGAGGAGCCTCCGAACGTTCGGGTCGCCTGCTCGGGTGATATCGACGAGGTTGTGCGGCTGATGCACGACGCTGCGGCGTGGATGTCCGCCAAGGGAACGCCCGCCTGGGACGTCGCGCGGATCGACCGGACATTCGCGGAGACCTTCGTCCTGAGATCCGAGCTCCTAGTCGCGAGTTGCAGCGACGGCATCGTCGGCTGTTGCACCTTGTCGGCCGAGGATCCCGAGTTCTGGCCCGACGCCCTCAAGGGGGAGGCCGCATATCTGCACAAGCTCGCGGTGCGACGGACACATGCGGGCCGGGGTGTCAGCTCCGCGCTGATCGAGGCTTGCCGCCATGCCGCGCGAACGCAGGGGTGCGCCAAGCTGCGGCTCGACTGCCACCCGAACCTGCGTGGCCTATACGAGCGGCTCGGATTCACCCACGTCGACACTTTCAATCCCGGCTGGGATCCAACCTTCATCGCAGAACGCCTAGAACTCGAAATCTAACGTCCGTTCGGGCATCGAGGTCCATGTCGGGGTGGGACGGGCCCGTGGCTTCAAGATCACTTGCAGTCCGACCGCGATGTCTTGGTTGCGCGAGAGGTTGTCGATATCCTCCACTTCCATCATCAACCCTGGATAATGCCGCCGCCGTCATCGCCGCCGACGCCCGTGCCGGGCTTTTCGGGCCTGTCAGGCTTGCTCGGCCTTCAGCCTGCCTGGGCGAGATCTCCGGCGGACGGATTAACGGCGGAGCTTCGCCGCCTTTCGTGCGTGTGAAGGCCGAAGATAGTTCTCTCAAAAACATCCGTTTATGAGAGATACCAAATGTCATTTTCAGAAGACGACTGCACCAGTTGATTGGGCGTAATGGCTGTTGTGCAGCCAGCTCCTGACAGTTCAATATCAGAAGTGATCTGCACCAATCTCGACTAT
>NZ_JBMKJI010000065.1:0-1149 GCF_049237025.1 Enterobacter cloacae complex sp. SYL001 | reverse complement strand
TATGGTGATCCCCTGGGCGAAATGCGCCTGGTAAGCAGAGTTTTTGAAATGTAAGGCCTTTGAATAAGACAAAAGGCTGCCTCATCGCTAACTTTGCAACAGTGCCCCTGAGATACAATTATTCGCTCCCTGAAGTGATGCAAACTTCCTGCTGGAGGTGATCAAGTAATTTGCGAGTGAGTGATCAACTGATTTGCGAATGGGGGATCAGATACATGCGAATACACAGGGAGGGGGCTGGGCCGGGCGATCCGGTCAGCGTTGCGGTTTCCGGCGATTTGCGGCCGGTGGCCGGTTAAGTCCGGCGCGGACGCCTTCCATGCCCTGACGGGCATAAGAAAATAAAACCGCCATGCTGCGGTCATTCATGATTTTGTGGTGTAGCGATAAATAGTCATGCGAGAAACGTTGAAGCGCTTAGCAACTGCACCAACTGTCATTTCAGGATCAGCAAGTAAGATTCTAATTTGTTTAACATCTTCTTCAGAAAGTGACGGTTTTCTCCCTCCCACACGGCCCCTTGCGCGTGCAGCTGCAAGGCCTGAGCGCGTTCTTTCAATATTGCGGTTGCGTTCAAAGCTAGAGAATATCGCCATCAGATGCGTATAGATTTCCCCTATAACTGGCGCATTTGTGTCTATTCTGTCCTTGATGGCTATGAAAGTTATTCCGCGTTTCTTCAGGTCGTCGAGTAAAGTAATGACTTGACCCAATGAACCGCCGAGCCGATCTAGTGCCCAAACTACTAGGGTATCTCCCTCGCGCAATGCTTTCAGGCAGTTCTCCAGTTCCGGCGCACCTTTTTTGTCGCGCTTGGGGCCGCTACGTGAGGTCTGATCCTGATAGATTTGCTCACATCCAGCTTTTGTTAGTTCGTCAACCTGGTGCGCCACATCCTGAAGATGCGTAGATTTACGTGCATAGCCGATTTTCATTCTTTTCACGCTAATTAGTTATGGGGTTATTGTTATGTTGATATAGTAACGAGTTTTGTTACATGAGGGGAGTCATTTTTCGGGAGAAGTCAGGACTTTTCAAGACTGTCACAAAAACCATCGTTTTTGATACATTAATTTAACCAATAGGTTGCAGATCAAATCGCCTGTAACAGCCTTTCTGGCTGTTTGTCGTTTTCAGAAGACGGCTGCA
>NZ_JBMKJI010000064.1:0-1154 GCF_049237025.1 Enterobacter cloacae complex sp. SYL001 | reverse complement strand
GAATGATGTCACGCTGAAAATGCCGGCCTTTGAATGGGTTCATGTGCAGCTCCATCAGCAAAAGGGGATGATAAGTTTATCACCACCGACTATTTGCAACAGTGCCACCGACGACCGGGTCGAATTTGCTTTCGAATTTCTGCCATTCATCCGCTTATCATCACTTATTCAGGCGTAGCAACCAGGCGTTTAAGGGCACCAATAACTGCCTTAAAAAAATTACGCCCCGCCCTGCCACTCATTGCAGTACTGTTGTAATTCATTAAGCATTCTGCCGACATGGAAGCCATCACAAACGGCATGATGAACCTGAATCGCCAGCGGCATCAGCACCTTGTCGCCTTGCGTATAATATTTGCCCATGGTGAAAACGGGGGCGAAGAAGTTGTCCATATTGGCCACGTTTAAATCAAAACTGGTGAAACTCACCCAGGGATTGGCTGAGACGAAAAACATATTCTCAATAAACCCTTTAGGGAAATAGGCCAGGTTTTCACCGTAACACGCCACATCTTGCGAATATATGTGTAGAAACTGCCGGAAATCGTCGTGGTATTCACTCCAGAGCGATGAAAACGTTTCAGTTTGCTCATGGAAAACGGTGTAACAAGGGTGAATACTATCCCATATCACCAGCTCACCGTCTTTCATTGCCATACGGAATTCCGGATGAGCATTCATCAGGCGGGCAAGAATGTGAATAAAGGCCGGATAAAACTTGTGCTTATTTTTCTTTACGGTCTTTAAAAAGGCCGTAATATCCAGCTGAACGGTCTGGTTATAGGTACATTGAGCAACTGACTGAAATGCCTCAAAATGTTCTTTACGATGCCATTGGGATATATCAACGGTGGTATATCCAGTGATTTTTTTCTCCATTTTAGCTTCCTTAGCTCCTGAAAATCTCGATAACTCAAAAAATACGCCCGGTAGTGATCTTATTTCATTATGGTGAAAGTTGGAACCTCTTACGTGCCGATCAACGTCTCATTTTCGCCAAAAGTTGGCCCAGGGCTTCCCGGTATCAACAGGGACACCAGGATTTATTGGCACTGTTGCAAAGTTAGCGATGAGGCAGCCTTTTGTCTTATTCAAAGGCCTTACATTTCAAAAACTCTGCTTACCAGGCGCATTTCGCCCAGGGGATCACCATA
>NZ_JBMKJI010000063.1:0-1193 GCF_049237025.1 Enterobacter cloacae complex sp. SYL001 | reverse complement strand
GAAGTGAAACATCTTCGGGTTGTGAGGTTAAGCGACTAAGCGTACACGGTGGATGCCCTGGCAGTCAGAGGCGATGAAGGACGTGCTAATCTGCGAAAAGCGCCGGCGAGGTGATATGAACCTTTGACCCGGCGATGTCCGAATGGGGAAACCCAGTGCAATCCGTTGCACTATCGTTAACTGAATACATAGGTTAACGAGGCGAACCGGGGGAACTGAAACATCTAAGTACCCCGAGGAAAAGAAATCAACCGAGATTCCCCCAGTAGCGGCGAGCGAACGGGGAGCAGCCCGGAGTCTGAATCAGCTTGTGTGTTAGTGGAACGGTCTGGAAAGTCCGACGGTACAGGGTGATAGTCCCGTACACGAAAGCACACTTGCTGTGAACTCGAAGAGTAGGGCGGGACACGTGGTATCCTGTCTGAATATGGGGGGACCATCCTCCAAGGCTAAATACTCCTGACTGACCGATAGTGAACCAGTACCGTGAGGGAAAGGCGAAAAGAACCCCGGCGAGGGGAGTGAAAAAGAACCTGAAACCGTGTACGTACAAGCAGTGGGAGCCTCTTTATGGGGTGACTGCGTACCTTTTGTATAATGGGTCAGCGACTTATATTCTGTAGCAAGGTTAACCGTATAGGGGAGCCGAAGGGAAACCGAGTCTTAACTGGGCGTTAAGTTGCAGGGTATAGACCCGAAACCCGGTGATCTAGCCATGGGCAGGTTGAAGGTTGGGTAACACTAACTGGAGGACCGAACCGACTAATGTTGAAAAATTAGCGGATGACCTGTGGCTGGGGGTGAAAGGCCAATCAAACCGGGAGATAGCTGGTTCTCCCCGAAAGCTATTTAGGTAGCGCCTCGTGAACTCATCTTCGGGGGTAGAGCACTGTTTCGGCTAGGGGGCCATCCCGGCTTACCAACCCGATGCAAACTACGAATACCGAAGAATGTTATCACGGGAGACACACGGCGGGTGCTAACGTCCGTCGTGAAGAGGGAAACAACCCAGACCGCCAGCTAAGGTCCCAAAGTCATGGTTAAGTGGGAAACGATGTGGGAAGGCACAGACAGCCAGGATGTTGGCTTAGAAGCAGCCATCATTTAAAGAAAGCGTAATAGCTCACTGGTCGAGTCGGCCTGCGCGGAAGATGTAACGGGGCTAAACCATGCACCGAAGCTGCGGCAGCGAC
>NZ_JBMKJI010000062.1:0-1246 GCF_049237025.1 Enterobacter cloacae complex sp. SYL001 | reverse complement strand
GGGGTTCTAGGGATTTTCCGTCCAAAAACGACAAAGTGCTCTGGAGGCCGCGCCGTCCGTGGCCTCCAGAGGGGTATTACTTTTCGCTGACGGGTAAATATCCCTCGATTGAGCGCATAAGCTCCTCCAGATCTGGCAATTTTTCGCTCAATTCGAAGTGGTAAGTCCCCTTGAGGTTAATGTTGTGCCAGGCCACAGGGGATGCCTGTTTGACGATATCTATTCTCTTGGTATCTCCTTGGTATTCGAAGCTGGTCAACAGCTGGCTGAGTATCCTGGAGTTGAAGTAAACGATGGCATTGGTGACCAGGCGAGCGCACTCATTCCATAGCTGGATTTCTTCGTCTGAACTGCCCCGGAACTGATCCCCATTGACGCTGCTCACGGCCCGACGCAGTTGGTGATAGGCCTCTCCCCGGTTCAGCGCGCGCTGAACATAGTTTCTTAAACTGGCATCATCGATGTAGCACAGTAGATAATTCGCTTTCACCAGGCGATTGTATTCCGTCAGGGCTTCCAGCAGCGGGTGATTGCGCTTGTACTCCGAGAGCTTTCTCACCAAGGTGGCTTGCGTTGTTTTCCGCTGCTTAAGTGATACTGCAATCCGTTGGATGGTATCCCAGTGCTGCGCAATACGATGGGTATTGATTGGCTTTTTTAAGCACAGCTGAATTCGGTGTTCTTTGTCTTCCTTGACATCAAACATGTCATTGATCACTTTGCCAACCTGGGCATAGCGTGGGGCAAACTGGTATCCGAACAGATCCAGTAACGCGAAGTTCACATGGTTCACCCCATGGGTATCGGTTGAGAGCACATCCGGAATGATGTCTGACGTATTGCTCATCAACAAATCAAAGATGTAGTGCGATTCATGTTCGTTGGCGCCGATCACTCTGGCGTTGATCGCAGCGTGATTGGCGATCAAGGTCATGGCAGAAACACCTTTTTGAGTGCCAAAGTACTTCGACGAATAACGGGTTTTGAAGGTCTCGCGCCGGGCTTCGAACTTTTGACCATCGGCACTGGCGTGGATCACATCTTCCTGGATGTTGTAGTACCGGAAGATGGGTAGCTTGGCTGTCGCGTTATTGATGTTGTCGTTAGCAGCATTCAATGTTTCCAGGCGAAGATAGTTCGCCTGGATAGTGCTGAGCTGATCATAGGTACGATCAGAGATCTGTGCCATGCCGTAAATGCCTTGATTGGTTGCATTGCCGACCAGAATTGCCAACAGGTCATATTC
>NZ_JBMKJI010000061.1:0-1294 GCF_049237025.1 Enterobacter cloacae complex sp. SYL001 | reverse complement strand
GGTATGAACCGGAAACATGGGTAACACTTTAGACCGGATACATGGGTAACAGTTATAACTGGCATAGAAGAGGAGACTCGCTATGCCCTGGACTGAGACCCGACCTATGCAACGCCTTGATTTTATCCGTGCCTGCCATGCAGGTACGGATTCTTTTTCTGCCCTCTGCCGTCTCTTCGGCATCAGTCGAAAAACCGGTTACAAATGGCTTCAGCGTTTTGACCCCTCTGACCTGTCATCTCTCTCTGACCGGTCGCGTGCTCCGCACTCCCACTCCCGGACAGTTCCTGATGATATCGCCGGGCAGCTTACGGCCCTGAGGCAAAAACACCCTGACTGGGGCCCCAAAAAACTGCGGATGTGGCTGCTCAATCATCACGTCGATTTTACCGTCCCCGCTGCCAGCACTATCGGCGATATCCTCAAGCGTGAAGGCCTGGTTCCGGATAAAAAGCGAAAACGCAGAACCCCGGGCAATCGCCAGCCCCTGACCATCATCAGTGAGAACAATCAGGTCTGGAGCGCTGATTTTAAAGGCAAGTTCAGGCTGCTGAGCCGGAAATACTGTCATCCCTTCACCCTCACCGACAATCACAGCCGGTATCTTCTGAGCTGCCGGGGAGCAGACCGGGAGAGCGAGCCCTTCGTCAGGCAGTGCCTGACGGATGCGTTCCTGGAGTACGGTCTGCCGGAAGTCCTGAGAACGGATAATGGTCAGCCTTTCGCAGGAACAGGTATCGCCGGGTTAAGTCGCCTTGCAGTCTGGCTGATAAAGCTGGGCATCAGACCGGAACGCATCAGAAAGGGGCATCCGGAAGAAAACGGCCGTCATGAGCGAATGCATCGTTCGCTGAAAAGTGCAGTAAAACAGGGCAACATATTTATGACGATGGAAGAACAACAGCGGTGGTTCAGTGGCTACCGGGAAGAGTTTAACTACGAAAGGCCACATGAAGCCCTGGCGGGTGCAACGCCCGGAACGGTATGGCAACCCTCAGGCCGGCACTGGGATGGCAGGGTTCCTGAATATGCTTATCCGGAAGGAGGTACGGTCTACAGGGTGAAATCAAGGGGGACACTCTATATGGGGAAAAAGGGGACGGTGTTCCTGAGTGAAGCGCTGACTGATGAGTACATCATGCTGGAAGAACAAGATGATGGCCTGGAGGCCATCATCTTTAATGGAATAACGCTTGCGTACTACGACCGAAAAACCCAGAGTGTGCTCCGGATAGACTGAAAAGTGTTACCTATGTTCCCGGTCTGATCTGTTACCTATGTATCCGGTCATACA
>NZ_JBMKJI010000060.1:0-1346 GCF_049237025.1 Enterobacter cloacae complex sp. SYL001 | reverse complement strand
TTTCATATTCCCGCTCCCTCCTCAGTGGCAGTTTCAGCATTGCCGCATTACTGTAGAAGTGCTTCAGATGCCCCGGTACTGCGCCCGGTGATGACCATGGCAGCCCGATTAACAACCGCATTATCTCTGCCAGTGAGCCGCTGAAGCTCAGCTGATACGGCAGATAGTCACCTTTCAGGCTGAACGCCATTTTTACCATCTGATACCGCACCAGATTGTAGGTCAGCAGTATTCCCCACAACTCCTGCCTGACCATCTCCGGTAACTTACTTCTCAGTGTCCAGCGGTTGCCGCACAGATACTGTTTTGCTTCACGGTACCCCAGCTCTATTTCCCACCGGTGTTTATACAGTTCCGCTATGTCTGCCGCCGGGTAACGCATGGCATCTGTCATTGACGTGACAACCTGTCGCTCCACGCCGTTTACCTTACGGCTCACCAGCCGGACTGTGAGCGTATCCGGCAGTCCTTCCCACTGCTTTCTGGCCTGCGGGGAAGTCTTCAGGGTTATCAGCGCATCCTGTTTACCCAGCCTGCGAACCACTTCATACTGCGTGCCTTTTTTCAGCGGCAGCAGCCAGTGACGGTTTTCTCCGGCCCGGTGCCAGTTATCCAGCAGACCGGCTGACCAGAACCCCCGGTCGAACAGCGTCACGCTGTTATCCGGTACCTGTTCAGTCAGTCCTGCTGCCAGGCGCATTTCATTAACGTCATACCGGCCCATTACACTGGCACGCAGCAGATGGCTGCTCAGTTCCATCAGACACACCATACGAACCTGCGGGAAGCCCTTTTCGCCATGCTGGTTTTCCGCTTTTGCGAAGGCAGCAGCGTTTTCCGGTGTGTCCGGCGTTCGCCAGACCACACCATCAACGGCATTCAGCGTCAGTCCATGCCAGAGCGGATGCCGGGCTTCCTTGTGCCAGTGCTGTTGCGTAAGGTTAAACAACTCCCGGATAGCATCCTCGCCCAGTGTTTTACGGCGGGCGATAACGGAGCTGGGGGCAGTAAATGACCTTCCGGTGCGGTCAACGATATCCATCAGGTTGACGATATGAGAGAGAGGTTTGTTGTTGAAAATCGCCATGCCGATAACCAGCCAGACCATGGATTCGAGCGGGAGTTTACGTTTACGCAGAGTCACTGTATCAGTCAGGGAAAAAGCCTGCTGAATGAGGTCGTGGGGAAGAAGGTCGGCAAGGCTCTGGACCTCTTCGGGGGCGGTAAGATTAATAATGCCGAGGGCCTGGGACAGTTCCATTTAAAAAGGGCTCCATGATGAACACAGAACCCTTTTTACACCAGCCGCTGGATCGGTCAACCGATCCTTAAACGATCGGCATTAG
>NZ_JBMKJI010000059.1:0-1455 GCF_049237025.1 Enterobacter cloacae complex sp. SYL001 | reverse complement strand
GCCTCGGGTTGTACTGACCCCAAAAAGTTGGACAGTTAAACACGAGGCACATAGGTCTGGGTTCGATATTCAATTGGACTCAGACCTTTTAATTTCAGGCTAATTCTTCTGCTGTTGTAGTAGTCAATATATTCCGTAACAGCATCCTTCAGTTCGCTTATATTACTGAACTCGTCAAGATAAAAACACTCCGACTTTAAGGTTCCAAAGAAACATTCCACGACTGCATTATCCAGACAATTGCCTTTTCTGGACATGCTCTGTGTAATGCCTTGTTCTTTAAGGATGTTTTGATACCTTCTCATACGATACTGCCATCCCTGGTCAGAGTGCAGAATAGGATGCTCGTGAGGCTTAAGCTTTTTGAATGCCTGATCGAGCATATTCTCGACCATGTTCATCACAGGTCTTTCCGACAGGCTGTAAGAAATAACTTCGTTGTTGAAGAGATCTATTACTGGAGACAAATACAGCTTTCGCCCATTGACTGCAAATTCAGTAACGTCGGTAACCCACTTCTCGTTTGGCCGTGTAGCCTTGAAATCCCTTTGGAGAACATTGGGGGCGGTTTGCCCTACCTCTCCTCTGTAGGAGCTGTATCGTTTGACCTTAATCGCTGCCTTAAGCGAGAGGGTTCCCATCAGGCGCTGAACGGCTTTATGGTTAATCCGTTCCCCGTCTCGATGGAGAGACAACGTTACCCTACGGTATCCGTAACGACCTTTATTCTCGTGATAAATCTCACCAATACGCTTTTTAACATCCGCATACTTATCAGGCTTGCTGAGAGCCTTTAGATGGTAATAAAACGTACTGCGCGGTATCTCCGCTGCCTTGAGAAGCTCATCAAGAGGGTAAAACTGCCTTAGCTCGTTGAGTACTTTCACTTTTTCGCGGGATGAGCTAAGGCTTTCAGCTTTTTTAGATACGTAAGCCGCATTTCAAGGAATCGAACTTGTCTTTCAAGATCCTCAATACGTCGGTCTTTCGACAGCTCCAATGCTAACGCCGCTTTTTCTGGATCAACTGACATTGTAATGTTTCTTTTGGTGCCGATCTTGAGTGCGCGTAAACCAGCTTCTCCGTGCTCCTCATAGACTTTCAGCCACTTGGCTACAGAACCACTACCAGCAAGCATAAAGTGAGCAGCAGCCTGATTGAGGGACATCTGCTGCTCGGTCACGGCTTTCACGACCTTAATGCGCAACTCTGGATCAGCACTAACGCCTTTAGGTTTGGGAATTAAACCTTTTTCTCCATGTTTTTCATAGAGGGCAACCCACGTCCTGACCTGGGTTCGAGGCACACCAAAACGTGCAGAGATGATCCTGTAACCATCATCAGTTGTGAAGTAGTGATTCACGACTTCAAGGCGCTTTTCGAAGGGGTATTTTGGCTTTGACATATCAGGGACTATTCCATTTCATCGTCCAACAAAATGGGTGCAGTACAGGT
>NZ_JBMKJI010000058.1:0-1769 GCF_049237025.1 Enterobacter cloacae complex sp. SYL001 | reverse complement strand
ATTGAGGGCGGCGGATTCCTGTCTGGTCACTGGTGATTTTCCCCGTCTGGTGATGATTTTTGCGTGAAAAGAGCATGGCGTCATTCTGGTGCATAGTCATGCATGCCGTTAAAATTTAACAGGCGCGTTTCTGACGGGTTCCGGGGTGGTTTGTTGTGGTTTTTGTCATGGTTTCGTCAGGAACGCGCTGAACGCGTCTCAGGCGGTGCGGGCAACGGATGTTATGGTAAATTCTTGGGGGCTTGATTATAAAATACCGCACTTCCTCTTATGTCTTGTGCTTTTTAGACAACCCTGAAAGCTTTTAGCTTTGGTGATGCAATTTGCTGGGATTTTGGCGGAGAACCACAGGTAAAGAAAAAGGCCACATTAGCGGCCTTTTTCGGAGAAGATGCTCAGTGCGGAATTTCGGAGACTTCTTTAACGTCGGTTTTATTGATCTGCTGTTTGACACCATTCGCGTCTGTATAGCCAAGCAGGCCTGAGTCTGATTCTTTAGGTTTGCCGTCGCTGACAATAGTGCGACCGTCATTGGTGTGTATGGCATAGCTTGTGCGCGTGCAGCCGGTGAGGGCTGAAAGCGCAACTGCCGCTGCGAACACTGAAACAAAAATCTTTTTCAAAGCCAGCTCCTTTTATCCATATCAGTTTTGGTCACTAACCATCTAACTATAGGTCATTTTTTATGTGAAAAGAGGCTTGATGGTGGGCTGTATATCGAGTTAGGCGCGAGGTGCTATGGTCAAAGTGTGGTGTCAGGCGGGGAGGAGGCTTATATGAGATGTAATCCGGCCGATACATATACCAAGATGATTTAAGTATTCCTCTTTGTGAGGTTGGATGTCTAATTTATAAAGGATCTTCTTGAGATCCTTTTTTTCCGCGCGTAATCTCTTGCCCTGTAAACGAAAAAACCACCCTGGCAGGTGGTTTTTCGAAGGTTAGGTAATCCTGGCAGATCCCCTAACCGTGGTAACAGTCTTGTGCGAGACATGTCACCAAATTTGTCCTTTCAGTGTAGCCTCACTAAGGCCGCCACTTCAAGAACTCTTGAGACATCTCTCGCACATCCTGTTTGCCAATGGCCGTTGCCAATGGCGATTAGTCGTGTCTTTCCGGGTTGGACTCAAGTTGATAGTTACCGGATAAGGCGCAGCGGTCGGACTGAACGGGGGGTTCGTGCATACAGTCCATCCTGGAGCGAACTGCCTTCCCGGAACTGAGTGTCAGGCGTGGAATGAGAAACCGCGGCCATAACAGCGGAGTGACACCGGTAAACCGAAAGGCAGGAATGCGGGGGAGCACGAGGGAGCCACCAGGGGGAAACGCCTGGTATCTTTAAGCCGCATCGGGTTTCGCCACCACTGATTTGAGCGTCAGATTCTGTGATGCTTGTCAGGGGGGCGGAGCCTATGGAAAAACGGCTTTGGCGCGGCCTTATGCTTTCTTCGTTAAGTATCTTCCTGGCATCCCCCAGGAAATTTCTGATCCATCCGTAAGCCCGTCCCGCTCGCCGCAGCCGAACGACCGAGCGGAGCGAGTCAGTGAGCGAGGAAGCGGAATATATTCTGTATCACATTTTCTCCTGACGCGTTTTCTTTCACTTTCTGCGCCTGTCTTATGTGGCATTAATGCTATGTGTTACTGCCATGCTACATCTTAAGCCAGTATACACTCCGCTAGTGCTCCGTGACTGGTCCGGCGCTGCGCCCGGAACCCGCCTGTACCGGTTCAGCAGCCGTTCCGGCCTGACTGCAATTTTTTTTTTT
>NZ_JBMKJI010000057.1:0-1903 GCF_049237025.1 Enterobacter cloacae complex sp. SYL001 | reverse complement strand
TGCCAACTGCTTTGGCATAGAGTTCAGGGAGTGCGATCTCAAGGGCGCCAACTTTTCCCGGGCCCGCTTCTACAATCAAGTCAGCCATAAGATGTACTTCTGCTCGGCTTATATCTCAGGTTGCAACCTGGCCTATACCAACTTGAGTGGCCAATGCCTGGAAAAATGCGAGCTGTTTGAAAACAACTGGAGCAATGCCAATCTCAGCGGCGCTTCCTTGATGGGCTCAGATCTCAGCCGCGGCACCTTCTCCCGCGACTGTTGGCAACAGGTCAATCTGCGGGGCTGTGACCTGACCTTTGCCGATCTGGATGGGCTCGACCCCAGACGGGTCAACCTCGAAGGAGTCAAGATCTGTGCCTGGCAACAGGAGCAACTGCTGGAACCCTTGGGAGTAATAGTGCTGCCGGATTAGCTCGAATGCAAACACAAGAGGCAAATATCACTTGAGTTCCGCGCTACAACAAGGCAGATTCTGCTATAGCAGAGTATTACCGCCGGAATGCCGTTTCTCTGCTGCCGCAGCCGACGTTATACCTTCCCTTCAAAGGAGGCATTATGAAGACTCAACTGCCCTAAAGAAAAACTTACAGGTGGATTATGGTCAGACGTTATCTCCCCCTTAACCCGCTGCGCGCCTTTGAGGCCGCCGCCCGTCATCTCAGTTTTACCCGCGCGGCGATTGAGCTGAATGTCACCCATGCCGCCGTCAGCCAGCAGGTCAGGGCGCTGGAAGAACAACTCGGCTGTGTGCTGTTTACCCGCGTCTCGCGCGGGCTGGTGCTGACCCATGAAGGTGAGGGATTACTGCCGGTGCTCAATGAGGCGTTTGACCGGATTGCGGATACTCTGGAGTGTTTTTCTCACGGGCAGTTCCGTGAGCGGGTGAAAGTCGGTGCGGTGGGAACATTTGCCGCAGGCTGGCTGCTGCCGCGTCTGGCCGGATTCTATGACAGCCATCCGCATATTGATCTGCATATCTCCACCCATAACAATCATGTGGACCCGGCGGCGGAAGGGCATGATTATACGATCCGTTTCGGTAACGGCGCGTGGCATGAGTCAGATGCGGAACTGATTTTCAGTGCACCACACGCTCCGCTGTGCTCACCGGCCATTGCAGAACAGTTACAGCAGCCGGATGATGTTCACCGCTTTACCCTGCTGCGCTCATTCCGCCGGGATGAATGGAGCCGCTGGCTGGATTGTGCGGGCGGCACACCGCCTTCCCCGTCACAGCCGGTAATGGTGTTCGATACCTCACTGGCCATGGCCGAGGCGGCACAACTGGGTGCCGGGGTAGCGATCGCACCGGTATGTATGTTCAGCCGCCTGTTACAGTCAGGCGCACTGGTACAGCCGTTTGCCGCAGAAATCACCCTCGGCGGCTACTGGCTGACGCGGTTACAGTCCCGTACGGAAACCCCGGCCATGCAGCAATTCGCCCGCTGGCTGCTGAATACGGCGGCGGCGTAAAACTCACTCACCTTCCAGGCTTTTTACCCGCAAATCATCACCTTCACTGATGCGCAGCCGTTCACTGCCGCAGTGCGGACAGCATCCGGCGTGCTGCATGATTTCGGCCTCACGGCTGCAATCCCAGCACCATGCCTGTGCCGGGATAACATCAATATGCAGTGTGCAGCCCTGCGCCACGGTATCACGGCAGGCGATATCAAAACAGAAATGCAGTGCACTCTCCTCAACATCCGCCAGTGCGCCGACTTCCAGCCAGACATCCGTTACCCGCGCAATGCCGTGCTGTTCAGCCTGTTCGCGGATAATGTCCGCCGCACCGAGGGCTTTACTAAGCTTGCCCCTTCCGCCGTTGTCATAATCGGTTATGGCATCGCATTTTATTTTCTTTCTCTGGTTCTGAAATCCATCCCTGTCGGTGTTGCTT
>NZ_JBMKJI010000056.1:0-2088 GCF_049237025.1 Enterobacter cloacae complex sp. SYL001 | reverse complement strand
AAGCAACACCGACAGGGATGGATTTCAGAACCAGAGAAAGAAAATAAAATGCGATGCCATAACCGATTATGACAACGGCGGAAGGGGCAAGCTTAGTAAAGCCCTCGCTAGATTTTAATGCGGATGTTGCGATTACTTCGCCAACTATTGCGATAACAAGAAAAAGCCAGCCTTTCATGATATATCTCCCAATTTGTGTAGGGCTTATTATGCACGCTTAAAAATAATAAAAGCAGACTTGACCTGATAGTTTGGCTGTGAGCAATTATGTGCTTAGTGCATCTAACGCCGGAGTTAAGCCGCCGCGCGTAGCGCGGTCGGCTTGAACGAATTGTTAGACATCATTTACCAACTGACTTGATGATCTCGCCTTTCACAAAGCGAATAAATTCTTCCAAGTGATCTGCGCGTGAGGCCAAGTGATCTTCTTTTTGTCCCAGATAAGCTTGCTTAGCTTCAAGTAAGACGGGCTGATACTGGGCAGGTAGGCGTTTTATTGCCCAGTCGGCAGCGACATCCTTCGGCGCGATTTTGCCGGTTATTGCGCTGTACCAAATGCGGGACAACGTAAGCACTACATTTCGCTCATCGCCGGCCCAGTCGGGCTGCGAGTTCCATAGCTTCAAGGTTTCCCTCAGCGCCTCGAATAGATCCTGTTCAGGAACCGGGTCAAAGAATTCCTCCGCTGCCGGACCTACCAAGGCAACGCTATGTTCTCTTGCTTTTGTAAGCAGGATAGCTAGATCAATGTCGATCATGGCTGGCTCGAAGATACCCGCAAGAATGTCATTGCGCTGCCATTCTCCAAATTGCAGCTCGCGCTTAGCCGGATAACGCCACGGGATGATGTCGTCATGCACGACAAGGGTGACTTCTATAGCGCGGAGCGTCTCGCTCTCGCCAGGGAAAGCCGAAGCCTCCATAAGGTCATTGAGCAATGCTCGCCGCGTCGTTTCATCAAGCTTTACGGCCACAGTAACCAACAAATCAATATCGCTGTATGGCTTCAGGCCGCCATCCACTGCGGAGCCGTACAAATGCACGGCCAGCAACGTTGATTCCAGATGGCGCTCAATGACGCTTAGCACCTCTGATAGTTGGTTCGAAATTTCGATGGTCACCGCTACCCTCATGATGTCTAACGCCCGCCTCAACTGCCGGAGGTTAATGGCGCCTTTTTTGCAGCTCCACCGCAAAAAAAGGTGACAGTAACCGGAGGTCAGATTGCAGGCGCTTGTTAACTCTTTTGCCAGATTTGATAACAATAGTTAATGTTAGACTCGAAATCTTGCTCAAATACCAACTTGAATGTATCTGGGATTTCAGGAAAAACTATGTCTCCATCTCGCTCGATGTCGACTGTTGAAATATGCAAAGTATCTACTTTGGAAATCAAGCTTTTGTATATTTCACCACCACCAGAAACGATAACATGATCCGTGATTTCCTCTAAATTTATTAAGGCATCCTGAATTGAGGAGAAAACCATTACACCCTCATCATTCGTAGAAAAATTAGAGCGAGTTACAACTGCATACTTTCGATTTGGGAGAGCGCCCATTGACTCAAAAGTTTTGCGTCCAACTAAAAGCCATTGATTATATGTAATTGCCTTAAATAGAAGTTGCTCGCCTTTGGCGCTCCATGGAATATCTGGTCCATTACCGATAATACCGTTCTTCGACTTGGCAGCCATTAGTGATAACTTCACGATTTCTCCCTCGAGTTAACTTTGTTTTAGGGCGACTGCCCTGCTGCGTAACATCGTTGCTGCTCCATAACATCAAACATCGACCCACGGCGTAACGCGCTTGCTGCTTGGATGCCCGAGGCATAGACTGTACAAAAAAACAGTCATAACAAGCCATGAAAACCGCCACTGCGCCGTTACCACCGCTGCGTTCGGTCAAGGTTCTGGACCAGTTGCGTGAGCGCATACGCTACTTGCATTACAGTTTACGAACCGAACAGGCTTATGTCCACTGGGTTCGTGCCTTCATCCGTTTCCACGGTGTGCGTCACCCGGCAACCTTGGGCAGCAGCGAAGTCGAGGCATTTCTGTCCTGGCTGGCGAACGAGCGCAAGGTT
>NZ_JBMKJI010000055.1:0-2813 GCF_049237025.1 Enterobacter cloacae complex sp. SYL001 | reverse complement strand
GAATGATGTCACGCTGAAAATGCCGGCCTTTGAATGGGTTCATGTGCAGCTCCATCAGCAAAAGGGGATGATAAGTTTATCACCACCGACTATTTGCAACAGTGCCAACGCCGGGTTATTCTTATTTGTCGCTTCTTTACTCGCCTTTATCGGCCTTCACTCAAGGATGTATTGTGGTTATGCGTTATATTCGCCTGTGTATTATCTCCCTGTTAGCCACCCTGCCGCTGGCGGTACACGCCAGCCCGCAGCCGCTTGAGCAAATTAAACAAAGCGAAAGCCAGCTGTCGGGCCGCGTAGGCATGATAGAAATGGATCTGGCCAGCGGCCGCACGCTGACCGCCTGGCGCGCCGATGAACGCTTTCCCATGATGAGCACCTTTAAAGTAGTGCTCTGCGGCGCAGTGCTGGCGCGGGTGGATGCCGGTGACGAACAGCTGGAGCGAAAGATCCACTATCGCCAGCAGGATCTGGTGGACTACTCGCCGGTCAGCGAAAAACACCTTGCCGACGGCATGACGGTCGGCGAACTCTGCGCCGCCGCCATTACCATGAGCGATAACAGCGCCGCCAATCTGCTGCTGGCCACCGTCGGCGGCCCCGCAGGATTGACTGCCTTTTTGCGCCAGATCGGCGACAACGTCACCCGCCTTGACCGCTGGGAAACGGAACTGAATGAGGCGCTTCCCGGCGACGCCCGCGACACCACTACCCCGGCCAGCATGGCCGCGACCCTGCGCAAGCTGCTGACCAGCCAGCGTCTGAGCGCCCGTTCGCAACGGCAGCTGCTGCAGTGGATGGTGGACGATCGGGTCGCCGGACCGTTGATCCGCTCCGTGCTGCCGGCGGGCTGGTTTATCGCCGATAAGACCGGAGCTAGCAAGCGGGGTGCGCGCGGGATTGTCGCCCTGCTTGGCCCGAATAACAAAGCAGAGCGCATTGTGGTGATTTATCTGCGGGATACGCCGGCGAGCATGGCCGAGCGAAATCAGCAAATCGCCGGGATCGGCGCGGCGCTGATCGAGCACTGGCAACGCTAAGCCGGCGGTGGCCGCGCGCGTTATCCGGCCCGCAGCACCTCGCAGGCGTGCCGGGCGATATGACTGGCGGCGGCATCGGAAAGATGCCGGTCGGTAATGATGGTGGTGAACCGGGTCAAAGGTAACGCCATAAACGTGGCCACCTGATTGTATTTCGAACTGTCGCACAGCAGGATGCTTCTCGCGCTGACCTGGCTGACGGTCTCCTTGACGGTAACCTTGTTCTCATCAGGGGTGAATATCCCGCGACTGTCCCAGCCGCTGGCGGAGATAAAGGCCGTATCGATAGCCAGGTGGCGTAACGTACGCGCCGCCGATTCGCCCACGCAGGAGCGGTTCTCCCGGCACAGAGTGCCGCCGGTGTGGATCACGCCGCACTGGCTGGCATCGATCAGCAGCTGGGTTATCTCAAAATCATTGGTGACCACCTGGAGATCGTTCCGGTCGAGGATCGCCCGCGCCAGCGCCAGGGTGGTAGTCCCGGCATCCAGATAGATGCAACTGTTTTTAGCGATATGACTCGCCGCCAGCGCGCCGATCGCCTGTTTCTCCTCACTCTGCAGCGTGCTTTTCACCAGATGACTGGGTTCCGCGGCCAGCCGGCTGACGGCGCGTACGCCGCCCGAGACGCTGACCAGCAGCCCCTGCTCCTCCAGTTTACTGACGTCCCGACGGATGGTCATATGGGACACGCCGAGGATCTCCGTCAGCTCGTTAATGCTTACCGCCCCACGCTGCTCCACCAGGGCTAAAATACGCTGATGTCGTTCTATTGGAATCACCGCTCTCCCCTTACCATTTTTTCACACCAGGCGTCACCACCCAGGCTACGGCCCTGGCGACACCCGGTGTTGTTATCGCGCTTTGCCGCTGTTTTTTACGCTATTTTAGGGCAAGAATCGCCGCTGTGCAGCCTCTTTCCGCCTGTGAATTTTTTATATTCATGTGGGTTATTCGTGATAACTCTCACATAAATTCACATGATAACGCTTTATTCTATCATTAAATCACATTAATTAACTAATGTTCACAAGGAGACCAGCATGGCTGCACACACTAACGTCTGCGTGATTGGACTGGGTTCAATGGGCATGGGCGCCGCCCGCGCCTGCCTGCAGGCGGGCCTGAACACCTGGGGCGTTGACATCAATCCCGACAACTGTCGCGCACTGCTGGCGGCGGGCGCCAAAGGCGCGGGCCCCAGCGCGGTGCCGTTCGCCGCGGAACTGGATGCAGTTGTGCTGCTGGTGGTCAATGCCGCCCAGGTGCGGGGGATCCTGTTCGGCGAGAGCGGCCTCGCCGCCCATCTGAAGCCGGGCACCGTCGTGATGGTGTCGTCCACCATCGCCTCCGCCGATGCTCAGGCCATTGCCGAGGCGCTGGCGGAGTACCAGCTATTGATGCTCGACGCGCCGGTATCGGGCGGCGCCGTGAAAGCGGCCGCCGGCGACATGACGGTGATGGCCTCCGGGAGCGATGCCGCCTTTGCCCGACTCGCGCCGGTGCTGGACGCCGTGGCCGGCAAAGTCTACCGCATCGGGAGCGACATTGGTCTTGGCTCGACGGTAAAAATTATCCATCAGCTGCTGGCCGGGGTGCACATCGCCGTTGCCGCCGAAGCGATGGCGCTTGCCGCCCGCGCCGGGATCCCACTGGAGACGATGTATGGCACTGTTGCAAATAGTCGGTGGTGATAAACTTATCATCCCCTTTTGCTGATGGAGCTGCACATGAACCCATTCAAAGGCCGGCATTTTCAGCGTGACATCATTC
>NZ_JBMKJI010000054.1:0-2954 GCF_049237025.1 Enterobacter cloacae complex sp. SYL001 | reverse complement strand
TATGGTGATCCCCTGGGCGAAATGCGCCTGGTAAGCAGAGTTTTTGAAATGTAAGGCCTTTGAATAAGACAAAAGGCTGCCTCATCGCTAACTTTGCAACAGTGCCCTTTCATCAACCTGCGTAGGGGCAGGCATAACCGGTTGGGAATTGCCCTTCAACTCACAACTGCCCGCTTTCTGGGAACCTTCTTGTCCGATCTCATGCAAATACCGCCCGGTGTCCAGTTTTATGTCGCAAGGCAACTTAACATCCGCTATCCAGAGATCATTTCCCGCTATGCTCAAAGGGAAAACACACGTTGGGAGCACCACGGGCTTATCAGGCAGCACTATAGCTATCATGATTTCGGTGATTTCCCGTGGTCGTTCAGACTGAAGCGATTGCTGTATACCCGTGCATGGCTCAGTAATGAACGCCCCGGACTGATGTTCGATTTTGCCACCGCGTGGTTGCTTCAAAATAAAGTGTTGTTGCCAGCCGCATCCACCCTGACGAGAGTCATTGGTGAAATCCGTGAGCGTGCGACCCGCCGCTTGTGGCGAAAATTGGCCGCGCTGCCAAACCGTTGGCAGACCGCACAACTGGCTGGGTTACTTGAAATCCCCGAAGGACAGCGACTCTCAGTGATGGAGCACCTAAAAAGAGGCCCTGTCACTATCAGCGGCCCCGCGTTCACTGAAGCACTTGAACGTTACACTCGCCTGCGCAGCCTGGAGTTTTCCTGTCTGAATTTCACTGGGCTGCCCGCCATACAGCTCCGCAATCTGGCACGCTATGCCGGAATGGCATCGGTGAAATATATCAGCAGAATGCCAGAAGAACGGCGGCTGGCGATCCTTACCGCATTCGTGAAAGCGCAAGAAATCTCGGCGCTGGACGAGGCCGTTGACGTGCTGGATATGCTGATCCTCAATATTACCCGGGAGGCGAAGAAAACCGGGCAGAAAAAGCGACTTAGGACGCTCAAGGATCTTGACCGCGCGGCGTTGCTGCTGGCGCGGGCATGCGCACTTTTACTTGATGAAGATACCGCCGATGATTTGCTGCGAAAGACCATATTCAGCAGTGTGTCTGTCGCCAGACTGGCAGAGTCCGTGGAAAAAGTGAATGAACTGGCCCGCCCCCAGGATACAAACTTTCAGGATGAAATGGTGGAGCAATACGGACGGGTAAGGCGTTTTTTGCCCGCACTACTGCGCGATCTGCACTTCCGTGCGGCCCCAGACGGTGAACATACCTTGGCTGCCATCCATTACCTGGCAGAGCTAAACGGCTCGAAAAAACGGATCCTGGACGATGCACCTGAACATATCATTTCAGGCCCTTGGAAACGCCTGGTGTACGATGCTGACGGTCGGATACAGCGAGCAGGTTACTCGTTGTGTCTGCTGGAGCGACTTCAGGATGCGCTACGCCGTCGTGACATCTGGTTGGAAAACAGCGATCGTTGGGGTGATCCGCGCCAAAAACTTCTTCAGGGGGAGGAATGGCAGGCGCAGCGGGTTCCAGTCTGCCGGGCATTGGGTCACCCCACTAATGGCAGTAAAGCATCGGAGCAATTGGCCGCTCAGTTAGATGAAACCTGGAAAACGGTGGCATCACGTTTTGATCGCAATACCGCCGTGGACATCTGCAATGAAGGTAAACATCCTTCGCTGACCATCAGCAGCCTGGATAAATTGGATGAACCACCGGCGCTGATACAACTGAGCAGCCGAGTCAGACAATTGCTTCCACCCGTTGACCTGACAGAACTGTTGCTCGAGATTGACGCCAGAACTGGCTTCACCCGTGAATTCAGCCATGTCAGCGAGTCAGGTGCCCGTGCGCAGGATCTGCATATAAGCCTGTGTGCGGTGATGCTGGCTGAGGCCTGCAATATCGGACATGAGCCGCTGATCAAGCACAATATCCCTGCACTGACTCGCCATCGTCTGAGCTGGGTGAAACAGAACTACATCCGAGCAGAAACGCTGGTTAGCGCCAATGCGCGGCTGGTTGATTTTCAGTCCTCGTTAGCGTTGGCAGGATACTGGGGGGCGGGGAGGTAGCCTCCGCTGATGGTATGCGTTTTGTCACGCCAGTGAAAACGGTGAATTCTGGCCCCAACAGAAAATACTTTGGTTCAGGGCGCGGCATCACCTGGTACAACTTTGTCTCTGACCAATATTCGGGTTTTCATGGCATAGTGATTCCTGGAACACTGCGGGATTCCATCTTTGTGCTGGAAGGGCTACTTGAGCAACAAACGGGACTAAACCCGGTTGAAATCATGACGGACACAGCAGGTACCAGTGACATTATCTTTGGCCTGTTCTGGCTACTGGGATACCAATTTTCACCTCGTCTGGCGGATGCGGGTGAGGCTGTGTTCTGGCGGGCCGACAAAGCAGCGAATTACGGGGCGTTGGACAAACTGGCGCGGGGTTGTGTTGACCTTTCTAAAATCGAAAGCCACTGGGATGAGATGATGCGGGTTGCCGGTTCGCTGAAGCTGGGCACTATTCATGCGTCAGAACTCATTCGATCGCTATTGAGAAGTACCCGACCGTCAGGGCTTGCTCAGGCAATAATGGAGGTCGGAAGAGTTAACAAGACACTGTATCTTCTCAACTATATTGATGATGAGGACTATCGTCGCCGGATCCTAACACAGTTGAACCGGGGTGAAGGCCGCCATGCCGTTGCAAGAGCCATCTGCTACGGTCAGCGTGGCGAGATCAGAAAACGTTACCGCGAGGGGCAGGAAGATCAGTTGGGTGCGCTGGGTCTGGTGACAAACGCAGTGGTGCTGTGGAATACGCTTTATATGCAGGAAGCCTTGTCGCACCTGCGCAGCATCGGGGAAGGGCCAGAGGATGAACATATCGCGCGGCTTTCGCCTCTGATGCACGGTCATATCAACATGCTGGGACATTATACGTTCACACTACCGGAGGATATTATGAAGGGG
>NZ_JBMKJI010000053.1:0-3532 GCF_049237025.1 Enterobacter cloacae complex sp. SYL001 | reverse complement strand
AACAGTGCCCTGGCCATTAATTTTGACCCACCCCAAGGTGGCCAACCGGCCAGAAATGCAGATAGGGTTCCCAGCCTTTTGGCAGGCCGGGAACCGTTCTGATGATGAGGTGGAACGTGATACACAAAATAAAATCATTACATGACGATGGCAAAGGACTTTCCATTCGGGCCATCAGCCGGGAGCTGGGCATCTCGCGCAACAGCGTGCGCAAGTATCTGCGTCAGGATGAAACAACCACTGCCCGCAAGCTGGATAACCCTGTCCGCAGCAAACAGCTCGACACCTACCGGGGATACCTGATCAGCTTGCTGGCCAGCTTTCCCGGGCTCAGTGCAGTCAAGATTGCCCGCAAGCTCAAGGAGAAACTGGGTGAGCTGCCGACCTCCGAGCGCAGTATTCGTCGTTACGTCAGCGCGCTGAAGGAAGAGGTTGCAACCGGTCAGCACCGATATTACGAGCCGGTGGTTGATGAGGTGCCGGGTGTGCAGTGCCAGGTTGACCCGGGCGAGCTGCGTAACGTGCTGATTGGTGGCGTGGAAACAGTGGTGCACTTTGTTGTGTTTGTGCTGGCGTACTCGCGGCTGATGTATGTGGGCCTGTCGTTTAAGCCGCTGGATACCCGGCAGTTCATCCAGCTGCATGACGAAGCGCTGCGCTACTTTGGCGGCATGCCTGAAGAGCTGGTGTACGACCAGACCAAGCTGGTGGTGATTGAGGAGAAATACCGGGAGCTGACCCTCAACGAGCGTTTTCATCAGTACGCCACCACAGCCGGCTTTCGTATCCATGCTTGCGAAGGCTATGACCCCGAGAGCAAGGGCAAGGTTGAAGCGGGCGTCAAATACGTCAAGCAGGACTGCTTTTACGGCGAGACCTTCCGTGATGAGCAGCACCTGCGCGAGCATGTGCATCACTGGCTGGACAAGGTCGCCAATGTGCGGGCACACGGCACCACAGGTGAGGCACCTCAGCTGCGTTTTGAACGTGACGAACAGGCTCTGCTCAAGCCCTACCTGTCACCCTCTTGCGTCACATCTGAAGCCCGTGAGACCCGCAAGGCGGATAAGACCGGACTGATCTCCTGGAAGGCCAACAAGTACTCTGTGCCCATGGCCTGGCAGCAAAGCCGTGTCGGTGTGCTGGAAGACGACAGCCAGCTGCATGTGATTGATCTACAAACTGGCGAAGTGATTGCCCAGCATGCGTTGGCGGGCGGCAAAGGTCAGATTATCAAAAACACCCACCACTACCGTGACCATGCCCAGCGCCGGCAGCAGCTGGAGCAGGACATTCAAGTACTGGTGGGCGACGAGGCACTCAGCCTGGCCTTGTGTGATCAGTTGCGGAGATCCTTGCCCAAGGTCTATAAGGATCAACTGTTCGCAGTACGCAACCTGCTGAGTAAGCACGCACCTGTTGAACGGGACATGCTGTTGAACCTGAGCCAGAAGCCGGGCCTGACCGCCCGACAGATCGAAGCGTATCTGGTGGCCACCCAGCTGGCCAGCCGGCGTGAGCGTCTGCCTGAGCCCGTGCCAGAGGCTCCGTCAGAGCTGGACTTGAGTGCATACCGACAGCTTGGCCGCTCGACTGGCCAGGAGGTGACCCATGGGCATGCTTGAACAGACTGCCGCCCAGTACCGTAGCCTGCGCATGACCTCCATCGCCGCAGAGCTCGCCCAGTTACTGGCCGAGGCCGAAGCCAGTGAAATGTCGTTCCTGAGCTTTGCACAGCGACTGGCTGAATACGAACTCCAGCAGCGTCAGGCCAACCGGGTACAGCGCAATTACAAGACGGCAGGCTTTCCTGCGCACAAGCATCTGGAGGGCTTTGACTATCGCCACCAGACCACCATCAGCAAGCGCCAGATCAACAGCCTGCTGGACTTCCGGTTCATCGACGAGCGCAACAACGTGATCTTCATCGGCCCGCCAGGCGTGGGCAAGACCCACCTGGCCATCGGGATTGGCCACAAGGCCGTCGAGGCCGGATACCGGGTATTGTTTCGCACCGCGCTGGAGTTGGTGGAAGAACTGGAGCTGGCAGAAATGAAGGGCGAGCTGAAAAAGAAAATCAGCCAGCTGAGCAAGGTCGACCTCTTGATCATCGATGAGCTGGGCTACCTGCCCATGACCCGGCAGGCCCGCTACAACCTGTTCCAGCTGATCAACAGTCTGTACGAATACCGGTCTATCATCCTGACCACCAACAAGGACTTCACCTGCTGGGGCGAGTTCTTCCACGACGACAACGTGGCAGTACCGATCATCGACCGAATCATCCATCACTCACACATCTTTATGCTGGGAGGAGAGAGCTATCGGCTGAAACAGAAAACAACGGGTTAAACGTGCAAGGGTGGGTCAATTTTATTGGCCAAAGGTGGGTCAAAATTAATGGCCATTGACAAATGGCAAGAAGCACAGGCTCCAAATGTGACTTTATGACGTCGACGACTATCCGCACCTGAGCGGATACCTCTGCGGGGACGGTGTGGTTCATGCATGACGCCTAACGTTTGACATGAGGGGCGGCCAAGGGCGCCAGCCCTTGGACGTCCCCCTCGATGGAAGGGTTAGGCATCACTGCGTGTTCGCTCGAATGCCTGGCGTGTTTGAACCATGTACACGGCTGGACCATCTGGGGTGGTTACGGTACCTTGCCTCTCAAACCCCGCTTTCTCGTAGCATCGGATCGCTCGCAAGTTGCTCGGCGACGGGTCCGTTTGGATCTTGGTGACCTCGGGATCATTGAACAGCAACTCAACCAGAGCTCGAACCAGCTTGGTTCCCAAGCCTTTGCCCAGTTGTGATGCATTCGCCAGTAACTGGTCTATTCCGCGTACTCCTGGATCGGTTTCTTCTTCCCACCATCCGTCCCCGCTTCCAAGAGCAACGTACGACTGGGCATACCCAATCGGCTCTCCATTCAGCATTGCAATGTATGGAGTGACGGACTCTTGCGCTAAAACGCTTGGCAAGTACTGTTCCTGTACGTCAGCAAGTGTCGGGCGTGCTTCTTCTCCGCCCCACCACTCGACGATATGAGATCGATTTAGCCACTCATAGAGCATCGCAAGGTCATGCTCAGTCATGAGGCGCAGTGTGACGGAATCGTTGCTGTTGGTCACGATGCTGTACTTTGTGATGCCTAACTTTGTTTTAGGGCGACTGCCCTGCTGCGTAACATCGTTGCTGCGTAACATCGTTGCTGCTCCATAACATCAAACATCGACCCACGGCGTAACGCGCTTGCTGCTTGGATGCCCGAGGCATAGACTGTACAAAAAAACAGTCATAACAAGCCATGAAAACCGCCACTGCGCCGTTACCACCGCTGCGTTCGGTCAAGGTTCTGGACCAGTTGCGTGAGCGCATACGCTACTTGCATTACAGCTTACCAACCGAACAGGCTTATGTCAACTGGGTTCGTGCCTTCATCCGTTTCCACGGTGTGCGTCACCCGGCAACCTTGGGCAGCAGCGAAGTCGAGGCATTTCTGTCCTGGCTGGCGAACGAGCGCAAGGTT
>NZ_JBMKJI010000052.1:0-3992 GCF_049237025.1 Enterobacter cloacae complex sp. SYL001 | reverse complement strand
GAATGATGTCACGCTGAAAATGCCGGCCTTTGAATGGGTTCATGTGCAGCTCCATCAGCAAAAGGGGATGATAAGTTTATCACCACCGACTATTTGCAACAGTGCCGGCCGAATGTCTGCAGCTCGGTGAATCGGACTTTACGCATGGAGATCTCCTCAGAGGACATAATTAGTATGTCGGAGGATCTCTAAAAGTGAATGGTTCGTTTTGCAGGGATACTTACATGGGGAAACAAGATGAAACTTGAATATATACAGATAAATTAGTGGTCTGGGCGTTCTCGTCAGAAGCAAACAGCCTGCTTGCAAAAACAAGCGCTGGCAATGGCTTGGCAGGGCCGAGGTTGCCCGGGAGGTATAATTTTCCATTCGGACCAGGGAACCCAATATTGCAGCCTGCCGTACCGGATTCTGGCCGCTCAATATGGAATGATGCTCAGCATGAGCCGCAGCGGGAACTGCTGGGATAATGCTTTGCAGAATGACTGTTCCGCAGTCTGAAATCGGAGTGGATACCACGGGGTGGTTATCGGGACAGGACTGAAGCTGCTGGCGATATTGTTCAGTATCAAGGGGTGAGTCCCGAGAGGCGAGACAAGTCAAGGGCGCAGGCTGCGATGCGCAGCACGACATAGCCGGTATTTCCCTGCGGTGCCCCACAAGTATCAATGAAAGCCTCCAACGCGAGCCATTCGCGAGAGCCTTGAGTCCACGCTAAATCTATCTTATCTGCGCAGGGCAGAATGTGAAGACGGCCGCCCTGGCTCTTGCCCGCCAGGCGCACGAGGCGGTGGAAAGGGGGAGGGGATGTTGTCTATATGGCTCTGCTGTAGTGAGCGGGTTGCGCTCCGACAGCGGTCCTGATCAATCGTCACCCTTTCTCGGCCCTTGAATGTTCCTCGCAACGAGCCTCCTTTTCGCCAATCCATCGACAATCACCGCGAGCCCCAGCTCGAACACTGCGTCCGGACCGGCTTCGTCGAAGGTGTCTATCACGGCCCGCAACAACGGAGCCTGTTCAATGGTGCCGCCGCGCTCACCGGCATCGCTGTCGCCGGCCTGCTCCTCAAGCACGGCCCCAACAGTGAAGTAGCTGATTGTCATCAGCGCATTGACGGCGTCCCAAGCCGAAAAACCCGCCTCGCAGAGGAAGCGAAGCTGCGCGTCGACCACTTCCATCTGCGGTGCGCCCGGTCTCGTGCCAGCATGGATACGCGCGCCATCGCGATAAGCGAGCAGCGCCTGCCTGAAGCTGCGGGCATTCCCGATCAGAAATGAGCGCCAGTCGTCGTCGACTCTCGGCACCGAATGCGTATGATTCTCCGCCAGCATGGCTTCGGCCAGTGCGTCGAGCAGCGCCCGTTTGTTCCTGAAGTGCCAGTATAACGCCGGCTGCTGAACCCCCAACCGTTTAGCCAGTTTGCGTGTCGTCAGAGCCTCTACGCCGACCTCATTCAACAGGTCCAGGGCGACACGGATAACTGTATTAGGCTGCAACTTTATCATGCTTGACACTTTATCACTGATAAACATAATATGTCCACCAACTTATCAGTGATAAAGGATCCGTGAGTTCTATCGGACCAGCGGAGGCTGGTCCGGAGGCCAGCGGAGGCTGGTCCGGAGGCCAGACGTGAAACCCAACAGACCCCTGATCGTAATACTGTGCACTGTCGCGCTCGACGCTGTCGGCATCGGCCTGATTATGCCGGTGCTGCCGGGCCTCCTGCGAGATCTGGTTCACTCGAACGACGTCACCGCCCACTATGGCATTTTGCTGGCGCTGTATGCGTTGATGCAATTTGCCTGCGCGCCTGTGCTGGGTGCGCTATCGGATCGTTTCGGCCGGCGGCCGGTCTTGCTCGTCTCGCTGTCCGGCGCCGCTATCGACTACGCCATCATGGCGACGGCGCCTTTCCTTTGGGTTCTCTATATCGGGCGCATCGTGGCCGGCATCACCGGGGCGACTGGTGCGGTAGCCGGCGCCTATATTGCCGATATCACAGATGGGGATGAGCGCGCGCGGTACTTCGGCTTCATGAGCGCCTGTTTCGGGTTCGGGATGGTCGCGGGACCTGTGCTCGGTGGGCTGATGAGCAGTTTCTCCCCCCATGCTCCGTTCTTCGCCGCAGCAGCCTTGAATGGCCTCAATTTCCTGATGGGCATTTTCCTTTTGCCGGAGTCGCACAAAGGCGAACGTCGACCATTACGCCGGGAGGCTCTCAACCCGCTCGCTTCGTTCCGGTGGGTCCGGGGCATGACCGTCATCGCCGCCCTGATGGCTGTCTTCTTCATCATGCAACTCGTCGGACAGGCGCCGGCCACGCTTTGGGTCATCTTCGGCGAGGATCGCTTTCATTGGGACACGAGCTTGATCGGCATTTCGCTTGCCGCATTTGGTATTCTACATTCACTCGCCCAGGCAATGATCACCGGCCCTGTAACCACCAGGCTCGGCGAAAGGCGGGCACTCATGCTCGGAATGATTGCCGACGGCGCAGGCTACATCCTGCTTGCCTTGGCGACAAGGGGATGGATGGCGTTCCCGATTATGGTCCTGCTTGCTTCGGGTGGCATCGGAATGCCGGCGCTGCAAGCAGTGTTGTCCAGGCAGGTAGATGAGGAACGTCAGGGGCAGCTTCAAGGATCTCTTGCGGCGCTCACCAGCCTGACCTCGATCGTCGGGCCCCTCCTCTTCACGGCGATCTATGCGGCCTCTATAACAACGTGGAACGGGTGGGCATGGATTGCAGGTGCCGCCCTCTACTTGCTCTGCCTGCCGGCGCTGCGTCGCGGGTTTTGGAGCGGCGTAGGGCAACGAGCCGATCGCTGATCGTGGGAACGATAGGCCTATGCCATGCGGGTCAAGGCGACTTCCGGCTACCCGTCTTTCAATCACAACAAGTACAGCAATATTAGGACTGCTTTTCGCTCACAGCGGACCTCTAACCCAGCCATCTTGTCCGCTTCGTTCTAAGAACAGACATCCCTCACTTCAGAATGTGTAGTCAACGGGGGACAGGACAATACGAATGTTCCACTAAAAAATACAGATGAGATAATTATTTACACCAAATTTTGGAGATTTATCGTTGTATCAGGTATTAAAAGTACAATTTAAATCTATTATATCTCGCAATAAGCCTGACATGTAGGTTTCTACAAATTCTCTAATTACGTTATTGACATATGAGCATTTGAAGGCGTAACCTTCAATCACTGTATGTAGATGTGTCTTCCCCTGTTGAGGTGGCTGATACAGCATTTCTACTTGCCATTAAACCAGTCTTTCATGTAATCCTATGTAAAATAGTCTGGTTAATTTATTTTACATACGGGTATCAGTGATGAATGAACTCAGTATTGTTAGTGGTAAATTGCAACTGTTGTCGATCATAGGTGACCCGATCGCTCAGGTCAGCGCTCCACTCATGATAAATGCCGCCATCCTTGAAAAACAAATCCCCGACACTTTGATGGTCCCTCTCCATATAAACTCTGTAGGTCTGCAAACCGCTGTCAATGGTCTGAAATGTATTCAGAATTTTCGTGGTGCCATTATAACGATGCCTCACAAACAACATGCGCTTTCATTAATTGATTCAGCCAGTGAATCTGCTATGGCAATCGGAGGATGCAACGTCATCAGGAGGAATGCTCAGGGCCAACTACATGGGGATATGCTCGATGGTGAAGGTTTCGTATCGAGCCTTTTGAAAAGAGGCTTCGATGTGACAGGTAAAAGAGTCTATCTAGCTGGAACAGGCGGTGCTGGCTCAGCTATTGCTTATGCTATGGCCGCCAAACAGGTTGGAGAATTAATTGGCACTGTTGCAAATAGTCGGTGGTGATAAACTTATCATCCCCTTTTGCTGATGGAGCTGTACATGAACCCATTCAAAGGCCGGCATTTTCAGCGTGACATCATTCTGTGGGCCGTACGCTGGTACTGCAAATACGGCATCAGTTACCGTGAGCTGCAGGAGATGCTG
>NZ_JBMKJI010000051.1:0-5325 GCF_049237025.1 Enterobacter cloacae complex sp. SYL001 | reverse complement strand
CGAGGGATATTTACCCGTCAGCGAAAAGTAATACCCCTCTGGAGGCCACGGACGGCGCGGCCTCCAGAGCACTTTGTCGTTTTTGGACGGAAAATCCCTAGAACCCCGATTATGACCGCTTCTGTAACGTCTCAGGCATCGCCAGCCACGGCGAAACCTACCGTGTCAGTGACAGCCAGGATTTCTGGTTAACCCCGAACGGCCGCTATCTCAGCCAGGCTGAGTACAGCAGTCCGGCAGATACGCTTCAGAAACTGACGGGCGTGGTCAGTGGTGAAGATCCTGACCAGGTGCGGAAGAACGCCGTCAGGGTAAGGGTGTTCCGCGTCGAGAGTGAAAACAGCCATAAAGGTGCGTGCCTGCCTGTGCGTGCCGTGGTCGAAAATGATATCCATAATAGCATCCATCATGATGCGCAACTCTTCAGCGTAAATAGTCATAGCGTTCTCGATACGGCAGCACAGTCAACCTTTATAGAAACCGGCGAAGTGGTTTCAATGGTGGTGGGGCCATTGAGAGTGATGGTAGCGACCTCATTAGCATTATTTACCGGAGCGTTCGCACGCCCCCTATTCCTGCTGCTTTGATATTGGTCTGATGGTTTACCGTCACGTTATTATCTCTGCCGGCACGTTCCCGACCAGGGTTAATACCGTCGGCTAACCAGCCTGAAGTATTAACGGTCAGATCGTTAAATTTATCGTTTTCGCTAATCAAATACAGACTCCCGTTTTTCAGCCCACCTGAAGCTCCCCCTGTCGCCCTGGTGGTAATAATTGCCTTATCGTACGTAGCGGGTAAAATCCTGACCGTTACCGTTTACAGAGCCGTAGTAATAAACTGCATAGTTCGCATTGAACGTATTCTCTTGCACGGGGCTGCAAACGCTAAAATCCGGCAACATGCGTATTCAACCGCTTTATGCATTAATATTTAACTGTAGGCCCTTCTCACGGCAAAGTGATAACAATGAAAAGGGCCATCAATCAGTTTAAAATCGCTTATAACGAATGTGAGAATCGGAAAAGGGTATTGATATCGGCCCCCATTTTCTTTTCCGCACGGCGCTTTGCAGCATAGATAGTACGAATATCGACATTGAGTTCATCAGCCAGTTGCAGACAACCGTCTCCGGAAATCAATGCGCTTAAGACAGCAAACTCCAGTTCAGAGAGTGACTCTCCGCCAAAGAAGGCGTCGCGCTGATAGATAAATCTCTTTTTTAACTTTTCACAGGCCAGCGTCAGCCGATCTTGCTGATAGATAACAAGAAAAATATCTTTAGAATGCTTAAACCAGTAATTAGCCAATGGTTTAAGGTATTTATCACAAACGATAACAATTTTTAATTTCGTTTCAATTAAATAATCTATCCAACGTTCGTTAGTAAAAAAGCGCAAATGGCTGATAGAAAAATCGACAAAAATACAGCCTAAATATAGATTATTATAATTT
The DNA here is from genome assembly GCF_049237025.1 of Enterobacter cloacae complex sp. SYL001. Lineage (NCBI taxonomy): Bacteria > Pseudomonadati > Pseudomonadota > Gammaproteobacteria > Enterobacterales > Enterobacteriaceae > Enterobacter > Enterobacter cloacae complex sp. SYL001. The sequence goes on along the minus strand of NZ_JBMKJI010000051.1, from coordinate 3,870 downwards.
TGTTTGAGGAGCCCCTCCATAATCCCCAGAGAAAAATAGCCACTCCCTTCTGGCCAGGTACAAAAACAATAGTCCTGGCAAAACGAAACGCGCAATGAGGCATTTGGTTTTAATTCACATTGAGAAGGGCAACTCATACAGTTGATTCTTCCGTAATCATAAATTAGTGACTTCATTGTCCCCCTCCTTATCCATGATCGAATAATTTCACTGCCATAAAATGATGTCAATATTCTTTTGGAGGCCCAATAACTCTATTGGCCGGATTAAAACAATATTCTTACAAGCCATCCAAAGGGTGGAAAAACAACCATGCGGAAATAAAGAGGAAAAACAGTGGAAGAATAACTTCCGGCGGAAACAATGAGAAAACTGCGAATGTAAATCAGATAATTACAATAAAAAGAATGAGTCATGTGACTAATCACAATGAAGACTATTCAAAATAAAATAATTTACTTCCATTACTTTGCGGATTTGTTTTTTGGGGGAGGTAATACTTTTGACTTAAAAAGGTCTTAAGGCCATCGAAAAGAATGATATTAATAATCATACAAAAAGCTGAAGATGTATATCAAGAAAAGCTTTTACGGATATATAAATAGAAAGTGGGGCACCGTAGCGCCCCATTATTGAGAGTTACAGCCCTTCGGCGATGATTCTCGCCGCTGAAGCCAGCACATCGCGGCGGCTCTCTGCGTTCTGTTGCGGCTGGGTAAAATAGGTCACCAGAACCAGCGGCGCACGACCCTGCGGCCAGATCACCGCAATATCATTGGTGGTGCCGTAGTCGCCGCTGCCGGTCTTATCACCTGCAGTCCACGACGTCGGTAAGCCGGCCCGAATGCTGGCTGCGCCGGTCGTATTGCCTTTGAGCCACGTCACCAACTGCGCCCGCTGGGTTTCGCCCAGCGCATGACCCAGCGTAAGCTGACGCAACGTCTGTGCCATCGCCCGCGGCGTGGTGGTGTCTCTCGGGTCGCCGGGAATGGCGGTATTCAGCGTAGGTTCAGTGCGATCCAGACGAAACGTCTCATCGCCGATCGCGCGGGCAAAAGCCGTCACGCCTCCCGGGCCACCGAGCTGGGCAATCAATTTGTTCATGGCGGTATTGTCGCTGTACTGCAACGCGGCCGCGCTCAGCTCTGCCAGCGTCATTGTGCCGTTGACGTGTTTTTCGGCAATCGGATTGTAGTTAACCAGATCGGCAGGCTTGATCTCGACAGGCTGATTAAGCAGCTGCTTTTGCGTTTCACTCTGCTTAAGCACCGCCGCGGCCGCCATAACTTTACTGGTACTGCACATTGGAAAGCGTTCATCACCGCGATAAAGCACCTGCGTATTATCTGCGGTATCGATGAGCGCGACGCCCAGCCGCCCTCCGCTGCTTTTCTCCAGCGCCGCCAGCTTTTGCTGCACCGCACTCGTCTGCGCATAAAGCGGCGCGCTGCCCAGCAGCAGCGGAATGCACGCCGCCGCCGCGAACATCATCCGTTGCACTCTCTTTGTCACCATCTCAAACTCCCAATACGGTCAATCCGTGTTACATCAGTATTCATTAAAAGGTCGAACTGAAAAGCAAAACGCCGCGATTTTTCTGTCGCGCCTCGGGTATAGGAAGTATAAACCACCTTTTTGCTCCTCATCCGAAGTATCTTACCTGAAATTCCCTCACTCGTTTACCGCTCAAGCCCCAATTTTAACTGCCGGTCCAGCCTAAACCGCTCTAATAAGGTTCGATTTGGCGGTAAAATCTCTAGCCTGATAGCTCGAGAGATACAAACTGCCCCACCGCCCCGTTTAAAAGTTGGCAGTGTTGAGCAGTGTTGGATTTGGGGTCGTCAGTCAAAGAGACGACTCTGTGATGGATCGAACAGGCTGGGAGTCAGTGGCGGCGCTCGTTCTGGTGGCAGCTCACGCTGCTTGGCGGCATTCGCCTTGGCTGTTTTCTGTTTCAGATGCTTGAGAATCTGCTCAATGACCTTCGGATCTTCGATGCTGGCAATCACTTTGACGTGACCGCCGCAGTGTTCGCAGACTTCAATATCAATATTGAAGACTCGCTTGAGGCGTTGCATCCAGGTCATGGCGCGGTGGCGCTCTGCAGGACTCTTGTCACGCCAGTTAGTATCGAGACCTTCCGATTTGTCGGGCTTCTTGCCCCGCTTGGCGGGTGTTACTTGAACTCGGTGTTTGCTGTTCGGTGCAAAGACGCCGTGGAAGCGTGTGAGGTTGACTCGCGGCTTAGGTACCAACGCAGCGAGTTTGGCGATGAAGTCCAGCGGCTCGAAGATCACATGGGTGGTGCCATTGCGGTACGGAGTTTTGAGCTCGTAACGCACCTGCCCATTGGCGGTTAATGCCAGACGTTTTTCTGAAACCGCTGGCCGACTAATGTAGCGACACAAGCGCTCAAGCTTATCCCGCTGATGCGCTTCGGCCATCACACCGGCGTGTAGCGAGAAACCAGCATGGTTGGCTACTCGACTGCTTGAGTCGGCTTTATCCTCACGCCCTGGCAAGGTTTGCAGGGTGAAGACTTTGCGCCCTTGCTGGGGGCCGACGGCAATGCGATACGTAACCGAAGCACCATGTAATTGAGTCAGCGTATCGTCTTCGCCCTCTTCCAGTGTCAACCACGTATTCTCGGCATCACGCTCCAAAATCCCACGCTTTTCCATGCAGCGAGCGATGCGATGGCTGAGGGTGTGAGCGAGCGTATTCAGCTCATCGTAAGTGGGTGCCTTGACACGATGGAAGCGTTGCTTGCCATAGTCATCTTCGGCATAGACACCATCGAGAAACAGCATGTGGTAGTGGACATTGAGATTTAGCGCGGAGCCAAAGCGTTGGATAAGAGTCACTGAGCCAGTTTGTGCAGAGGCTTTGGTGTAACCGGCTTTTTTGATCAGATGAGTTGAGAGTGTACGATAGACGATACTCAAGACCTGGCCCATCAGCTGGGGATGGCGAGCCAGCAAAAAGCGTAGCTGGAAAGGAAAGCTGAGCACCCACTGGCGAATGGGCTCCTTGGGGAAGACTTCGTCTATCAGCAGCGCCGCACTCTCGGCCATCCGGCGGGCACCGCAGCTAGGGCAAAAGCCGCGTCGTTTACAGCTGAAGGCGACCAGACGCTCGTGATGACAATCCTCGCAGCGAACCCGCATGAAACCATACTCCAGACGGCCACATTGGAGGAGGTCGTTGAATTCTTGTTGGATGTAGCGAGGCAGGTGTTGACCTTGGGCTTCGAGTGAGGCTTTGAAGGCTGGGTAGTGCTGCTCAACCAGCTGGTAGAGCAGCGTCTGGTCGGGTTGGTGGCGTTCGTAACCGTTTGTTTGAGTGGGCGATTGACTCGCCGTGGCGTTCCTTGCCAGCGACATGGGTATCCTCCGCTGATACTGTGGTTATGTACAGTATCAGCGGCTTGCGTTCAGACGTCCAGTCTGGCCCTAGACATCGCTAAATGCTTAACCCGCAATAGCCCTCACGAGTTGTTATCAGCCACTACCGGTTGAGCGAGAAGGTTTTGGGTTCAGGGTGCTATTGCTCCACCAATCACAATACTGAAGCCCCAACTGTTATCAGTTGGGGCTTTTTCTTGTCTGTTTGCGGCGGTTGCGTTTTATCGGTAGTCGTCGAGCTCTGCACCATCCCACATAAGAGCTTAACGGTGCGATCTTCAACGCCATCACACAAAACTTTCTTTTTCACGCACAGTCAACTTATTGGATGTTTTATTAACAACCCAAAAGGAGATATTTAGCGGGCGGCCGGAAGGTGAATGCTAGGCATGATCTAACCCTCGGTCTCTGGCGTCGCGACTGCGAAATTTCGCGAGGGTTTCCGAGAAGGTGATTGCGCTTCGCA
>NZ_JBMKJI010000050.1:0-5640 GCF_049237025.1 Enterobacter cloacae complex sp. SYL001 | reverse complement strand
GGGGGAACCGCAGAATTCGGAAAAAATCGTACGCTAAGCTAACGGTGTTCTCGTGACAGCTCTTTGACTAGGCTTTCTAAGGCCATTCTGATAGCCCTGACTTCCTGAAAAGCCATGGCTAAAATTTGTGCGGCTAAAAGGGATAACCGATGGTAAAGTAAGTTATCCCTGTCGAGATACTGAAAAGCGTTATCCTCGTTTTTCCCAAAACTGTTTTGCCAGTTCGCTCAGAGCGCTAGTTAACTGAGCGACAGATTTCGCACTTTGCAAATTATTCTGCCCGGTCTGTACATTGGTATCAGCAGCATCGCGTATATTGATAATACTGCGGTTTATGTCTTCACTTACTGCTCCCTGCTGCTCGACCGCAGTCGCTATTTGCGCGTTCATGTCGGTAATTTCGTTAACGCGTTGGCCAATTCCATCAAGAGCTGTAGCTGCTTCCTCTGCGTGAGCTACACTCGTGTGCGCTTGCCGACTACTTTGCTCCATGACTGTAACAGCGGATTGCGCTCGCTCTTGTAGAGCGCTGATCATGCTTTGAATATCCGTTGTCGATTGCTGTGTGCGAGCAGCAAGACTGCGAACCTCATCGGCGACAACAGCAAAACCACGCCCCTGCTCACCAGCACGCGCGGCCTCAATTGCTGCGTTGAGTGCCAACAAATTCGTTTGCTCGGCGATCCCTCGTATAACGTCAAGAACTTTTGATATCTCGTTACTTTGACCTTCAAGCTCATGAATAACCTGAGTGGCTTGCCTAATTTCACCTTCAAGGGCAGTGATTGACTGGCTTGTGTGGGCTACCAGACGCTGGCCAGATGCCGTCTCAGTGTCTGCTCTTCCGGCCGCATCTGCAGCATGCTGTGCATTGCTCGCAACCTCTTGAATGCTTGCCACCATTTGGTTTACTGCCGTTGCTATTTGATCTGTCTCTGCCTGCTGCTCAACTGTAAGTACATTGCTTGACTCAATATCCTTTAGTAGGCCTCGGGTGTGTTCGCTAAGCCGATTTGATGCATCACCTATGCGACCTACTATGGCGCCTGTTTCAGCTTGCATCATTCGTAAAGCAAACTCTATTTGGCCAAACTCATCGGTGCGCCCAGTGTAGAGGGATTGACTTAATGGGTTATTGGAAATATTCCTGGCTCTTTCAACCAGTCTTCCAAGAGGAGAGAGAATAGCCAAAACACTAACAGAGCTTAAGCTTCCTGACATTAAAGTGGCTAACAATAAGCTGCTTATTGATGTATCAGTAAGCATGCCGGCAGCCATTGCGCTTGATATAATACTACCCCATATGAGCAAGAGTATTTTCACGGAAAAGCTAGCAGCCAATTTCGGCCTCGCGGCCTTCCCGCTTCTCAATTGAGCATATAATTTTTCCGCAGCCAAAACCTGCTCAGGTTCAGGCTTGGTCCTTACAGACTGGTATTCAACAATCGAACCATTCTTAGCTATTGGCGTTACATAAGCACTTACCCAATAGTGGTCGCCATTTTTACAGCGATTTTTTACTAGCCCCATCCATGAGCGGCCAGATTTTAATGTACTCCACATATGCTCAAATGCAGCAGGCGGCATATCTGGGTGTCTTACGATGTTGTGAGGCTGGCCTAATAGTTCTTCCTCAGTGAAACCACTGATTTTAATGAAGTCAGGATTAACGTACGTGATATGGCTTTGAGGGGAGGTAGTCGAAAGAATATTGGCATCTTTTGGGAGTTCTAAGTTTCGACCCGTCACTGGTAAATTCTGGCGCATAAGAACCTCAAGGGTTGGCTGTTTTATTTTATTGTTTTCGGCATTAAGCCCAATTTCTTGAGCGTTACGATAAAGCTAGCATGGAAACGATAGGTGCAAGCAAGTTAAGGGTTGCATCGCGCATGTCAATCTAGGCTATACCCTAACTTGATGTCAGGCAGGGCCGCGCCGCTTCGTCAGAATAGAGTCTGCTTTCCCATTTTTTGACACATGCCCGCGAAGGTTATAGATTTCAGCCTGACAGAAATGGGCTTTGAGGCACAACGGAACAGAAAGTGCACTTAAGCCGCCTTCAACCAAGGAGACATCGTGCAGGGGCACCGCATCGGCTACGTCCGGGTCAGCAGCTTTGACCAGAACCCGGAACGCCAGCTGGAACAAACCCAGGTGAGCAAGGTGTTCACCGACAAGGCATCGGGCAAGGACACCCAGCGCCCCCAGCTCGAAGCGCTGCTGAGCTTCGTCCGCGAAGGCGATACAGTGGTGGTGCACAGCATGGATCGGCTGGCCCGCAACCTCGATGACCTGCGTCGCTTGGTACAGAAGCTGACTCAGCGCGGCGTGCGCATCGAGTTCCTGAAGGAGGGCCTGGTGTTCACTGGCGAGGACTCGCCGATGGCCAACCTGATGCTGTCGGTGATGGGGGCCTTCGCTGAGTTCGAGCGCGCCCTGATCCGCGAGCGGCAGCGTGAGGGCATCGCCTTGGCCAAGCAGCGTGGCGCGTACCGGGGCCGCAAGAAAGCCCTGTCCGATGAGCAGGCTGCTACCCTGCGGCAGCGAGCGACGGCCGGCGAGCCCAAGGCGCAGCTTGCCCGCGAGTTCAACATCAGCCGGGAAACCCTCTACCAGTACCTCCGCACGGACGACTGACACATGCCGCGTCGCTTGATCCTCTCGGCCACGGAGCGGGACACCCTGCTTGCGCTGCCGGAAAGCCAGGATGACCTGATCCGCTACTACACCTTCAACGACTCCGACCTGTCGCTGATCCGCCAGCGACGCGGCGACGCCAACCGCCTCGGCTTCGCCGTGCAGCTCTGCCTGCTGCGCTACCCCGGTTACGCGCTGGGAACCGACAGCGAGCTGCCCGAGCCGGTCATCCTGTGGGTGGCGAAGCAAGTCCAGGCCGAGCCGGCGAGCTGGGCAAAGTACGGCGAGCGCGACGTGACCCGTCGCGAGCATGCCCAGGAACTGCGCACCTACCTGCAACTGGCCCCGTTCGGCCTGTCCGACTTCCGCGCCCTGGTGCGCGAGCTAACCGAGCTGGCCCAGCAGACCGACAAAGGCTTGCTGCTGGCCGGTCAGGCCCTGGAGAGCCTACGGCAGAAACGACGCATCCTGCCGGCGCTGAGCGTGATTGACCGGGCCTGCTCGGAAGCCATTGCGCGAGCCAATCGGCGGGTCTACCGCGCCCTGGTCGAACCACTCACGGACTCGCATCGGGCCAAGCTGGACGAGCTGTTGAAGCTCAAGGCCGGCAGCAGCATCACCTGGTTGACCTGGCTGCGCCAGGCACCGCTGAAACCCAACTCTCGGCACATGCTGGAACACATCGAGCGGCTGAAGACATTTCAGTTGGTGGACTTGCCCGAAGGCCTGGGCCGGCACATCCACCAGAACCGCCTGCTCAAGCTGGCCCGCGAGGGTGGGCAGATGACGCCCAAAGACCTCGGTAAGTTCGAGCCGCAGCGCCGCTACGCGACCCTGGCCGCCGTGGTGCTGGAGAGCACCGCGACCGTGATCGATGAGCTGGTCGATCTGCATGACCGCATCCTGGTCAAGCTGTTCAGCGGCGCGAAGCACAAGCATCAGCAGCAGTTCCAGAAGCAGGGCAAGGCGATCAACGACAAGGTGCGCCTGTACTCCAGGATCGGCCAGGCGCTGCTGGAAGCGAAGGAAAGCGGCAGCGACCCCTATGCCGCCATCGAGGCGGTGATTCCCTGGGACGAGTTCACCGAGAGCGTCAGCGAGGCCGAGCTGCTGGCCCGGCCGGAAGGCTTCGACCACCTGCACCTGGTCGGCGAGAACTTCGCCACCCTGCGCCGTTACACGCCGGCCTTGCTGGAGGTGCTGGAACTGCGCGCCGCGCCGGCCGCGCAAGGCGTGCTGGCAGCCGTGCAGACCCTGCGTGAGATGAACGCCGACAACCTGCGCAAGGTGCCGGCCGATGCACCCACGGCCTTCATCAAGCCGCGCTGGAAGCCGCTGGTGATCACCCCGGAAGGCCTCGACCGGAAATTCTACGAAATCTGCGCCCTGTCCGAGCTGAAGAACGCCCTGCGCTCCGGCGACATCTGGGTCAAGGGCTCGCGGCAGTTCCGCGACTTCGACGACTACCTGCTGCCGGCCGAGAAGTTCGCCGCACTCAAGCGCGAGCAGGCCCTGCCCCTGGCGATCAACCCGAACAGCGACCAGTACCTGGAAGAGCGTTTGCAGCTGCTGGACGAGCAGTTGGCCACCGTCACCCGCCTGGCCAAGGACAACGAGCTGCCCGATGCCATCCTCACCGAGTCAGGGCTGAAAATCACCCCGCTGGATGCGGCGGTGCCGGATCGGGCGCAGGCGCTGATCGACCAAACCAGCCAGTTACTGCCGCGCATCAAGATCACCGAACTGCTGATGGACGTGGACGACTGGACGGGCTTCAGCCGCCACTTCACCCACTTGAAGGACGGGGCCGAGGCCAAAGACAGGACGTTGCTGCTGTCCGCAATCCTCGGTGATGCGATCAACCTCGGGCTGACCAAGATGGCCGAGTCGAGCCCCGGCCTGACCTACGCCAAGCTGTCCTGGCTGCAAGCCTGGCACATCCGCGACGAAACCTATTCGGCGGCCTTGGCCGAGCTGGTCAACCACCAGTATCGCCACGCCTTTGCCGCCCACTGGGGCGACGGCACGACCTCATCCTCCGATGGCCAGCGCTTCCGCGCGGGTGGCCGGGGCGAGAGCACCGGGCACGTCAACCCGAAGTACGGTAGCGAGCCGGGACGGCTGTTCTATACCCATATCTCCGACCAGTACGCGCCGTTCAGCACCCGCGTGGTGAATGTCGGCGTCCGCGATTCCACCTATGTGCTCGACGGCCTGCTGTACCACGAGTCCGACCTGCGGATCGAGGAGCACTACACCGACACGGCCGGCTTCACCGATCACGTCTTTGCCCTGATGCACCTGCTAGGCTTCCGCTTCGCGCCGCGCATCCGCGACCTCGGCGAAACCAAGCTGTACGTGCCGCAGGGCGTGCAAGCCTACCCGACGTTGCGCCCGCTGATCGGCGGCACCCTGAACATCAAGCACGTGCGTGCCCACTGGGACGACATCCTGCGCCTGGCCAGCTCGATCAAGCAGGGCACCGTCACCGCCTCGCTGATGCTGCGCAAGCTCGGCAGCTACCCGCGCCAGAACGGACTGGCCGTGGCCCTGCGCGAGCTGGGCCGGATCGAGCGCACGCTGTTCATCCTGGACTGGCTGCAAAGTGTTGAACTGCGCCGCCGCGTGCATGCCGGCCTGAACAAAGGTGAGGCGCGCAACTCGCTGGCCAGGGCGGTGTTCTTCAACCGCCTTGGGGAAATCAGGGATCGGAGCTTCGAGCAGCAGCGCTACCGGGCCAGCGGCCTCAACCTGGTGACGGCGGCTATCGTGCTGTGGAACACGGTGTACCTGGAACGCGCCACCCAGGGGTTGGTCGAGGCCGGCAAGCCGGTGGACGGCGAGCTGCTGCAATTCCTGTCGCCGCTGGGCTGGGAGCACATCAACCTAACCGGCGATTACGTCTGGCGGCAGAGCCGCAGACTGGAAGACGGGAAGTTTCGGCCCTTACGGATGCCCGGAAAACCTTAGCGTACGATTTTTTCCGAATTCTGCGGGCTCCCC
>NZ_JBMKJI010000049.1:0-9217 GCF_049237025.1 Enterobacter cloacae complex sp. SYL001 | reverse complement strand
CCACCGCCGTATGTTCCCCTCACCCTAACCCTCTCCCCGGAGGGGCGAGGGGATTGCTCAGTGCTCGCATTAATTTGTGGGGAACCCTCAGCCCACAGGGAGAGGGTTAGGGTGAGGGTACCCAAAACCCCTCACAGCATTGCAACCACGCCTGTGCGCTGTGCGACAGATACACCCCTTCACGCCAGATCATCCCTAACTGCCAGTGCAGATCGCTCTCCAGCGGGATCCAGCGCAGCGTGTTTTTATCCAGCCGCTCGCAGATCGGCTGCGGCAGAATGGCTATCCCCACGCCCGCCTGTACCATCGCCGCCAGAAAATCCCACTGGCCGCTGCGCACCGCAATGCGCGGCTTTACGTTGTGCTGGTTAAACAGCGCCATCAGCTGGCGGCTTAAGGCGAAATCTTCGTTGTAAATCAGCAGCGGGTGTTCGCCGAGCAGCTCGGGTTTTACTGATTCAATCTTCAGCCAGTCGCCGGAGCGCGGCACCAGCACGCACAGCGGGTGGCTGAACAGCGGCAGCGTTGCCAGCCCGCTCTCTTCTTCCACGGGAAGGGCCGTCATGGCCACGTCCAGTTCACCGTTCATCACCGCCTGCTGCACGGTCAGGCCGCCAAACTCAGAGATTTTTAGCTCAACGCCGGGATAGCGCTGGCGAAACAGGCTAATCGGCCCGGCCATCATCATGCCGACCATCGGCGGAATGCCGAGCCGCAGCAGCCCTTTTGTCAGGTGGTTGATGTCCCCAAGCTCGGCCTCCAGCTGGCGGAACTCCGCCAGAATTGCCAGCCCGCGCTCGAACACCACGCGACCGGTATCGGTCAGCAGCAGCTTGCGCCCGTCGCGGATCAGCAGGGTACAGTTCAGCTCATCTTCGAGGTTTTTCAGCATCTTACTGATGGTAGGCTGGGTTACGAATAACTTCTCCGCTGCGCGGGTAAAACTTTGCTGGCGAACCACCTCGACAAAATAGCGCAGCGTTCTTATGTCCATGATTATTCCTCGAAACTATACCTTCGATGATTTTAATTCATTTCAGTCGATACCGTACGCTCACTATACTGGCGCCTCGTCTCATTTCTGAGGAAAACCCCCATGGCCGTGGCGTTAAGCCGTGTTACGCCTGCCGTTGTTCAACGACTCCAGGTACCGGTTCAGGTACTGCTCTACGCGGGACTGTTTGTTTTTGCTGAATATCTTGTCGACTGGCTGAACCTGCCTTTACCCGCCAACCTGGTGGGAATGGTGCTGATGCTGACGCTGATCCTCTGTCGCGCGTTGCCCCTTAGCTGGGTGCGGGCCGGTGCGCGCTGGCTGCTGGCGGAGATGCTGCTGTTCTTCGTTCCGGCCGTGGTGGCGGTGGTGAATTATGCGCAACTGCTGATGGTCGACGGCTGGCGCATCTTTGCGGTTATCGCCCTGAGCACGCTGATGGTGCTGGGCGCCACCGCCTGGGTGGTGGATAAAGTGTATCGCTTTGAAATCAGCAGGCAGAAGCATGACTAACTTTCAGATAAGCGTGCTATGCCTGATTGCGACAGTCGTCATTTACTTTGCCAACAAGCGCCTGTATCGCCGCTTTCGCACGCTGCCGCTGATGCCGCTGGTCTTTACGCCGATCCTGCTGGTGCTGATGTTGGTCTTCGGCCATATCTCCTGGCAGAACTACATTGGTGAATCCCACTGGCTGCTGTGGCTGCTCGGCCCGGCGACTATCGCCTTTGCGGTGCCGGTGTATGACAACCTGGCAATTATTAAACGCCACTGGATGTCGCTCAGCGCGGGTGTCGTCACCGCGACGGTAGTGGCGGTGTGCAGCTCGGTCTGGCTGGCGCGGCTGTTTACCCTGTCTGATGAAATCCAGCGCAGCCTGGCGGTACGCTCGGTGACCACACCGTTCGCGCTGGCGGCGGCTAAACCGCTCGGCGGACAGCCGGATCTGGTGGCGCTGTTTGTGGTGGTGACCGGCGTGTTCGGCATGGCAGTGGGGGATGTGCTGTTTCTGCGCCTTTCCATTCGCGAAGGGATGGCGAAAGGGGCGGGGTTTGGCGCGGCGTCGCACGGGGCGGGGACGGCACGTTCGTATGAGCTGGGACAGCAGGAAGGCGTTGTTGCAAGCCTGGTGATGATGCTCTCGGGCGTGACAATGGTATTAATCGCGCCGCTGGTGGCGTGGGTGATGTTTTAAGTTCCCCGGCCAGAGCGACCGGGGAGAAAAGGTTTAGTGCGCGCGGCCCTGCTCAACACCCAGGCCGGTTTGCGAGCGGATAAACTGGGCGCGGAATTTCTCACGCTCCAGGTTACCCTCCGGCGAGTTGTCGGTCGCTGAGAAGAACCAGATCCCGATAAACGCCACGGCAATGGAGAACAGCGCCGGGTATTCATACGGGAAGATAGCGCTTTCGTGACCGAGGATCTGCACCCAGATGGTCGGGCCGAGGATCATCAGAATCACCGCCGTCAGCAGCCCCAGCCAGCCGCCAATCATCGCCCCACGGGTGGTCAGTTTTGACCAGTACATGGAGAGCAGAATGATCGGGAAGTTACAGCTTGCCGCAATCGAGAAGGCCAGCCCCACCATAAAGGCGATGTTCTGCTTCTCGAACAAAATCCCCAGCAGGATGGCGACGACGCCCAGCACCAGTACGGTGATTTTGGAGACTTTCAGCTCATCGCGCTCGCTTGCGCCTTTGCGGAAAACGTTGGCGTAGAGATCGTGCGATACCGCAGACGCACCAGCCAGCGTCAGCCCTGCAACCACCGCGAGGATGGTGGCGAAGGCCACGGCAGAGATAAAGCCGAGGAACAGGTTACCGCCTACCGCGTCGGCCAGATGCACCGCCGCCATGTTGTTACCGCCGATAAGCGCGCCCGCCGCGTCTTTAAACGCCGGGTTTGCCCCCACCAGCATGATCGCGCCAAAGCCGATGATAAAGGTCAGTATGTAGAAGTAGCCCATAAACCCGGTGGCGTAGAACACGCTTTTACGCGCTTCACGTGCATCAGACACCGTGAAGAAACGCATCAGGATATGCGGCAGGCCAGCGGTACCGAACATCAGGCCGAGACCGAGCGAGAGCGCGGATATCGGATCTTTCACCAGCCCGCCCGGGCTCATGATCGCTTCCCCTTTCGGGTGCACTGACATGGCTTCGGTAAACAGATTATTGAAGCTGAACCCGACGTGTTTCATCACCATAAAGGCCATAAAGCTGGCGCCGAACAGCAGCAGTACCGCTTTGATGATCTGTACCCAGGTGGTGGCCAGCATGCCGCCGAACAGGACGTACATCACCATCAGCACGCCTACCAGCACCACCGCGACGTGGTAGTTCAGACCGAACAGCAGCTCGATCAATTTACCCGCGCCCACCATCTGCGCAATCAGGTACAGCGCCACCACAACCAGCGAACCGCAGGCGGAGAGCATGCGGATGGGGCCTTGTTTGAGGCGGTATGAAGCTACGTCTGCAAAGGTGTAGCGGCCAAGGTTACGCAGGCGCTCGGCAATCAGGAACAGAATGATCGGCCAGCCGACGAGGAAGCCGAGGGAGTAGATCAGGCCGTCATACCCCGAGGTATAAACCAGCGCGGAGATCCCGAGGAACGAGGCGGCAGACATAAAGTCTCCCGCTATCGCCAGCCCGTTCTGGAAGCCGGTAATGTTGCCGCCCGCGGTGTAGTAATCGTTACGGGAGCGCACGCGTTTCGACGCCCAGTAGGTGATGTAAAGCGTTAGCACCACGAAAATCAGGAACATGATAATCGCCTGCCAGTTGGTTGGCTGGCGCTGGACCTCGCCGGTAAGGGCATCTGCCGCATGGGCAGCAAAGGGAAGTGTGGCGGCAAGCGCCGTCAGGACTCGCTTCATGATGCTTTTACCTCGCGCAGAACTTCTCTGTTAAGGCGATCGAATTCACCGTTCGCACGCCAGACATACACACCTGTCAGCACAAACGAAATAACGATAACGCCAATGCCAATTGGGATGCCGCGCGTAACGCTGGTTCCGGCGTGCAGCGGCGTACCGAGCCACTGCGGCGCAAAGGCGATCAGCAGAATAAAGCCGACGTAAATAACCAGCATGATGATGGAAAGGATAAAGGCAAACCGTTGCCGTTTTTCGACGAGCTCCCTGTAGTGCGCACTATTCTCTATCTGCTGACAAATATCGTTATTCATCACAGAGTCTCCAAAGGTAAGGTTGGTTTGTTTTTATCCCCTCTCCCCTATGGGGAGAGGGTTAGGGTGATGGAAGGAAGGTGCGGTCTGATGCCCTCACCCCGGCCCTCTCCCACGGGGAGAGGGAGAAAACACTAGGAAGGCATTGCGATGGCCTGCTTCTCTTCGAGCAGTTTGTCCACCACGCCAGGATCGGCAAGCGTTGAGGTATCACCGAGGTTGCTGGTGTCGCCCGCTGCGATTTTGCGCAGAATACGGCGCATAATCTTGCCGGAACGGGTTTTCGGCAGTGAGTCGGTCCAGTGCAGCACGTCCGGCGTGGCCAACGGGCCGATCTCTTTACGCACCCAGTTACGCACCTCGGTATACAGCTCTGGCGACGGCTCCTCGCCGTGGTTCAGGGTGACGTAGGCGTAGATCGCCTGGCCTTTGATGTTGTGAGGAATGCCGACAACTGCCGCTTCGGCAATCTTCGGATGCGACACCAGCGCAGACTCAATCTCCGCCGTGCCCAGACGGTGGCCGGAAACATTCAGCACATCGTCCACGCGTCCGGTGATCCAGTAATAACCGTCTTCGTCCCGGCGCGCGCCGTCGCCGCTGAAGTACATGTTTTTAAAGGTTGAGAAGTAGGTCTGCTCGAAGCGCTCATGGTCGCCGAACAGGGTACGCGCCTGGCCAGGCCAGGAATCGACGATTACCAGGTTGCCTTCGGTGGCCCCTTCCTGCGGATTGCCTTCGTTGTCCACCAGCGCGGGCTGCACGCCGAAGAACGGACGGGTGGCCGAACCGGCTTTCAACTGCGTGGCGCCCGGCATCGGGGTGATCATGAAGCCGCCGGTTTCGGTCTGCCACCAGGTGTCCATCACCGGGCACTTCTCGTTGCCGATCTTCTTCCAGTACCACTCCCAGGCTTCCGGGTTGATCGGCTCGCCCACGGAACCGAGGATGCGCAGGGAAGAGCGGTCGGTCCCTTCGATGGCTTTATCGCCTTCCGCCATCAGCGCACGGATCGCCGTTGGCGCGGTGTAGAGAATGTTGACCTGATGCTTATCGACCACCTGGCACATACGCGCCGGCGTTGGCCAGTTAGGTACGCCTTCAAACATCAGCGTCGTTGCGCCGCAGGCCAGCGGGCCGTACAGCAGGTAGCTGTGACCGGTGACCCAGCCCACGTCGGCGGTACACCAGTAGATGTCGCCCGGATGGTAGTCGAAAACGTATTTAAAGGTGGTGGCCGCGTAAACCAGATAGCCGCCGGTGGTATGCAGCACGCCTTTCGGCTTACCGGTGGATCCGGAGGTATAAAGGATAAACAGCGGATCTTCCGCGTTCATCTCTTCCGGCTGATGCTGGTCGCTCGCGTTTTCAATCAGATCGCTCCACCACAGGTCTCGGCCTTCGTGCCAGTCGATGTTGCCGCCCGTGCGTTTGAAGACAATGACGTTATGGATGGATTTCACGTTCGGGTTTTTCAGCGCTTCATCGACGTTTTTCTTCAGCGGAATGCCGCGCCCGGCACGCACGCCCTCGTCAGCGGTGATCACCAGCTTTGAGTTCGAGTCGACGATACGTCCGGCAACCGCCTCCGGCGAGAAGCCACCAAAAATAACGGAGTGGATCGCGCCGATGCGCGCGCAGGCCAGCATAGCCACCGCGGCTTCCGGCACCATCGGCATATAGATCGCCACCACATCGCCTTTTTTAATGCCCTGGGCCAGCAGCACGTTGGCGAAGCGGCAGACATCGCGATGAAGCTCTTTATATGAGATGTGTTTGCTCTGAGAGGCATCATCGCCTTCCCAGATAATGGCCGTTTCGTTGCCGCGTTCGGCAAGATGGCGGTCCAGGCAGTTCGCCGCCAGGTTCAGCGTGCCGTCTTCATACCATTTAATGGAGACGTTGCCCGGCGCGAAAGAGGTGTTCTTTACCTTCTGATAAGGTTTGATCCAGTCGAGGATGTGGCCCTGTTCACCCCAGAATGCGTCAGGGCTGGAAATGGACTGCTGGTATTTCTCCTGGTACTGCTCCGGGCTTATCAGGCAACGGTCCGCAATGTTTGCGGGAATGTCGTGTTTGTGTATTTGGCTCATGGCTTTTTTTCTCCTTGTAAGATGTTAATAATATGTCGCAAAAACGTTAATAGTAGGGCCTTTACAAGCTTTGTTTAGTATTTGGGCGACAGATCACGCAATGTCTGAAGAGTATGAAAATTGAGCGAATGAAACTTTGAAGGGAAATAATTCATCTGAAGAATTATTCACTTTTTTGTTTGTAAAAGTTTTTTCATAACAATCGGTTATTGATGTGGATTGCTATTAATTACCGTCAATGACGCTTTTTGCAGTGAAATGCCTTGTTCTTTAAGGCTTGCGCAGCATGCCGTGCAAATGATACTCATACGGCGCGTTAAAAAATCCCATAAACCAGCGCAACACAATTCATACCCTTTCAGTATGTCTCCATATTCATGCAGTTTTGCTGGTGCGGAGATTTCATTGAGGAAGTCAGTTTCTATGAAAAATTTGAAAGTCAGCCTGGCCTGGCAGATCCTGCTGGCCCTTGTGCTGGGCATCTTGCTGGGCAGTTACCTCCATTACCATAGCGACAGCCGCGAGTGGCTGATTGCGAACCTTCTCTCGCCAGCGGGCGATATCTTTATTCATCTGATCAAGATGATTGTTGTGCCGATTGTGATCTCGACGCTGGTGGTCGGTATTGCCGGGGTAGGTGATGCGAAACAGTTAGGCCGCATCGGCGTTAAAACCATTCTCTATTTCGAAGTGATCACCACGGTTGCCATCATTCTTGGTATCACCCTGGCGAACGTGTTCCAGCCAGGTTCCGGGATTGATATGTCGCAGCTGGCGACGGTGGATATTTCGAAATACCAAAGCACCACCGCCGACGTGCAGAGCCATTCGCATGGGCTGATGGGGACTATCCTCTCGCTGGTGCCGACCAACATTATCGCGTCAATGGCGAAGGGCGAGATGCTGCCGATCATCTTCTTCTCGGTGCTCTTTGGTCTGGGGCTTTCTTCCCTGCCCGCGACGCACCGTGAACCGCTGGTAACGGTGTTCCGCTCTATCTCTGAAACCATGTTCAAAGTCACCCACATGGTGATGCGCTATGCGCCGGTGGGTGTTTTTGCGCTGATCGCCGTAACCGTGGCGAACTTCGGCTTTGCTTCCCTGTGGCCGTTGGCGAAGCTGGTGATTCTGGTGCACTTCGCGATCCTGTTCTTCGCGCTGGTGGTGCTGGGGATTGTGGCGCGCCTGTGCGGGCTGAGCATCTGGATCCTGATCCGCATTCTGAAAGATGAGCTGATTCTGGCGTACTCCACGGCAAGCTCCGAGAGCGTGCTGCCGCGTATCATTGAGAAGATGGAGGCCTACGGTGCACCGGCGTCCATTACCAGCTTCGTTGTACCGACCGGTTACTCCTTCAACCTGGATGGTTCAACGCTGTATCAGAGTATTGCGGCAATCTTTATCGCTCAGCTGTACGGCATTGACCTGTCGCTGTGGCAGGAAATCGTGCTGGTGTTGACCCTGATGGTGACCTCAAAGGGTATCGCAGGCGTGCCGGGCGTCTCCTTCGTGGTGCTGCTGGCGACGCTGGGCAGCGTCGGTATTCCGCTGGAAGGCCTGGCGTTTATCGCCGGTGTGGACCGTATCCTCGACATGGCGCGTACCGCGCTGAACGTGGTGGGTAATGCGCTGGCGGTGCTGGTAATCTCCAAGTGGGAACACAAGTTCGACCGTAAAAAAGCGCTGGCGTATGAACGCGAGGTGCTGGGTCGTTTTGATAAAACGGCTGACCAGTGATGTAAAAATGCCGGGTGGCGGCTTCGCCTTACCCGGCCTACATAACCGTAGGCCCGGTAAGCGCAGCGCCACCGGGCAATAATTTACTCCCCGCTCAACGCATCAAACTCTTCACACCCGGTATCAAACCCTTCCGTACAGCTCAGGTTTAACCAGTAAAGCGCTTTCTGTTTATTCGGTGTGATAAAGCCTTTCTCACCCTGCCTGAACAGCATGCCTGCCCAGTACTCCGCATAGCCCGTCCGGGACAGAGCCGAACTCCGCTTGAACCACGCCGCAGCCTGCACGTCATCCTGAGGGACTTCAACGCCGTTGGCATAGATCAGCCCCAGCAGCTGTTGCGCGTCTACCGCCGAGTCGCTATCGATGTCTTCGGTCGACGTTTGCAGCAGTTTAATGGCCTGCGGGTAGTCGGTCTTGCCTGCTTGCGTGTTTACCAGCACCCGCGCCAGCATGATCGCGCCGCGTTTGCTGCCCGCAATGTTTGCCTGTTGGGCCAGAGCTTTGGCCTGTGCGTAGTCGCCCTGCGTAAAGAGGATTTGCGACAGCAGCGCCATGGCGTCGATATTGCCGCCTTTCGCCGCTTTCTCGGCCCACAGCGCGGCCTGCTTGCTGTCGCCGGAGCTGAAGTACGTATCGGCAAGATAATACTGGGCGCGCGCATCACCGGCTTCCGCCTGTTTTCGATACTGGCTGCCTATCTCATCGGCACGGGCAAAGGCGGTTAAAAATAACAACAACAGAAAAATGGCTTTCATGGATTCTTATCATCGGGGTACATGCCGCGCAGTATAATCGCGGTGACAGAAGAAAAAAACGGGTGCGTTAAGACCTCAGCATCCCACAAGCCGGGCGGAACACGCGTTCCGCCCGAAGAGGTTAGCCTGCGTTACAGGCTAATTTCGCCGCCACCTCCTGATGTTCACTCTTTATTGAAAACTCACATAACTTATCGCGAGTAATAAAGGTAAAGATCACTATCGTCAGGCAAATAATAAAGACGATGCCTAACGTAGTTTTTAATGGCGTCATGCCTTTTACTCCTTGTGAAAAATAGAATAAGAGGCTACTCTCAACCTGTTGGTAGTTGAGGGGTAGCCTCGGGTTGTACTGACCCCAAAAAGTTGGACAGTTAAACACGAGGCACATAGGTCTGGGTTCGATATTCAATTGGACTCAGACCTTTTAATTTCAGGCTAATTCT
>NZ_JBMKJI010000048.1:0-9306 GCF_049237025.1 Enterobacter cloacae complex sp. SYL001 | reverse complement strand
CGAGGGATATTTACCCGTCAGCGAAAAGTAATACCCCTCTGGAGGCCACGGACGGCGCGGCCTCCAGAGCACTTTGTCGTTTTTGGACGGAAAATCCCTAGAACCCCATTATCTAAAAATACTTAATTGTCTTTTAACGTCGCTAAATTTTAAATAAATAAGTGAAGAGTGTTAGGGAAGGTGCGAACAAGTCCCTGATATGAGATCATGTTTGTCATCTGGAGCCATGGAACAGGGTTCATCATGAGTCATCAACTTACCTTCGCCGACAGTGAATTCAGCAGTAAGCGCCGTCAGACCAGAAAAGAGATTTTCTTGTCCCGCATGGAGCAGATTCTGCCATGGCAAAACATGGTGGAAGTCATCGAGCCGTTTTACCCCAAGGCTGGTAATGGCCGGCGACCTTATCCGCTGGAAACCATGCTACGCATTCACTGCATGCAGCATTGGTACAACCTGAGCGATGGCGCGATGGAAGATGCTCTGTACGAAATCGCCTCCATGCGTCTGTTTGCCCGGTTATCCCTGGATAGCGCCTTGCCTGACCGCACCACCATCATGAATTTCCGCCACCTGCTGGAGCAGCATCAACTGGCCCGCCAATTGTTCAAGACCATCAATCGCTGGCTGGCCGAAGCAGGCGTCATGATGACTCAAGGCACCTTGGTCGATGCCACCATCATTGAGGCACCCAGCTCGACCAAGAACAAAGAGCAGCAACGCGATCCGGAGATGCATCAGACCAAGAAAGGCAATCAATGGCACTTTGGCATGAAGGCCCACATTGGTGTCGATGCCAAGAGTGGCCTGACCCACAGCCTAGTCACCACCGCGGCCAACGAGCATGACCTCAATCAGCTGGGTAATCTGCTGCATGGAGAGGAGCAATTTGTCTCAGCCGATGCCGGCTACCAAGGGGCGCCACAGCGCGAGGAGCTGGCCGAGGTGGATGTGGACTGGCTGATCGCCGAGCGCCCCGGCAAGGTAAGAACCTTGAAACAGCATCCACGCAAGAACAAAACGGCCATCAACATCGAATACATGAAAGCCAGCATCCGGGCCAAGGTGGAGCACCCATTTCGCATCATCAAGCGACAGTTCGGCTTCGTGAAAGCCAGATACAAGGGGTTGCTGAAAAACGATAACCAACTGGCGATGTTATTCACGCTGGCCAACCTGTTTCGGGCGGACCAAATGATACGTCAGTGGGAGAGATCTCACTAAAAACTGGGGATAACGCCTTAAATGGCGAAGAAACGGTCTAAATAGGCTGATTCAAGGCATTTACGAGAGAAAAAATCGGCTCAAACATGAAGAAATGAAATGACTGAGTCAGCCGAGAAGAATTTCCCCGCTTATTCGCACCTTCCCTAAAGGGATTGATTTAAATCAGGCAGATCAGCATTATTTAAATCAAGTTGCCATGTCACTGAATACTCGTCCTAGAAAGGCGTTAGATTGGCTTACACCATTAGAGAAATTTGCTCAGCTTGTTGATTATCATATGGCTTTTGAAACTGTCGCACCTCATGTTTGAATTCGCCCCATATTTTTGCTACAGTGAACCAAATTAAGATCATCTATTTACTAGGCCTCGCATTTGCGGGGTTTTTAATGCTGAATAAAAGGAAAACTTGATGGAATTGCCCAATATTATGCACCCGGTCGCGAAGCTGAGCACCGCATTAGCCGCTGCATTGATGCTGAGCGGGTGCATGCCCGGTGAAATCCGCCCGACGATTGGCCAGCAAATGGAAACTGGCGACCAACGGTTTGGCGATCTGGTTTTCCGCCAGCTCGCACCGAATGTCTGGCAGCACACTTCCTATCTCGACATGCCGGGTTTCGGGGCAGTCGCTTCCAACGGTTTGATCGTCAGGGATGGCGGCCGCGTGCTGGTGGTCGATACCGCCTGGACCGATGACCAGACCGCCCAGATCCTCAACTGGATCAAGCAGGAGATCAACCTGCCGGTCGCGCTGGCGGTGGTGACTCACGCGCATCAGGACAAGATGGGCGGTATGGACGCGCTGCATGCGGCGGGGATTGCGACTTATGCCAATGCGTTGTCGAACCAGCTTGCCCCGCAAGAGGGGATGGTTGCGGCGCAACACAGCCTGACTTTCGCCGCCAATGGCTGGGTCGAACCAGCAACCGCGCCCAACTTTGGCCCGCTCAAGGTATTTTACCCCGGCCCCGGCCACACCAGTGACAATATCACCGTTGGGATCGACGGCACCGACATCGCTTTTGGTGGCTGCCTGATCAAGGACAGCAAGGCCAAGTCGCTCGGCAATCTCGGTGATGCCGACACTGAGCACTACGCCGCGTCAGCGCGCGCGTTTGGTGCGGCGTTCCCCAAGGCCAGCATGATCGTGATGAGCCATTCCGCCCCCGATAGCCGCGCCGCAATCACTCATACGGCCCGCATGGCCGACAAGCTGCGCTGAGCCATGGCTGACCACGTCACCCCCAATCTGCCATCGCGCGATTTCGATGTGACAGAGGCGTTTTATGCGAAGCTGGGCTTTGCGACGAGTTGGAAGGATCGCGGCTGGATGATCCTGCAGCGCGGCGGTTTGCAGCTCGAATTCTTCCCCTATCCTGACCTCGACCCAGCTACGAGCTCGTTCGGCTGTTGCCTGCGGTTGGATGATCTCGATGCCATGGTGGCATTGGTGAACGCGGCGGGAGCCGAGGAAAAAAGCACCGGCTGGCCGCGCTTCAAAGCTCCGCAACTGGAGGCGAGCGGCCTGAGGATCGGCTACCTGATCGATCCCGACTGCACGCTGGTGCGGCTGATCCAGAACCCCGACTGACCGCATGCCCGCGAAAATCAAGATTTGCGGGATCAGCACACCCGAGGCGCTCGATGCGACCATCGCGGCGCGGGCGGACTATGCCGGGTTGGTGTTCTATCCAGCGTCGCCCCGTGCGGTTACGTCGAATGTCGCGGGCGCTTTGACATCGCGCGCAGCTGGCCAGATCGC
This sequence comes from Enterobacter cloacae complex sp. SYL001, assembly GCF_049237025.1. Lineage (NCBI taxonomy): Bacteria > Pseudomonadati > Pseudomonadota > Gammaproteobacteria > Enterobacterales > Enterobacteriaceae > Enterobacter > Enterobacter cloacae complex sp. SYL001. The sequence continues at coordinate 6,316 of NZ_JBMKJI010000048.1, read as the reverse complement.
CATGGTCGGTTTGTTCGTCGATGCGGATGATGCTGTCATCGCCGACGCACTGGTGGCAGCCAAGCTGAACGCGCTGCAGCTGCACGGTTCGGAATCGCCCGAACGCGTGGCCCAGTTGCGCGCGCGGTTTGGCAAGCCGGTGTGGAAGGCGCTGCCCGTCGCCAGCGCCAGCGATGTCGCACGCGCCGCAGCCTATGCCGGGGCGGCGGACTTGATCTTGTTCGACGCCAAGACCCCCAAAGGCGCGCTGCCCGGCGGCATGGGGTTGGCGTTCGACTGGTCGCTGCTGGCCGGATATCGCGGTGCCTTGCCGTGGGGGCTGGCAGGCGGGCTAAATCCGACGAATGTTGCCGAGGCGATTGCGCGCACCGGAGCGCCGCTGGTCGATACCTCCAGCGGCGTCGAAAGCGCGCCGGGCGTCAAGGATACCGACAAGATTACCAATTTCGCCTTTGCGGTGCGCTTGGCCTAAATCGCGTCGATCAATAGGCGTCGTTCAGCGCAAAGATCGGCTTGCGGGTGCGCCACTGCCCTCGGGTGAAGTCGGGAAAATCTAACGTGCGATTGCCCTCAGCAATCGATTGTTCCGACAGAGGCGTGATCGCGCTCCAGGCCAGCGCGTCGTAAATGTCGATTGGCATCGGGGCCTTGGCCTTCAGCGCCTCGACAAAAGCGTGGATCACGAACCAGTCCATCCCGCCATGCCCGGCCCCTGCCGCCAGATCGGCGTAGCGTTTCCATAGCGGGTGATCGTATTTCGCAAACCAGCCCTCGGCAGGCTCCCAGCGGTGCGGCTGTGGGCTCTTGCCCTCCAGATAGATCGACTTGTTGACGTCCATCCACAGCCCCTCGGTGCCTTGCACCCGAAAGCCGAGAGAATAGGGGCGCGGCAGCGAGGTGTCGTGGCACAGCATGATCGTTTCACCATTAGTGCAGCCGATCATGGTGTTGACCACATCACCCAGTGCGAATTTCACCTCGGCGTTGGGATGATCGGCAGAGCCGTTCTTGACGACATAATCATGCAGCCCGCGCGCCTTACAGCCGAAGCCGCCAGCGCCCGCTTCGCCCGGCAACGCGACCTTCAGGGTGCGGGTCTGCGGCGGGTAGCACACGCCGGCATCGGCGCAGCCCTGGTACTTCACGGTCAGGGTGGTCGCGCTCGCGCCGGCCGCGGGCGTGCCGGTGAGGGTGCCGAGCAATTCCTTGCGGTAGGTTTCGACGTCGCCGAAGAATTCGTCGCGGTAGGCCTTGCCCTTCGGCAGCGCCATGGTCGCGCCGGTGAAGGCGGCATCGGCCTTGACCGAGGTGCGGTGCCGGTACAGGTAATAGCCGTCGGCGATCCGCCAGCGCACCTCGATGCGGTCCGGCGCGGTGGCCTGCGCGGACAGGACGAAGACCTCGTCGACCGGCGGCAGTTCGAAGTCCTGGGCGACGGCCGAGGTCGCGGGCAGCGCAAGCAGCAGGGCGAGCCCGGCCAGCCAGCGGCGCAGGCGGATCGTGGATGCGGTCATTGGCTCAGTTTACCGGTCGGCTCTCGGCGGCCAGCCATTGCAGGTATTCGGGCAGGCCGGACGCGGCTTCGACCGCGAGCAGCTCCGGGAGTTCGTAGGGATGCAGTTGGCGCAGGCGTTCCTGCAGGGCGGGGTAGGCCTCGGCACTGGTCTTGACCAGCAGCAGGACCTCGGCCGCGGCCTCGACCTTGCGTTGCCAGCGATAGACCGAACGCAGGCCGGGCAGGAGGTTGACGCAGGCGGCCAGGCGCTCGGCCACCAGCGCGGTGGCGATGCGCTCGGCGCTGTCGGCGTCGGGACAGGTGCAGAAGCAGATCAGGGCGCTCACCGGCATAGGGTAGCGGCTGCCCCGATCCGGCGGGCCTGGCGGACATCCGCGTGCGGCCCTTGAAAGTCGGCGGGCCCGCCCCATCTCGGTGGCATGCCGGGTTCGCCCGGTTCTGTTGTCCGCGGTTTGGCACTCGCTTCGCGCGACTGCTAAAATCGCCGGGTTTTTCCACGTCAATCAACCATTTACCGAGGTTGCCATGTCCAATATCAAGCCGCTGCACGACCGCGTGGTCATCAAGCGCATGGAAGAAGAGAAGCTGTCCGCCGGCGGGATCGTGATCCCGGATTCGGCCACCGAGAAGCCGATCAAGGGCGAAGTCGTCGCCGTCGGCACCGGCAAGGTGCTGGACAACGGCCAGGTCCGCGCGCCGCAGGTCAAGGTCGGCGACAAGGTGCTGTTCGGCAAGTACAGCGGCACCGAAGTGAAGCTGGACGGCGTCGAGCTGCTGGTGGTGAAGGAAGACGACCTGTTCGCGATCCTCGGCTGATCGCGCGTCGCTCCCACACATTTCTCATCCGAATAATTTTTCGAGGTAATTCGCAATGGCTGCCAAGGACATTCGTTTCGGCGAAGACGCGCGCTCCAAGATGGTGCGCGGCGTCAACGTGCTCGCCAACGCCGTGAAGGCGACCCTCGGCCCGAAGGGCCGCAACGTCGTGCTGCAGAAGAGCTACGGCGCGCCGACCATCACCAAGGACGGCGTCTCCGTCGCCAAGGAAATCGAACTGGCTGACGCGTTCGAGAACATGGGCGCGCAGATGGTGAAGGAAGTCGCTTCCAAGACCTCCGACAACGCCGGCGACGGCACCACCACCGCCACCGTGCTGGCGCAGGCGTTCATCCGCGAGGGCATGAAGGCGGTCGCCGCCGGCATGAACCCGATGGACCTGAAGCGCGGCATCGACCAGGCGGTGAAGGCCGCGGTCGGCGAACTGAAGTCGCTGTCCAAGCCGTCGTCGACCAGCAAGGAAATCGCCCAGGTCGGCGCGATCTCCGCGAACTCGGATGCCAACATCGGCGACCTGATCGCGCAGGCGATGGACAAGGTCGGCAAGGAAGGCGTGATCACGGTCGAGGAAGGCAGCGGCCTGGACAACGAACTCGACGTGGTCGAGGGCATGCAGTTCGACCGCGGCTACCTGAGCCCGTACTTCGTCAACAACCAGCAGTCGATGTCGGCCGACCTGGATGATCCCTTCATCCTGCTGTACGACAAGAAGATCTCCAACGTGCGCGACCTGCTGCCCGTCCTCGAGGGCGTGGCCAAGGCCGGCAAGCCGCTGCTGATCGTGGCGGAGGAAGTCGAAGGCGAAGCGCTGGCGACCCTGGTGGTCAACACCATCCGCGGCATCGTCAAGGTCTGCGCGGTGAAGGCCCCGGGCTTCGGCGACCGTCGCAAGGCGATGCTGGAAGACATGGCGATCCTGACCGGCGGCGTGGTGATTTCCGAGGAAGTCGGCCTGTCGCTGGAGAAGGCCACCATCAAGGACCTCGGCCGCGCCAAGAAGATCCAGGTGTCGAAGGAAAACACCACCATCATCGATGGCGCCGGCGAAGGCGCGGGCATCGAGGCGCGCATCAAGCAGATCAAGGCGCAGATCGAGGAGACCTCCTCCGACTACGACCGCGAGAAGCTGCAGGAGCGCGTGGCCAAGCTGGCCGGCGGCGTTGCGGTGATCAAGGTCGGTGCCGCCACCGAAGTCGAGATGAAGGAAAAGAAGGCGCGCGTCGAAGACGCCCTGCACGCGACCCGTGCGGCCGTCGAGGAAGGCATCGTCCCGGGCGGCGGCGTCGCCCTGATCCGTGCCAAGGCGGCGATCGCCGGCATCAAGGGCGTGAACGAAGACCAGAACCACGGCATCCAGATCGCCCTGCGCGCGATGGAAGCCCCGCTGCGCGAGATCGTGACCAATGCCGGCGATGAGCCGTCGGTCATCCTCAACCGCGTGGTCGAAGGTTCGGGTGCGTTCGGCTACAACGCCGCCAACGGCGAGTTCGGCGACATGATCGAGTTCGGCATCCTGGACCCGACCAAGGTCACCCGCACCGCGCTGCAGAACGCCGCGTCGATCGCGGGCCTGATGATCACCACCGAAGCGATGGTGGCCGAGGCCCCGAAGAAGGACGAGCCGGCGATGCCGGCCGGCGGCGGCATGGGCGGCATGGGCGGCATGGATTTCTAAGCCCCGCGATCCATCAAGCAAGACCACAAAGCCCGGCCTCGTGCCGGGCTTTGTGCGTTCTGGCGTCCGAGGCGGGAGACTTCCTACCCGCCCCGCGGCAATGTCTGACGCGAAGATCAGAAAACGCCGATATGAACGCGTGCTCGCGGGCGCAACCCTGAGCAGCCGTCCCTGCAACGGAGCGCTGCGTGCCGCGCCTGACCGCACCCCGGCGGCAGGCCGAGGTGTGCGCGCCACTGCCGGCCGCCCACGCCGCTGCGCGTTACGCGCGCCACCTGCCCGAGCGCACGCTGCTGTACGCGCTAGTGCAGGCGCACTACCCGGACTTCATCGCGCGTCTTGAGGCCGAAGACCGCCCGCTGCCCGAGTATGTGCGCGAGGAGTTCGAGACCTACCTGCGCTGCGGCGTGCTCGAGCACGGCTTCCTGCGCGTGGTCTGCGAGCACTGTCGTGCCGAGAGGCTGGTGGCGTATTCCTGCAAGAAGCGCGGGCTGTGCCCGAGCTGCGGCGCACGGCGCATGGCCGAGTCGGCGCGGCATCTGGTGGACGAGGTGTTCGGCCCGCGGCCGGTGCGGCAATGGGTGCTGAGTTTCCCGTACCCGTTGCGCTTCCTGTTCGCCAGCAAGCCTGAGGCGATCGGCCCGGTGCTGGGCATCGTGCATCGTGTGATCGCCGGTTGGCTTGCCGATCAGGCCGGCGTGCCGCGGGATACGGCGCAATGCGGCGTGGTGACCCTGATCCAGCGCTTCGGCAGCGCGCTGAATCTCAACATCCACTTCCACATGCTGTGGCTCGACGGCGTGTACGAGGACACCACCGAGCGTCCGCAGCGCAAGCCGCGCCTGCACCGCACCCGTGCGCCCACATCGGCGCAACTGACGGAACTGGCCAACACCATCGCGCATCGCGTGTGCCGGCACCTGTCGCGCCGCGGCTGGCTCGAAGGCGAAGACGAATCCGTGTTCCTGTCCGACAGCGCGGGTAGCGACGACGGCATGGATGGGCTGCGGATGAGTTCGATGACCTACCGCATCGCCACCGGTCGCGACGCTGGCCGCAAGGTCGTCACGCTGCAAACGCTGCCTGGCGACGCCGGTCCGCTGGAGGGCGACGCCGGCAAGGTCGGCGGCTTCTCGCTGCATGCCGGCGTGGCCGCGGAAGCACACGAAAGCCACAAGCTCGAAAAGCTGTGCCGCTACATCACGCGCCCGGCGATCAGCGAGCAGCGGCTATCGATCTCGCCACAGGGCAGGGTGCGTTACCAGCTCAAGACGCCGTGGCGCAATGGCACCACGCATGTCGAATGGGATGCGGTGGACTTCATCGCCAAGCTGGCGGCACTGGTCCCGCCGCCACGCGCGCATCTCACCCGCTTCCACGGCGTATTCGCCCCGAATGCAAACCTGCGCGCGCAGCTGACGCCCTCGGGGCGCGGCAGGCGGCCTGCGGGCGATGCGGCGCCAGTGGACGTCAGCGCCCACGACGAGCCGCGCAGCCCCGAGCAGAAGCGCCGTGCGATGAGCTGGGCGCAACGGCTCAAGCGGGTCTTTTCCATCGACATCACCACCTGCGCCCACTGCGGCGGCGCGGTGCGGATCGTCGCCAGCATCGAAGACCCCAAGGCCATTCGCGCCATCCTCGCCCACTTCGAGAAACACGGCGCGCTGGAGCAAGCGCACTACCGGCCCGCAGCGCGCGCCCCGCCGCCCGCCGCGTGATGAGGCGCCGGCCACACAGCCGGCAGCCAAGCCAGAGTCCGATCCGATGCGGCCACGACCCCGCAGGGCTGCGCTCGGCCCTGTGCCGGGATTCGGTGAGAAATGGCTACGCACTGAGCCGCTGCGTGGCCCCGCGATGTCGAAAACCCACGCATGAACCCCCGATCTGTGCCCGATCTGTGCCCAAAGCGGCGCTTGCGCGGCCGCTTCCTACCCGCCAGACTCGCCAAAAAGGGCGGTTGAACTTCCTATACCCATATCCCACTTTAGGTTTGGCAGCACCTTTTCAATCAGGTGGTTGTTTACACCAATCCAGCTATTGGCCAATTGAATATTGGTTTCGTCTACTTTTTTTGATTTTTTAAACAGCTTGGTAAAACCGAGTGCCAAAACAGGGGGACCATGTAAAAACGTGCTTCCTGTAATGACTGAACCAACTGTGAGTCCTTTACTGACTTTTTGCGGCACTGTTGCAAAGTTAGCGATGAGGCAGCCTTTTGTCTTATTCAAAGGCCTTACATTTCAAAAACTCTGCTTACCAGGCGCATTTCGCCCAGGGGATCACCATAA
>NZ_JBMKJI010000047.1:0-10063 GCF_049237025.1 Enterobacter cloacae complex sp. SYL001 | reverse complement strand
CTGGTATTGTCGCTATCCGATCAGCTATCGCGACCTTGAGGAAATGCTGGCGGAACGCGGCATTTCGGTCGACCATACGACGATCTATCGCTGGGTCCAGTGCTACGCCCCGGAGATGGAGAAGCGGCTGCGCTGGTTCTGGCGGCGTGGCTTTGATCCGAGCTGGCGCCTGGATGAAACCTACGTCAAGGTGCGGGGCAAGTGGACCTACCTGTACCGGGCAGTCGACAAGCGGGGCGACACGATCGATTTCTACCTGTCGCCGACCCGCAGCGCCAAGGCAGCGAAGCGGTTCCTGGGCAAGGCCCTGCGAGGCCTGAAGCACTGGGAAAAGCCTGCCACGCTCAATACCGACAAAGCGCCGAGCTATGGTGCAGCGATCACCGAATTGAAGCGCGAAGGAAAGCTGGACCGGGAGACGGCCCACCGGCAGGTGAAGTATCTCAATAACGTGATCGAGGCCGATCACGGAAAGCTCAAGATACTGATCAAGCCGGTGCGCGGTTTCAAATCGATCCCCACGGCCTATGCCACGATCAAGGGATTCGAAGTCATGCGAGCCCTGCGCAAAGGACAGGCTCGCCCCTGGTGCCTGCAGCCCGGCATCAGGGGCGAGGTGCGCCTTGTGGAGAGAGCTTTTGGCATTGGGCCCTCGGCGCTGACGGAGGCCATGGGCATGCTCAACCACCATTTCGCAGCAGCCGCCTGATCGGCGCAGAGCGACAGCCTACCTCTGACTGCCGCCAATCTTTGCAACAGAGCCTCCGTCGCCATGCTCACCTCGCTTTGGTGCACACGAGTATTGAGCATAGTCGAGATTGGTGCAGATCACTTCTGATATTGAACTGTCAGGAGCTGGCTGCACAACAGCCATTACGCCCAATCAACTGGTGCAGTCGTCTTCTGAAAATGACAGGACAGGCGCAATGTCAGATTCTGTCGCGGCCTTGGCGCGTGCCTGGAAGCGTTCATAGCAATCCAGCCCGCAGAAATGTTCGACGTATTCCGCGCCTTCCGGGGTGAAGGCGGCATCGAGCGGAATTTCTTTGCAGCATACGCAGCAGGTGGTGCAACTGGCAGTGTTCGGGGCGTTTGCGTTCATGGTGGTACTCCTCCAGATTGGTAGCGAAGCTCAAAGCTGCCCACTCTCGGCTGGCTGGGAAGCGGTCATGATCTTCCCTTGAAGGCCCGCAGCAGCCGCGTCACAGACAGGACAAACAAGCCGGTCAGCGTGAGGGCTGCAATACCCCAGTGCTCCCCGATGAACGCGCCGGCCGTCGTGCCGGCTAGCACAATGGCGAGAATCGGCAAATGGCAGGGACAGGTGAGCACGGCCAGCGCGCCCCACAAGTAGCCGGTGATCGGTTTGTGCGTCTCAGACGGCAAGTGCTCTGGGCTGTTCATGGCAGACTCTCCGCGTGCTGTGCCGGTTCGGTTGGCATGGCGGCCAGTTGCATTTCGAGGCTGGCCAGGGCCTCGCGCCGACGCTCGACGAGTTGCCGCAACACGGCAAGCTGCGCAGACGCACCGTCACCGTCCGCAGCATCCAGCGCCCGGCACAGCCGCGCCAGTGCGTCCAGGCCGATACCCGCTTCGAAGGCAGCCCGTACAAAGCGCAGCCGTTGCAACGCGGTGTCATCGAACAAGCCGTAGCCGCCCGTGGTGTACGCGACCGGCCGTAGCAATCCGCGCAGCAGGTAGTCGCGCACGATATGCACGCTCACCCCGGCATCAAGGGCCAGCCGGGACACTGTGTAGGCGCTCATTGAACACCTCCTTTTCCTCATCCGGCGCAGCACGAAAGCTGCTTCACGTCCTTGCTGAAGGTCTGCGCCGCGAGCTTCAGCCCTTCGACCATGGTCAGGTAGGGGAACAATTGGTCGGCCAGTTCCTGCACGGTCATACGGTTGCGAATGGCGAGCACCGCCGTCTGGATCAGTTCACCCGCTTCCGGGGCCACCGCTTGCACGCCGATGAGCCGTCCGCTACCTTCCTCGATGACCAGCTTGATGAAGCCGCGTGTGTCGAAGTTGGCAAGCGCACGCGGCACGTTATCCAGTGTTAGCAGGCGACTGTCGGTCTCGATCCCGTCGTGATGTGCTTCCGCCTCGCTGTAGCCCACGGTGGCGACCTGCGGGTCGGTGAACACCACGGCCGGCATTGCGGTCAGGTCCAGGGCCGCATCGCCGCCAGTCATGTTGATCGCCGCACGAGTGCCGGCCGCTGCCGCCACATAGACGAACTGCGGCTGGTCGGTGCAGTCGCCGGCCGCGTAGATGTTCGGGCTACTGGTGCGCATGCCCTTGTCGATGACGATGGCCCCCTGCGCATTGACGGCTACCCCCGCCGCTTCCAATGCCAGGCTGCGCGTGTTCGGTGTCCGGCCGGTGGCGACCAGCAGCTTGTCGGCGCGCAATTCACCGTGCGTGGTGGTCAGCACGAATTCACCGTCCATATGGGCGACCTGGCTGGCTTGCGTGTGCTCCAGCACCTCGATGCCCTCGGCACGGAAAGCGGCTGTCACCGCCTCGCCGATGGCCGGGTCTTCACGGAAGAACAAGGTATTGCGCGCCAGGGCCGTGACCTTGCTGCCCAGCCGGGCAAAGGCTTGCGCCAGCTCCAGCGCCACCACCGACGAGCCGATTACGGCAAGGCGTTCGGGAATGGTGTCGCTCGCCAGGGCCTCGGTGGAAGTCCAGTAGGGTGACTCTTTCAAGCCCGGAATCGGCGGGACCGCCGGGCTGGCACCCGTGGCGACCAGGCAGCGGTCGAACATCACGACGCGCTCGCCACCCTCGTTCAAACTAACGATAAGGCTCTGGTCGTCCTTGAAACGCGCTTCACCGTGCAGAACGGTGATGGCTGAATTGCCGTCCAGGATGCCTTCGTACTTGGCATGACGGAGTTCTTCGACACGGGCCTGCTGCTGGGCCAGCAGCCGCTCGCGCAAGATCGTCGGCGGTGTGGGTGGCATGCCGCCGTCGAATGGGCTTTCCCGGCGCAGATGGGCGATGTGGGCGGCGCGGATCATGATCTTGGACGGCACACAACCGACGTTGACGCAGGTGCCGCCGATGGTGCCGCGCTCAATCAGCGTGACCTGCGCGCCTTGCTCGACGGCCTTCAGTGCTGCCGCCATCGCGGCTCCACCGCTACCAATGACGACGACCTGCAACGGGCGTTCGTTGCCACTGGGCTTATCAGCGGCCCCTATCCAGCCGCGCATCTTGTCGAGCAGGCCGGCGCGGTTGTCCGTCGGTGGCGCATCGGCAAGCGTTGCCTCGTAGCCCAGTCCGGCCACGGCGGTAGTCAGCGCATCCGATGACGTGCCCGCCTCAATGGCGAGTTGCGCTGTGCCCTTCGGATAGGACACCAGCGCCGATTGCACGCCGGGCACTTTCTCCAAGGCTTCCTTGACGTGAGCCGCGCACGAGTCGCAGGTCATCCCGGTGATTTTCAGGGTGGTCATGTATTTTTCCTTTTCTGTGGTGGCTACGGCTGTTGCCGTCAGCCACGTTGTTCTGGCAATTCACAGCTGTCCGGCCCGCAGCGGCGATGTGCTGGCGAGATGAAATCCCAGACCGACACCCCAACCATCAAGGCCAGGCCGACATAGAGCAGTCCACCGCTCTGCCAGCCGTAAGCCCGCATTAAAAACACCGCTGCCAGCACCAAGATCGGGCCTATCGTGCCGAGCGCCGTGCGTCGCCACTGTCGATGATTGAGCCAAGCGATAGCATTGGCGAGTAACGCGATGCCGGCGAACATCGGCAGCAGGATGCCAATGAATAGCCCCTCGTACTGGCTCAAGAAGCCCAGTCCGATGGCCGCGCCAAAGCTGGCGATGGCAGGAAAACAGGCGGCGCAGCCCATCGCGGAAACGACGCTGCCGAGCGCGCCGGTTTTGCCAGCGATGCGCGTGATGAGTCCCATGTGTCGCTCCCGAGTTCGGTTAACGGATCAGCGTTTGAGGCTGGACGGATAGCCCGCGTCCTCGGTCGCCTTGGTCAACTTCTGGACGTTGGTCTTGGCATCGTCGAAGGTGACGACGGCCTGGCGCTTGTCGAAACTTACGTCGGTCTTGCTCACGCCCTCAACCTTGGAAAGCGCGTGCTTGACAGTGATCGGGCAAGAGGCGCAGGTCATGCCAGGCACGGACAGCGTGACGGTCTGGGTGGCGGCCCACACGGGGGCAACAACGGCAGCGAGGGCGAGGGCGGCAAACAGTTTTTTCATGATGAACTCCTGTGATTAATAGAAAAATGGCATGACGTAGGGAAATCCGAGCGAGACCAGGACCAGCGCGGCCACGATCCAGAAAATGAGCTTGTAAGTAGCTCGCACTTGGGGAATCGCGCAGACCTCACCCGGTTTGCAGGCTTGCGCCGGGCGGTAGATGCGCCGCCAGGCGAAAAACAGCGCGACCAGCGCTGCGCCGATGAAGATCGGGCGATAGGGTTCCAGCACCGTCAGGTTGCCGATCCATGCCCCGCTGAACCCCAAGGCGATCAAAACCAGCGGCCCCAGGCAGCAGGCCGACGCAAGAATGGCGGCCAGCCCACCGGCGAAGAGCGCGCCGCGCCCGTTTTGTGGTTCAGACTTTTGTGGTTCAGACATACGCTTGTCCTTTCAAATTTGGTTTGGATAGCTTAAGCTTACTTCCGTAGTTATGTACGGAGTCAAGCGATATGCAAATTAATTTTGAGAATCTGACCATTGGCGTTTTTGCCAAGGCGGCCGGGGTCAATGTGGAGACCATCCGGTTCTACCAGCGCAAGGGCCTGCTGCCGGAGCCAGACAAGCCCTATGGCAGCATTCGCCGCTATGGCGAGGCGGATGTAACACGAGTGCGGTTCGTGAAATCGGCCCAGCGGCTGGGCTTTAGCCTGGACGAAATCGCCGAGCTACTGCGGCTGGAGGATGGCACCCATTGCGAGGAAGCCAGCGGCCTGGCCGAGCACAAGCTCAAGGATGTGCGCGAGAAGATGGCCGACTTGGCACGCATGGAGGCCGTGCTGTCTGAACTGGTGTGCGCCTGCCATGCGCGGAAAGGGAACGTTTCCTGCCCGCTGATTGCGTCACTGCAAGACGGAACGAAGCTCGCTGCATCGGCGCGGGGGAGTCACGGGGTGACTACGCCTTAGCGTGCTTTATTTTCCGAATTCTGAGACGACCCCTGTGTGTTGAAAGACAAGATGAGAACCATGATGTGTACGTAGGTAAATTCATCCAGTTACATGTAGCCGCTAATAAGAGCCTTAAGATCGTCGAAATGGGCGATGTGAAACTGGTGGCCATAACCAGCTCGATTCCTACCACTTTTAATGGTGGGATAAAGAGATACAAAGGGGTTACGTATGTGTCACTTTCCCAAACAGCTCAAACCACTATCGACTTCCCGAAGCGTATCTACAAAGAGGGCCAGGAATGTACTTCTGTCACCAGTCCTGACCAAGGTCCTTTCGCCCGGGATGTTAGGTTGAATTGCTACGGGCGATGTGTTGTCACCGGCGTAAGGTCCCCCTGGCGTACTGAGGCCGCGCACTTAACGCCACGTCATGAAGAAGGCATTCCCGACGTAACGAACGGAATTTTACTTCGCCGTGATATCCATACACTGTTCGACAATGACCATTGCGCCATAAACCCTGACACTATGAAAATTTACTTCAGCCGGGAGGCCCGGGAGTTGGATGATGATCTCCTGAAATGGCATGGGAATGAGATAGAGACGACACGCATGCAGGTTCCGGTTAACATCGAAAACCTTCGGATACGATGGCAAAAATTTAAGGCTAAGGATCGTCAGCGTAAATAAAGCCATAAGCTGAACCACGGCGAGGATTAGTCTTGTTCACTAAATGACAGCGAGAGATTAAATGCAAACCCAAAAAGATATTACAGTTGGCCAGATCTGGGAAGAAGTGGATCCAAGACTGATCCGGAAAGTGCGAGTTGTTGAGGTGGCCTCGTTAGAAGGGCCCAAAGGCATCCTAATCGAAAACGTGGAGTCTGGTCGTAAGAACTGGGCGTCGTCATCCCGCTTTAATGGAAAGCGTGGAGGGTATCGTCTTATTTCCTGAAGGTTTTGCCAATATGGGAAACTGAAGAGGTTGAAACCATCCCGGTGAGGGAGCATATCTGGTAAAGAAGAGTCTTTAAAAAGGTTTTACGCGACCTGGGATAATAAACGGGAAAACGATACCCAAAAAAAGAATACAGCGATGATAACGATAAGGAATGGTAAGGGCTTCAATATTTTGAGAAATGACCTGGCTTACTTTGCATCTGCATTTCTAATCAAACTGTCCACATAGGGATCACAGCTCTTAGGTTCTGAATTTTTCATATGTTCTGTACCTGAAATTGATTCCGTATGAGAAAAGGCCACCGAAGTGGCCTCTATCAAAACTGGTGGCAAAAGTTAGATCAGGAAATCATCAAGACTTTTACCGGCTGCAATTTGTTCTGCCAGAGCTTTGGGGGTACGGCCCTGTCCAGTCCACGTTTTTGTTTCGCCATTTTCATCAGTAAATGAGTATTTGGCCGGGCGTGGTTCACGGCTTTTCTTGGTAGCCGTAGATTTGGCCTGGAATGAGCCAAGCAGCTCTTCCGGGTTGATACCATCTTCTTCCATTAACTTACGCAGGGCGTCAAGTTTCTCCTGACGAGCTTGCAGTTCGGCAGCTTTGGATGATTCTTCCTGACGACGCTCATCAACAATGACATTAAGCTTTTCGAGGATTTCCTCAAGTACTTCTAAAGGCAGCTCGCGGCCCTGGGCGCGAAGAGTACGAATATTGTTTAACGATTTGAGTGCTTCAGACATACGACCTCACTTTCTAATTCTTTGATAAGGATTTACTTAATCATAATACACTCTATAAGGAAAAAGATGCCAGCTTTATGTCTTCAGGTACAAAGATATCTTGCTAAGAATACTCCTTATCTTCCTTGTGCAGACTGTTTCGTGCTTTCGATGTTGTTCATGAGTCTTAAAATCTGCTCACTGTTTAGGGTACTCATGCTGTAAATCATCAAGAAGGAAGCGCAGAACAACATAAGCAATCGGAAAAGGAAACCATGCCAGTGACAGGCCATATATGGCGGAGATAAACATAGGGTAATTTAACTCACTTACAAAATTCGCTTCATTGTATTGTTGAATCGAAATGGCAGAAGCAAAAATTATAATTAAAGTAAGAAAAATCCACTCTAGCCATCTCTTTTTATAACAAGCATAAGCGAAAGCTGTAGGGTAAAAAATAAAGCAAAAAATTCCAGCTGCAATTACGTTCATAAAAGTAACTTTCCTGATAGCGCAGTTATTTTTCGAATGCAGCATCATGAACAACTGCCATAACATTGATGATTGGCTTTCTTTTTCTGAAGAACCTTCCGCGCGGCAAAGTTTCTCCCGCTTTGAGACGATAAAGCCAGAAAACATAAGCCGGAGGAACATTGCTGTCAAAAATATCTGAACAAGTTTGAACTGTGATGCCTACTGTATTGTCTTTCCTCATCTCTTTAAAAGTGCCTTGCAATGCAGCGGATAACGTCATTTTTAAGAAACCTTTTTCTGTTTGAACGGATAGACTTGACTTAGCTGGCTTGACTGTAATGTTTGCCACTAAAGATCCCTCGTTCTGAGGATGCAGGCACTACAAAGTTACCGTCAGGTCTAATCATACGAGTTTGGATGAAATTTTTGCCGGATTTGGTTTTTTCAACCTGGTGCTCGATCTTCCATTCTTCTTTGACGGGACCGGATGACAAATGAACTAGAACCGGTACTTTTTTACGTGTTCTATCCAGAACAATACAATTTGATTTATCCGTATCAACGCTTCCCTGAAGAGTATTCAAAGAGCAATTATCATATCCCTCAACCGGAACTGCATTACCTTGGATATCAATTTTGAATCCTCCAGCTATTACAATTTCGGGTGCATTATCATTTAAAGTCTCGTCATAGGCAGCATCAACTACATCGCAAGCAGTAAGAGTAAGTGACGATGCCACAGCAAGACACAATAAAGAAAATCTGTTTTTGAGCATATTTGAGACCTTTTATAAAAATAAAATAACAGGAGAATTGTATCATTAACAGTCTAGTTCTAACGACTACCACTTTTAAGTATGTATTGAGCCAGTTTTATATTCAGGCACACCATATTGCACTCTAGCTCTTTCATCATCCTAGAAGAACTCTTAATTAAGTATTCTTCAAGTGGGCCAGCATATGCCCCTGATGTCACGATCGTTAGTTGCGTAAGAGGATGAGTCAAACTCTCAATGCCCTTCAGGATGTCATTCTGGACAGCAGAAATATAAACAGGCGAAGCCGCAATCAAATATTCATCATTCGGACTGGACTGCATTAACTGGCTTATAGTTGCGCAACGGTTATGCTTTCCTAGTGATTTTGTGATGGCTTTCCACCAGAGATCATGCCTGAATGGTACTTGATGAAATGTCGCCTCGTAAGAGGGCACCCGATCTCGACTATTTAAAAACCCCATCCCGGCAGAGATTATCCACAACTCCAGATTTCTGGTTGAGTTTAAAATTTCCTTTGCCGTAGACCAGTGATTACCTGAATACAAGGACAATGCCGGTACCGCCTGATTACTTCTGGCGTCGTCTACAATGTTACTCCAGGCATATGCTGCGTCGTCCGGGGTTTGTTTTGGATCTATGTCCAATGTCGGCCAGACGTGGCCCTGATGATTCTTGCCCTTTGTACAGGAAGTGATTAAGTGTACTGAGCGTTCAGAGAACATTATCTTCCTTACATACCCATAGAACAGCTTTCTAAGAACGGTGGGCTCGCCTGAAAATTACAAATCAGCCCCTTTCACGGCATCATTTTGATTCTTCGCGTCTGCCCCCAGTAAGATGACCGGTTTTCTGCATGACAGTGTTATTCCTAACAAACGCAACACAAAACCACGCCAGCCAGAGCAAATTTTTTCATTTGCTGCGTAAAGCCTATTGTTTTCTCTTTTAAGCTTCGCCCACTCGTTACAGAGGGTAACATCATCAAGCGCTGTTATATGCTTCGCCTCACCTTCGACGATAACGGTATGGATACCGTATGCTGTAAATCTCATACTATTTTCCAGAACCCAGTTGCGGTATTCGTTGAGTCCACCTTCGGAACCGGTAGCTCTGCGCCACATTTCAATTTGCTTGTGTGATGGGTCAAGTGTACTTGTCATTGAAGCCTCGTCTCAGCGATAACGCTTGAAATAGCCCGCTTTGGTCAAAATGAAATTAGCCATCTGACTGGCGATTTGATTGTATCTTACTCATAGTGCCCAACCTATAGGTTAAAAAGGGGCATTTTCGCTTTATAGCGTGTTCAACATCATCAATCATCCCAAGAAAGGCTGGCTTATTAAGCCGGTCCATCATTTTCTGTATATCTCTCATCAATTTTTATATCCGGCCTGAAGTGCACCGTTCAAGCACACCGATCAGGCAGTTAGTCACTAGTTAACTCTTTACTAGAGACTAAATTCCATTGATTTACGTGACAACGTCACGTCATTAAGGTTTGCAAATGCCTAATTTTCATACTATGGGATTTAATTAGGAGTAAATCCCACAGGTTTACATAAAGCTGACATTTAAAAGTGTTAAAAATCAATCAGATAGAAAGAAAAGGCTCTCCGGAAGAACTCTTCTCATTATTTCGCCGCCCGGGGTTATTGCTGACAGATCTGAAAGTGCTAATATGTTAGTCATTAGTAATTAGTAAAGCCTTTACTAAACGCGTTTCTACGTAAATTCTATTGGTTTTAGAGGGTCCTACTGTCCGAAGACAATAAAGTTGTACACAAAGCACTAAAGTTGTAACCATTCTCAAAAAACGACGCTAATGTTGTATGCTTACTGAATGTGTGGTTATAGGGTTGGAGACTATAAAATGCACATATAGGTACGTATCAATGTCGTTTTTTGGGTACGATCATGGGTAGGGGTAGGCGTCTCAAATCCTATTTGGATTATGAAAATGCGCTAGGTGACGGCATAGGAGTGGGCTATGGCCAAAGTTATC
>NZ_JBMKJI010000046.1:0-11136 GCF_049237025.1 Enterobacter cloacae complex sp. SYL001 | reverse complement strand
ACGGAATGACCACCACCGCCGTATGTTCCCCTCACCCTAACCCTCTCCCCGGAGGGGCGAGGGGATTGCTCAGTGCTCGCATTAATTTGTGGGGAACCCTCAGCCCTTTGGGAGAGGGCCGGGGTGAGGGCATCAGGCCGCACAATACTGAAGGGAAAACCATGCACACAAACCACAGCACATTTTCTCTCGCCGGCCACACCCTTCACCGCATCACTTTCGACCCCACCACCTTCACCGACGCCGATCTCCTCTGGCTCCCCCATCACGCACAGCTGGCTGACGCCGGACGCAAGCGCAAATCCGACCACCTGGCAGGCCGCATCGCCGCGGCGCATGCGCTAAACGAGCGCGTAATCCCCGGCATCGGACCCAGCGGCGAACCGCTCTGGCCGCAAGGTATTTCCGGCAGCATCACCCACAGCGGCACGCAGGCGATGGCCGTCGTCACGCATCACCCGGCGCTTATCGGCATCGATTGTGAAACGATCCTTTCCGAAAACGAAGCCTGGGAAATCAAAGACGGCATCATTGATATGCAGGAAGAACCTGTGCTTTCCCGCTCGGGATACCCGTTCGCCCTCGCCCTGACGCTGGCGTTCAGCGCCAAAGAGAGCCTGTTCAAGGCCCTCTTTCCGCAGGTGCAGGCCTGGATGGGTTTTGACAGCGCCCGCATTACCCTGCTCGACGACAGGACGCTTACGCTGGCATTGACCCGTCATCTTTCAGGCTTTGAGGAAGGCACTGCCTTCACCCTTCACTGGCAGCAGCACGGCGAACAGGCCATCACCCTGCTGTCACACGCTCCTGCCGACGTGCCTTCACGCTGGTCACCACAAACGTCACGATAAACACCATCGCGAACAGGACCACAATGGTCGGCGCGGGCGCGCTGTCGAGATAAAACGAGGCATAAACGCCGCTTACCGACACCAGCGCTGAAACGGCGACCGCCACCAGCAGCGCCATGTGAAAGCGTCGGGTGATCAGCACCGCCACCGCGCCGGGGGCAATCAGCAGCGAAATCGACAGAATTATACCCACCGCTTTCAGCGTCGCCACGATGGTCAGCGAAACCATGCACAGTAAGCCGTAGTGCAGCCAGCGGGTGCGCAGGCCGCTCGCCTGCGCCTGCTGATAGTCAAAGCAGAACAGCAGAAAATCGCGCCACTTCAGGCCAATCACCAGCGCAATCAACCCCGCGACGAGACCGCTTTGCAAAATGTCCATCCCGTTAATGCCCAGCATATCGCCGAACAGAATGTGGTCGAGATGCACCTCAGGTTTGACGGCGATATAGAGGATCAGCCCGGCGCCGAACATGCCGGAAAAGACGATCCCCATAACCGTATCTTGCTTGATTCGGCTGTTATCCTTCAGGTATCCGGTGGCGACCGCGCAGAACAGACCAGCCACGAATGCGCCCAGCGCCAGCGGCAGGCCCATCATCCAGGCCAGCACGACGCCGGGAAACACCGCGTGGCTCATGGCGTCGCCCATCAGCGCCCAGCCTTTCAGCACCAGAAAAACCGACAGCAGCGCGCAGGGCACGGCCACCAGGAGTGAAATCAGCAGCGCGTTGTTCATAAACGCAAACTGGAACGGTTCGAGGAGCAGCGTCATCATGGATGTGCCTCCCGCGCCCGACGGCGGCTGGCAAGCAGCCCGTGCTTCGGCGCAAAGACGAACGCCAGCAGGAACAGCAGCGTCTGGGCGACCACGATAATGCCGCCGGTGGCGCCGTCCAGGTAATAGCTGGCCCACGCACCGAGGAAGCTGGTGATGCTGCCAATGGCGACGGCAATCATCAACAGGCGCGGGAAGCGATCGGTCAGCAGCCAGGCGGTCGCACCGGGCGTAACCACCAGACAGATCACCAGAAATGCGCCGACGGTTTGCAGCGCCGCCACGGTAGAGACCGCCAGTAGCGTAAAGAAGAGAATTTTCAGACGTTCCGGGCGCAGACCGATGGCGCGGGCGTGGTTCTCATCAAAAAAGGTCACCATCAGATCTTTCCATTTGAACAGCAGGATAACTATCGACACCACGCCGATAATCGCCAGCTGGACGATATCTTCCGGGGCGATAGCCAGAATATTGCCGAGGACGATTGTCTGAATGTTCACCGAGGTCGGGTTGAGTGAGACCATAAACAGCCCCAGCCCGAAAAAGGAGGAGAAGATCAGCCCGATAATGGCGTCCTCCTTCAGGCGGCTGCGCTGGTTGAGAAACAGCATGCTGCCCGCCGCCAGCCCGCCCGATAAAAACGCCCCCAGCGAGAACGGCAGTCCGAGCATGTAAGCGCCCGCTACGCCCGGCACGATGGAGTGCGACAGCGCATCGCCGATCAGCGACCAGCCTTTGAGCATCAGATAGCAGGAGAGAAACGCGCACAGCCCGCCCACCATCGCCGAGACCCACATCGCGTTGAGCATGTACTCGTAGCCGAAGGGTTCGAGAAGCGCGTTCATTTGGCCTCCTGTCGGTGCGTGACGAAGGGGCGTTCGTCGTCGGTAATAATGCGATCTTCCGAGCCGCTGAGCACCACGTGGCGCAGCACGCCGCTGAAGGCGCGCTCAAGATTCTCGGCGGTAAAGGTGATATCCGTCGGGCCGCTCGCCAGCACGGTGCCTTTGACCATCACCGTGTAATCGCAGAATTCCGTGACCGAGCCCAGATTGTGGGTCGAGACCAGCATGGTTTTACCCTCGTCGCGCAGCTCCCGCAGCAGGCTGATGATCCTGGCTTCGGTTTTGACGTCCACGCCGGTAAACGGCTCGTCGAGCAGGATCACCTCGCCCTGCTGGGCAATCGCCCGCGCCAGAAACACGCGCTTCTTTTGGCCGCCGGAGAGCTCGCCAATCTGCCGATGACGCAGCTCAAGCATATCCACGCGCTTCAGGGCGTCGGTTACAATCTGCCTGTCGCGCTCTTTTGGCCGACGCAGAAACCCCATATGCCCGTAGCGGCCCATCATCACCACGTCCTCGACCAGCACCGGAAATGACCAGTCGACCTCTTCCGACTGCGGCACGTAGGCGACCAGGTTCAGGCGCAGCGCCCGGTGAGGCGGAAGCCCGAGAATGGAGATAGTGCCGCTCGCCGCCCGCACAAAGCCCATCACCGCCTTAAACAGCGTGGACTTGCCGGAACCGTTCACCCCCACCAGGGCGGCAATCGATCCGCCCGGCACGCTGAACGACGCGTCGCGCAGCGCCGTGTGGCCGTTGCGGTAGGTCACGGTCACGTCGGTTACAACAATCCCCTTCTGCATGGTTACTCCTTCATCCCGTCGCGGATGCCCTGCACCAGCGTGCGGGTGGTGACGTTCAGCAGATCGATATAGGTTGGCACCGGGCCGTTTTCTGCACTCAGGGAGTCAACGTACAGCACGCCGCCGTAATGGGCGCCGGTTTCCCGCGCCACCTGACGGGCGGGCTTATCCGAGACGGTGCTTTCGCTGAACACCGCCGGAATGTGATGTTTTTTCACCAGATCGATAACCTTGCGCACCTGCTGCGGCGTGCCCTGCTGATCGGCGTTGATCGGCCACAGGTACAGCTCTTTCAGGCCCAAATCCCGCGCCAGATAGGAAAACGCCCCTTCGCTGGTCACCATCCAGCGTTTGTCTATCGGGATCGCCGTGACCTGCTTGCGCAGCGGTTCGAGAGTGGCGGTGATCTTCTGCTTGTAGGCGTCGGCGTTACGCTGATAGGTCTGCGCGTTGGCCGGATCGTACTTCACCAGCGCGTCGCGGATGTTATCGACGTAAATCAGGGCGTTGTCCGGCGACATCCACGCATGCGGGTTGGGCTTGCCGTTATAGGGCCCTTCGCTGATGCCCATCGGGGTGATGCCTTTGGTAACAATCACCTCCGGCACGCCGTTCAGATGCTGATAAAAGCGCTGGAACCACAGCTCCAGATTCATGCCGTTCGCCAGGATCAGCTGCGCCTTATGCGCGCGTTTGATATCTCCCGGGGTGGGTTGATACTCATGAATTTCCGCGCCCGGTTTGGTGATGGAGGTGACCTCTGCGGCATCCCCCGCTACGTTTTTCGCCATATCAGCGATAACGGTAAAAGTGGTGATGACCTGGAACTTTTCAGCCGCCAGCGCGCCGGTTGTGGTCGCGGTCATAAGCAGCGCGCCGAGCAACAGACGCTTCAATCCTTGCCGTGGATGCATCGCAGAAGTCTCCTGAGGTGATTAAATTAAAAGCAAAATTAGCCCGTGCTATAAGGTATAGCACAGGCTATATTTAAATGAAAATAATTATCATTAAAGTTGTGTCAACGGAGGGAGAGCCTGATGGCGCTTCGCTTATCAGGCCTACGGTAAAGCAGTTTTGGAGTTTTGTAGGCCGGGTAAGCGCAGCGCCACCCGGCATAAGGGCGACTCACTGCCCGGCAAGTGCCTTATAAAATGCAGGATTCTCCCGAATCACATTAAGTACCTTCGCCGCCAGCCCGGTTGGGTTGCGACGTTTAGACTCCCAGCTCTTTATCGTATCGACGCTCGTGCCAAGCGCCTTCGCCATTTCGCTTTGCGTGATATTGAGCTGCTCTCTGATGGCGCGCACATCAGCAACTTCATAGCGGGTTACCCGGGAAGCGGCTTTTCTTCCGTTATGGATCTCAACGGCCTCTTCAAGCGAAGATTTTAATTCATTAAAAATACTCATTATCAGCCTCCACCTGCCTGATTAGGGTACATAGTACACCTCAAATTTACGTCACTGGAAGCAGTATCTTTCAGAATGGAAGTCAGCTTTTTAAGTTCTGCTTTCTCTGTCTCTGTCAGGCTGTCCTTTATGCATTTTGGATAGGCCATAATGAAATAGATCACCTCTTGCAGATCCTTTAATTCATCATCCGTAGCAATGCTTTTAATCTGTCGGGTAAAGAGTGATGTTTCGATAAACTCTATCGCATGACTCATCCATAGTTCCTTCCCTAAACGCAGCAAAAGCCCGAATGCTTCAGCATCAGGCTCTTGCTGCATGGTTACTCTTCCTTGAGTAATGCTGCGCCAAATAACTGTATTTATATACAGTCTGAAGGTATTTTAAGAATCCGTTTAGACATCCGGGAACATCACGCTATTCCCCGGCGCCTCCCTGTGGAGATGGATAAAGTTCAGGTGCCGTTCATACTGGTCCAGAATATCCGTAATTACCTGCTCCTTGCTGTAATCCATCAAATCATTCCCCTGGCTCCCTTCCAGCAGGAAGGTCTCCAGCCGGTAGTAGGTCGATTTCCCGCTGCGCGCCCGGTAGGTGAACCCTGGCACCGAATACTGCTGCGGCCAGATCTGATAAACAAAGTTCTGCTCGTCGCCCATGTGCACCAGCAGATCCAGGTGCCCCAGGGTTTCGCCCTCTTCCGGTGGCAGGTTTTTCAGCTCCACGTAGGCGCCACGCAGCTTCAGCTCCTGCGCCACCTCTTCCATCGCCGGGAAGCAGACCGTCTCCATCATCTGGCTGGTGTAGCGCGTGCCCGGGTAGTTCATCAGGCGCGACAGGCGTTTCTTCCAGCTCAATCTGTCCTGCGCGCCCATCGGCCGGGGCGCGGTGTCGCGGCTGGCGCTGACGCGGCGGTAGTCTTCCACCTTGAGCGATTTATACAGCCCGGCCATCACGAAGAAGATCACGAAGCTGAACGGCAGGCCCATGATCACCGTGGTGTTCTGCAACGCAGAGATACCGTTGGTCATCAGCATCCCGAGCGTCAGCAGGCCGATGGCGACGGACCAGAAGATGCGCAGCCAGTTCGGCGCATCGCTGTTGATGTCCTTCAGCTTTGAGGTGAAGTTCCCCAGCACCAGCGCGCCGGAGTCCGCCGAGGTGACGTAGAACAGCAGGCCGGTAATGGTTGCTACGGACGCGCTAAAGGTAAACGCCGGGTACTGCGCCAGCAGGCTGTAGAAGCCGCGCTCCGGGTGCACCATCGCTTCCTGCGCGAAGGTCGCATTGCCGTGGATAATTTCGTGCAGCGCGCTGTTGCCGAAAATCGACAGCCACAGCAGGGTGAAGGTGAACGGGATGATCAGCGTGCCCATCACGAACTGACGGATGGTGCGCCCACGCGAAATGCGCGCCAGGAACAGGCCGACAAACGGCGACCAGGCCACCCACCACGCCCAGAAGAAGAGCGTCCAGTTGTTCATCCACTCCACCGGGCGGTCAAAGGCGAAGCTGTTCAGCGTCATGCCCATAAAGCGGTTCACGTAATCACCTACGTTGAGCACTAGGGCGTTGAGCAGGAACGAGGTGTCGCCCATAAACAGCACGAACAGGATCAGCCCCAGCGCCAGCGCGACGTTCAGCTCGGAGAGCACGCGAATACCTTTATCCACGCCGGAGGTCACCGAGATGGTAGCGATGATCACCGACAGTGCAATTAGCGCCGCCTTCGCCGCCATCGAATCCGGGATGTCAAACAGCACGCTCAGCCCGTAGTTAAGCTGCACTACGCCAATCCCGAGCGTGGTGGCGATGCCGAAGATGGTGCCGATCACCGCCGCGATATCGACGCTGTGACCAATCGGACCGTTGATCTTTTTCCCGAAAATCGGGTACAGCGCGGAGCGGATGGTAAGGGGCAAATTATAACGATAGCTAAAGTATCCGAGCGCCATGCCCATCAGGGCATACATTGACCAGCCCGTCAGGCCGTAGTGGAACAGCGTCCAGACCATCGCCTGACGCGCGGCCTCCATCGTCTGCCCTGCCCCTTCCGGCGGCTGCATATATTGCGTGACCGGTTCCGCCACGGAGAAGAACATCAGGTCGATGCCAATGCCCGCGGCAAACAGCATCGCGGCCCAACTCAGCAGGCTGAACTCGGGCTTGGACTGCTCCGGCCCAAGCTTCACCGAACCGAAGCGCGAGCAGGCAATGCAGACGACGAACACGATATAGAGCGTCGCCGCCAGAAGGTAGTACCAGCCGAAGGTCTTCGACACCCAGTTCAGGGTGCGCCCAATCCACTCGGCAGAAAAATCACGAAAGAAGATAGTCGTCAGGGAAAACAACAAAATCAGCCCGGCGGACGTAAAAAAAACGACCGGGTTGATTTTGTCTTTTTCTCTGTCTTGTGAAAGGTCTGTCATCCAGTATCCCCACTGTTTTTGTAACTATTAAAATCCAAAATCGCAACAATTAAGACACATTTTATATTGAACGTCCAATCAAAAACCGCTTTAATAGATTACCAATGCTGATGAATGGAGTGGCAAAAATGCCCAAAGTGGGGATGCAGCCGATCCGGCGCAGGCAGCTCATCGATGCCACGCTGGAAGCAATTAATGAAGTGGGAATGCATGACGCAACCATCGCGCAAATCGCCCGTCGGGCGGGCGTGTCCACGGGGATCATCAGCCACTATTTCAAAGATAAAAACGGTCTGCTGGAAGCAACCATGCGCGACATCACCGGTCAGTTACGCGATGCGGTATTAAGCCGTTTACGCGCCCTGCCGGACGGCAGTGCAGAGCAGCGTTTGCAGGCGATTGTCGGCGGCAATTTTGATGAAACCCAGGTCAGCGGCGCGGCGATGAAGGCCTGGCTGGCCTTCTGGGCCAGCAGCATGCATCAGCCGATGCTCTATCGTTTGCAGCAGGTCAGCAGCCGCCGGTTGCTCTCAAATCTGGTGTACGAATTCCGCCGCGAACTGCCGCGTGAACAGGCTGAAGAGGCGGGCTACGGGCTCGCCGCACTGATTGACGGGCTGTGGCTGCGCGCCGCGCTCAGCGGCAAACCGCTGGATAAAACCCTGGCCCAGTCGCTTACCAGCCACTTTATCAGCCAGCATTTACCGACCGAATAACCGAGGAGGAAGCATGTCCCGAATGGCAGAACAGCAGCTTTATATAAATGGTGGTTATACATCCGCCACCAGCGGTCGCACCTTCGAGACCATCAACCCGGCCAACGGTGAAGTTCTGGCGAGCGTGCAGGCCGCCGGGCGTGAAGACGTGGACCGCGCCGTGGAAAGCGCACAGCGCGGGCAAAAAATCTGGGCGGCGATGACCGCCATGGAGCGCTCGCGCATCCTGCGTCGCGCCGTCGATATCCTGCGCGAGCGCAACGACGAGCTGGCACAGCTGGAAACCCTCGACACCGGTAAAGCGTTTTCTGAAACCTCGACCGTCGACATCGTCACCGGCGCGGACGTGCTGGAGTACTACGCGGGGCTGATCCCGGCACTGGAAGGCAGCCAGATCCCGCTGCGCGAGACCTCCTTCGTCTACACCCGCCGCGAGCCGCTGGGCGTGGTGGCGGGCATCGGCGCGTGGAACTATCCGATCCAGATCGCCCTGTGGAAATCCGCCCCGGCGCTGGCGGCGGGCAACGCGATGATCTTCAAGCCGAGCGAAGTAACGCCGCTTACCGCCCTGAAACTGGCGGAAATCTACACCGAAGCGGGCGTGCCGGACGGCGTGTTTAACGTTCTGCCGGGTGTGGGCGCGGAAACCGGCCAGTACCTGACCGAGCATCCGGGCATCGCCAAAGTCTCCTTTACCGGCGGCGTCGCCAGCGGCAAAAAGGTGATGGCGAACTCGGCGGCCTCGTCCCTGAAAGAGGTGACGATGGAGCTGGGCGGTAAATCCCCGCTGATAGTGTTTGACGATGCGGATCTGGATCTCGCGGCAGATATCGCCATGATGGCCAACTTCTTCAGCTCCGGTCAGGTGTGCACCAACGGCACCCGCGTGTTCGTGCCCGCGAAGTTCAAAGCCGCGTTTGAGCAAAAAATCGTTGAGCGCGTGGGCCGCATCCGCGCGGGCGACCTGTTCGATGAAAACACTAACTTTGGCCCGATGGTCAGCTTCCCGCACCGCGACAGCGTGATGCGCTACATCGCCAAAGGCAAAGAGGAAGGTGCGCGCGTGCTGTGCGGCGGTGATGTGCTGAAGGGTGACGGCTTTGATAACGGCGCGTGGGTTGCCCCGACCGTGTTCACCGACTGCACCGACGAAATGACCATCGTGCGCGAAGAGATCTTCGGCCCGGTGATGTCCATTCTTTCCTATGACACTGACGAAGAGGCCATTCGTCGCGCCAATGACACCGACTACGGTCTGGCGGCGGGCATTGTCACCGCCGATCTGAACCGCGCCCACGGCGCTATTCATCAGCTCGAAGCGGGCATCTGCTGGATCAACACCTGGGGCGAATCCGCCGCGGAGATGCCGGTGGGCGGCTACAAACACTCCGGCATTGGCCGCGAGAACGGCGTCATGACGCTTCAGAGTTACACCCAGGTGAAGTCCATCCAGGTTGAGATGGGTAAATTCCAGTCCATATTTTAACCGGGAGGTTTATTTGCAATTTGACTACATCATTATCGGGGCCGGCTCTGCCGGCAACGTTCTGGCAACACGACTGACTGAAGATCCGAACACCACCGTCCTGCTGCTTGAGGCGGGCGGGCCGGACTACCGCTTTGACTTCCACACCCAGATGCCTGCCGCGCTGGCCTTCCCGTTGCAGGGCAAGCGCTACAACTGGGCGTATGAAACCGAGCCAGAGCCTTTCATGAACAACCGCCGCATGGAGTGCGGACGCGGAAAAGGGCTGGGCGGCTCGTCGCTGATCAACGGCATGTGCTACGTGCGCGGCAACGCAATGGATCTGGACAACTGGGCGAAAGAACCGGGTCTGGAGCACTGGAGCTATCTCAACTGCCTGCCCTACTACCGCAAGGCAGAGACCCGCGACGTGGGGCCGAACGACTACCACGGCGGCGACGGTCCGGTGAGCGTCACCACCTCTAAGCCGGGCGTGAACCCGCTGTTTGAAGCGATGGTGGAGGCAGGCGTGCAGGCGGGCTACCCGCGCACCGACGATCTCAACGGCTATCAGCAGGAAGGCTTTGGCCCGATGGATCGCACGGTCACGCCGCAGGGCCGACGCGCCAGCACCGCGCGCGGCTATCTGGATCAGGCCAAACCGCGCCCGAATCTGACCATCCGCACCCACGCCATGACCGATCACATTATCTTTGACGGCAAGCGCGCGGTGGGCGTCGAGTGGCTGGAAGGCGAAAGCACCATTCCTTCAAAAGCGACAGCGAAGAAAGAGGTACTGCTGTGCGCGGGCGCTATTGCGTCTCCGCAGATCCTCCAGCGCTCCGGCGTGGGTAAAGCTGAACTGCTGAAGCAGTTTGATATCCCGCTGGTACATGATTTACCCGGCGTGGGGGAAAACTTGCAGGATCACCTGGAGATGTACCTTCAGTATGAATGCAAAGAGCCCGTTTCCCTCTACCCTGCCCTGCAGTGGTGGAACCAGCCGAAGATTGGCGCGGAGTGGCTGTTTGGCGGCACCGGCGTGGGTGCGAGCAACCACTTCGAAGCGGGCGGGTTTATCCGCAGCCGCGAGGAGTTCGAGTGGCCGAACATTCAGTATCACTTCCTGCCGGTAGCGATTAACTACAACGGCTCGAACGCGGTGAAAGAACACGGCTTCCAGTGCCACGTCGGCTCCATGCGCTCGCCGAGCCGCGGGCACGTACGGATTAAGTCCCGCGACCCGCATCAGCATCCGGCGATCCTGTTCAACTATATGTCCCACGAGCAGGACTGGCAGGAGTTCCGCGACGCGATCCGCATCACCCGTGAGATCATGCACCAGCCCGCGCTGGACAAGTATCGCGGTCGCGAAATCAGCCCGGGCGTCGAATGCCAGACCGACGAACAGCTGGACGAGTTCGTGCGTAACCACGCCGAAACCGCCTTCCATCCGTGCGGCACCTGCAAGATGGGCTACGACGACATGGCGGTGGTCGATGGCGAAGGCCGCGTTCACGGGCTGGAAGGGTTACGCGTGGTAGATGCGTCGATTATGCCGCAAATTATCACTGGCAACCTGAACGCCACCACCATCATGATTGGTGAGAAGATTGCCGACGCCATTCGCGGGCGCGAGCCGCTGGCGAAGAGCACGGCGGCGTATTATGTGGCGGATGGGGCGCCGGTTCGCCGCTGAGTGCGAACTTCTCCTCTCACCCCGGCCCTCTCCCTTTGGGCTGAGGGTTCCCCACAAATTAATGCGAGCACTGAGCAATCCCCTCGCCCCTCCGGGGAGAGGGTTAGGGTGAGGGGAACATACGGCGGTGGTGGTCATTCCGT
>NZ_JBMKJI010000045.1:0-17614 GCF_049237025.1 Enterobacter cloacae complex sp. SYL001 | reverse complement strand
CCGCCGTATGTTCCCCTCACCCTAACCCTCTCCCCGGAGGGGCGAGGGGATTGCTCAGTGCTCGCATTAATTTGTGGGGAACCCTCAGCCCACAGGGAGAGGGAGAACAATTTGTAGGTCGGGTAAGCGCAGCGCCACCCGACACCACCGCTAGCACAACTCCAGCTGCAAATTGTTATCCTTAATCACCTGCAACACGCCCGCCGGCGGCATCTCGTCGGTGTAGACCGCATTCACCATGCTAATGCTGCCCATGTTGACCATCGCATTGCGGCCAAATTTCGAGTGATCCACCACCAGCATCACGTGGCGCGAGTTCTCAATAATCGCGCGCTTGGTGCGCACCTCGTGGTAATCAAACTCCAGCAGCGAGCCGTCGGTGTCGATGCCGCTGATCCCCAGAATGCCGAAGTCGAGGCGGAACTGAGAGATAAAATCGAGCGTCGCTTCGCCGATAATGCCCCCGTCGCGGCTGCGCAGTTCGCCGCCCGCGAGGATGATGCGAAAATCGTCTTTCTGCATCAACGTGTTAGCCACGTTCAGGTTGTTGGTCACCACGCGGAGGTTCTCGTGATTCAGCAGCGCATGGGCGACCGCTTCCGGCGTGGTGCCGATATCAATAAACAGCGTCGCGCCGTTCGGGATCTGGCTCGCCACTTTACGGGCGATACGCTCTTTCTCTGCCGTTTGCGTCGCCTTACGGTCATGCCATGAGGTGTTCACCGAGCTGGACGGCAGCGCCGCGCCGCCGTGATGGCGCAGAATACGGTTCTGATCGGCCAGGTCGTTGAGGTCACGACGGATGGTTTGCGGGCTGACGGCAAACTGCTCCACCAGCTCTTCAGTACTGACGTATCCCTGTTTTTTTACCAGTTCGATAATGGCGTCATGACGTTGTGTTTGTTTCATGAAATATCCCTGGGAATTATGTTCGTTTTCGCGCATGGAGCGTATCGGCCAGCGCCATCGCCAGCCCGACCGCCAGGCCGGTAACGTGCGCACCATTGGCGATAGACATACCAAACAGATCAAACCATCCGGCAATAAGCCATATTAACGCAAAGGTTATTAATCCACGTTGTAAATAGATGCCGCTTTCCGGGTCGCGCTCGCCTCTGAGCCAGGCGTAACCCATCAGGGCGTACACCACGCCGGATAACCCGCCAAACCACGGACCGCTGAATTTATGCTGCACATAGCCGCTTAACAGGGCGCTGATAAGGGTGATCACAATCAGCTTGCCGCTGCCGAGCCGCTTCTCCACTGCTCCGCCGAGATACCACCACCACAGCAGGTTAAAGAGGATATGCATCACCGAGAAGTGCATCAGCGCATGCGTGAAGTAGCGCCAGACGTCAAATTGCAGGGAGGGATCGTACGGCCATGCGAGGGCAATCATCACGCTCTGGTCGCCCACCACGTTCATAATAATGAAGACGATGATGCAGGCTGCCATCAAAAGCAGCGTAAACGGTCCTGCGCGCTCGCGGAGGGTGGCGAGAAACGGAAAACGTTGATAGTGCAGGCCACTGTCGGTCTGGCCGGATTGCCAGCTTGCTGCCAGATAACGCGGGTCGCCCGGGTTTTCCAGGAAACGCGCCAGCTCGGCGTTCACGCGCCCAGCCTGGCTTTCGTCTGCCAGCCAGACATCCGTCTGTGTATGCTGCTGAATAGTCAGGATAATGCCCTGCGTCGCCATATAGTCGACAAACGCCTGGGCGACGCGCGGGTTGCTAAAAGAGGTGATCATCAACATGGGCAGCGGTCGCTTATTTCCACACAAAAGGGGACAGTATAGCGGGATCAGCGCTCAAACGCGTATTCAACTTCTGCCGGGAAATGACGATGCCATGCATCAAAGCCGCCGTCGACGCTGTATACCGCGTCGTAACCCTGCTGGAGCAGATACTGCGCCGCGCCTTTACTGCTGTTGCCGTGATAGCACATCACCATCACCGGCGTGTCGAAGTCGTTATCGCGCATAAACGCGCCCAGCGTGTCGTTGGTGAGATGGAACGCGCCCGGCGTGTGGCCCATCGCAAAGCTCTGCGGATCGCGGATATCCACCAGCACCGCGGTTTTCTGGTGCATCTTCTGATGGGCTTCTTCTACGTTAATACATTCAAACTGATCCATGGTGTTCTCATCTTATATTCAGGTGTGGTGCGGTTTTCCCCTCACCCTACCCTCTCCCGGAGGGAGAGGGAAACGGATCACCCTCTCCCCGTGGGAGAGGGCTGGGGTGAGGGCATCAGACCGCACCATTTTACCCCGTAGTGTACGTCCTGGCGGCGGGTAAACGCCATTATGTTATCCATATCACTCTAAATTGTTTTTTTGATGTTACCAAAAGCGCGTTCCTTTGCTATTATGAGCGATATCGAACATTTTTGAGCTTTAACGAAAGTGCATGAGGGTGTTATGGAAACCAAAGATCTGATTGTGATAGGCGGGGGCATCAACGGTGCCGGTATTGCGGTTGATGCCGCAGGACGCGGTTTATCCGTGCTGATGCTGGAAGCTAACGATCTCGCCTGCGCGACGTCGTCCGCCAGCTCCAAGCTGATCCACGGAGGCCTGCGCTACCTGGAACACTACGAATTCCGACTGGTCAGCGAAGCGCTGGCCGAACGCGAAGTGCTGCTGAAAATGGCTCCGCATCTGGCGATCCCGATGCGCTTCCGCCTGCCTCACCGCCCGCACCTGCGTCCGGCGTGGATGATCCGCATTGGCCTGTTCATGTACGATCATCTGGGTAAACGCACCAGCCTGCCGGGTTCGACCGGTTTGCGTTTTGGCTCAGAATCGGTCCTTAAGCCTGAAATCGTGCGCGGTTTCGAATATTCCGACTGCTGGGTGGACGATGCGCGTCTGGTGCTGGCTAACGCGCAGATGGTCGAGAAGAAAGGCGGCGAGGTGAAAACCCGTACCCGCGCGATCGCCGCGCGCCGCGAAAACGGCCTGTGGATTGTGGAAGCGGAAGACGTGGATACCGGCGAGAAGTTTAGCTGGAAAGCGCGCGGCCTGGTGAACGCCACCGGCCCGTGGGTGAAACAGTTCTTCGATGACGGTATGCACCTGCCTTCTCCGTACGGCATCCGCCTGATCAAGGGCAGCCACATTGTGGTGCCGCGCGTGCATACCCAGAAGCAGGCTTATATCCTGCAAAACGAAGACAAGCGCATCGTGTTTGTGATCCCGTGGATGGACGAGTTCTCCATCATCGGCACCACTGACGTGGAGTACAAGGGCGATCCGAAAAACGTTGAGATTGAAGAGAGCGAAGTCAGCTACCTGCTGAAAGTGTACAACGCACACTTTAAGAAACAGCTGGCGCGCGATGACGTGGTCTGGACCTACTCCGGCGTGCGTCCGCTGTGTGATGACGAGTCTGACTCACCGCAGGCCATCACCCGTGACTATACGCTTGATATTCATGACGTGGACGGTCAGGCGCCGCTGCTGTCGGTGTTTGGCGGTAAGCTCACCACCTACCGTAAATTGGCGGAGCATGCGCTGGAGAAACTGGCGCCGTATTACAAAGGCATCGGCCCGGCGTGGACGAAAGGCGCCGTGCTGCCTGGCGGCGATATCGGCAATAACCGCGACGATTACGCCGCGAAGCTGCGTCGCCGCTTCCCGTTCATTACCGAAGGAATGGCGCGCCACTACGCCCGCACCTACGGCAGCAATACCGAACTGTTCCTCGGCGACGCAAAAGAGATTGCCGATCTGGGCGAGCATTTTGGCCATGAGCTGTACGAAGCGGAACTGCGCTACCTGGTGGAACACGAATGGGTGCGCCGTCTGGACGATGCCATCTGGCGTCGTACTAAAGAAGGGATGTGGCTGAATGCCGAGCAGCAGTCTCGCGTGGCGCAATGGTTGCAACAGCATGCGGGAAAGCGTGAATTGTCACTGGCGTCCTGAGGGTGACAAAAAATGCCCGGTGGCGCTGCGCTTACCGGGCCTACAGGATCGAGTAGGCCGGGTAAGGCGGAGCCGCCACCCGGCTTTGTTTTACAACCTCACCGGATCAATATGCCAGATATTCTCGGCATACTCTTTGATGGTCCTGTCTGACGAGAAGTATCCCATGTTGGCGATGTTATGCATCGCGGCGCTGGTCCACTTCTCCTGCTGACGGTACAGTTCGTCCACCTTATCCTGACAATCCACGTAGCTGCGGTAATCCGCCAGCACCTGATAATGATCGCCAAAGTTAATCAGCGAGTCCACCAGGTCACGATAGCGCCCAGGCTCCTCAGGGTTAAACACCCCGGTGGCGATTTGCGTCAGCACCTGGCGTAACTCTTCATCCTCTTCATAATACTCACGCGGCGAGTAGCCCTGCTTGCGCAGCGCCTCCACCTCTTCCGCCGTATTCCCGAAGATAAAGATATTCTCCGCGCCCACATGCTCCAGCATTTCGACATTTGCGCCGTCCAGCGTGCCGATGGTCAGCGCGCCGTTCAGGGCAAACTTCATGTTGCTGGTGCCGGATGCTTCCGTCCCCGCCGTGGAAATCTGCTCAGAGAGATCCGCCGCCGGAATAATCAGCTGCGCCAGGCTTACGCTGTAGTTCGGGATAAACACCACTTTCAGCTTGTCGCCAATGTCCGGATCCTGGTTCACTACCTTCGCCACATCGTTGATAAGATGAATGATGTGCTTCGCCATGTAGTACGCGGAGGCCGCCTTACCGGCAAAGATTTTCACGCGCGGCACCCACTCCGCTGTCGGGTCAGCCTTAATGCGGTTGTAGTGAGTGATGACGTGCAGGACGTTCATCAGCTGACGCTTGTACTCGTGGATACGTTTGATCTGCACGTCGAACAGCGCTTTCGGGTTCGCCACCACGTTGAGATGCATCGCCAGCCAGACTGACAGCCGTTTCTTGTTCAGCAGCTTGGCTTCCCGTACGGCTTTGTTCACCGTCGGAAAATCAATGTGTTGCTCAAGCTCGCTCAGCTGGCTCAAATCGGTGCGCCAGGTGCGGCCGATATTTTCGTCCAGCACGTCAGACAGCGGCTGGTTCGCCAGCGCCAGCCAGCGGCGCGGGGTGACGCCGTTGGTCACGTTGCAGAAACGCGTCGGAAAGATCTTCGCAAAGTCTGCAAACAGCGACTGCACCATCAGGTTCGAATGCAGCTCTGAAACCCCGTTAACCTTATGGCTGATCACCACCGCCAGCCAGGCCATGCGTACGCGGCGACCATTGGATTCATCAATGATCGAGGCGCGGCTCAGCAGGCCGGTATCGTTCGGGTACTGCTCCTGCAAGGTCTTGAGGAAGTAGTCGTTGATCTCGAAGATGATTTGCAGGTGGCGCGGCAGAATTTTGCCGAGCATATCCACAGGCCACGTCTCCAGCGCTTCACTCATCAGCGTATGGTTGGTGTACGAGAACACCTGGCAGGTCACTTCAAACGCGTCATCCCAGCTGAACTTATGCTCGTCAATCAGCAGGCGCATCAGCTCAGGGATCGACAACACCGGATGGGTATCGTTGAGGTGAATCGCCGTTTTCTCCGCCAGATTCGCATAGGTTTTGTGCAGCTGATAGTGACGGCTAAGGATATCCTGAATCGTTGCCGAGACGAGGAAATACTCCTGACGCAGACGCAGCTCGCGGCCCGAGTAGGTCGAGTCATCCGGATACAGGACGCGGGACACGTTCTCAGAGTGGTTTTTATCTTCCACCGCCGCGAAGTAGTCACCCTGATTGAATTTACCGAGGTTGATCTCGCTACTGGCCTGCGCGTTCCACAGGCGCAGCGTGTTGGTCGCATCGGTGTCGTAGCCGGGGATAATCTGGTCATAGGCCACGGCGAGGATCTCTTCGGTTTCCACCCAGCGGGATTTTTTCCCTTCCTGCTGAATACGCCCGCCAAAACGCACCTTGTAGCGCGTGTTGTGGCGCTTGAACTCCCACGGGTTACCGTACTCCAGCCAGTAGTCCGGCGACTCTTTCTGACGCCCATCAACGATGTTCTGCTTGAACATGCCGTAGTCGTAGCGAATACCGTACCCGCGTCCCGGCAGCGCCAGCGTCGCCAGTGAATCGAGGAAGCAGGCGGCAAGACGCCCGAGACCACCGTTACCCAGCCCCGGGTCGTTCTCTTCGTCAATCAGCTCTTCTAAGTCCAGCCCCATCTCTTCCAGTGCGTTTTTGACGTCGTCATAAATCCCGAGCGATAACAGCGCATTGGAGAGGGTGCGACCAATCAAAAACTCCATCGACAGGTAATACACCTGTCGCGTCTCCTGCGAGAGCTGGGCGCGGTTGGAGCGCAGCCAGCGTTCGACCATACGGTCACGCACCGCAAACAGCGTGGCGTTCAGCCACTCATGTTTGTTGGCAATAACGGGATCTTTCCCAATGGTAAACATCAGCTTATAGGCGATGGAGTGTTTCAACGCCTCAACGCTGAGCGTGGGGGAAGAGTAGCTAAATGGAGCATTCATATCAGTAACTTCGCCTCGTTACATCAAGCGTTGATAAAGGTCGCGGTAGGACTGCGCCGCAACGTGCCAGCCAAAGTCCATGGACATCGCCTGACGTTGTACGTAACGCCACAGGGATGGACGGGACCACAAGACGAAAGCACGCCGGATCGCCCGAAGTAGCGACCAGGCATTACTGTCCTCGAAAACAAACCCGCTGGCGATACCATCCGCCAGGTTTTCCAGGGAGCTGTCAGACACCGTATCCGCCAGCCCGCCCGTGCGGCGTACCAGCGGCAGCGTGCCGTATTTCAGACCATAGAGCTGCGTCAGGCCGCAGGGCTCGAAACGGCTCGGCACCAGAATCACGTCTGCGCCGCCCATGATGCGGTGCGAGAACGCTTCGTGATAGCCAATCTGCACGCCCACCTGCCCCGGATGTTCCGCCGCGGCCGCGAGGAAACCTTCCTGCAATACCGGGTCGCCCGCGCCGAGCAGCGCAAGCTGCCCACCCTGCTCCAGTAATCCCGGCAGCGCTTCCAGCACCAGATCCAGCCCTTTCTGGCTGGTCAGGCGGCTGACCACCGCAAACAGCGGTACCTTGTCGTTGACCTTCAGCCCCATCGCAATCTGTAGCTGACGCTTGTTTTCCGCTTTGTCCTCCACGGAGTCGCGACCATAGCGCGCTGCCAGCAGGAGGTCCGTTTCCGGATTCCAGATCTGTTCATCCACGCCGTTCAGAATTCCCGACAGACGACCTTCACGGTGGCGCTGTTGCAGTAGCCCTTCCATACCGTAACCGAACTCCGGCTGGGTAATTTCCCGCGCGTAGGTTGGGCTGACCGCCGTGATGTGGTCGGCGTAGTACAGACCGGCCTTCAGGAACGAAATCTGTCCGTTAAACTCCAGTCCGTGCATGTTAAAGAACGACCATGGCAGATCGATGTCATTCATATGATGCGCGTAATACATGCCCTGATACGCCAGGTTGTGCACCGTAAACACCGATTTCGCCGGATGCCCTTTCGCCGCCAGATACGCAGGAGCCAGCCCCGCATGCCAGTCGTGCGCGTGCACCACGTCCGGACGCCAGAACGGATCCAGCCCGACGGCCATCTCCGCCCCCACCCAGCCGAGCAGGGCAAAGCGCAGCACGTTATCGGTATAGGCGTACAGGTTGGTATCGTGATACGGGCTGCCGGGTCGGTCGTATAAATGCGGCGCATCGATCAGGTAAATCCCTACGCCATTGTAATGTCCAAACAGCAGGGTGATACGTCCCGCGAAGGTCTCGCGGCGGGTAACAACCTTCGCATCGGGAATACCACGCCGGATATCCGGAAAAGCGGGTAACAACACGCGGGTATCCACCCCTCCGGCAATTTGCGCCGCCGGTAATGCACCAAGAACATCCGCCAGTCCGCCCGTTTTTAACAACGGGAACATCTCAGAACATACGTGTAAAACCTGCATCATCGCTCCTGTTTGATTTGCAGCTTCCGCAACATTTCCCGTGTTACTAACACGATCCCCTCTTCCGATCGGTAGAAACGACGTGCATCTTCTTCCGCGTTTTCCCCAATCACCATCCCTTCGGGAATGACGCAGGCACGGTCGATAACGCAGCGACGCAGACGACATGAGCGCCCTACCCAGACATCCGGCAGCAGGACTGCCGAATCGATATTACAGAATGAGTTTATACGCACGCGCGGGAACAGCACGGACTGCACCACCACCGAACCGGAGATAATGCACCCGCCAGAGACCAGCGAGTTCAGCGTCATACCGTGGCTGCCGGAGCGATCCTGGACGAACTTCGCCGGCGGCAGCGATTCCATATGGGTGCGAATCGGCCAGTTCTGGTCGTACATATCCAGTTCAGGCGTCACAGATGCCAAATCGAGGTTGGCTTTCCAGTACGCTTCCAGCGTGCCGACGTCGCGCCAGTAAGGTTCCGCATTCGGATCGGACTGCACGCAGGACAACGGGAAAGGATGTGCATACGCCATGCCAGCTTTGGTAATTTTCGGGATGATGTCTTTACCGAAGTCGTGGCTGGAGTTTTCGTCTTTGTCGTCTTCTTCCAGCAGCTCATAAAGATAATCGGCATCAAAGACATAGATCCCCATGCTGGCGAGCGATTTGGTGTCGTCTCCCGGCATGGTTGGCGGATTCGCCGGTTTTTCGACAAAGTCGATAATCTTGTCGTCGCCATCTACATGCATCACGCCAAACGCGGTTGCTTCTGCAACAGGCACCGGCAGACACGCCACGGTGCAGCGCGCACCTTTTTCGACGTGGTCGATCAGCATGTGGGAGTAATCTTGCTTGTAGATGTGGTCCCCGGCGAGGATAACGATGTATTCCGCGTTGTAGCGGCGAATGATGTCGAGGTTCTGGGTCACGGCATCCGCCGTGCCGCGGTACCAGTTCTCCCCGTGAACGCGCTGCTGCGCCGGGAGCAGATCGACAAACTCGTTCATCTCTTCGCTGAAGAATGACCAGCCGCGCTGAATGTGCTGCACCAGCGTGTGCGACTGATACTGGGTAATGACGCCAATACGGCGAATGCCTGAGTTCAGGCAGTTGGAGAGTGCAAAATCGATAATACGGAACTTACCACCAAAGTGAACGGCCGGTTTGGCGCGCTTGATGGTCAAATCTTTCAGACGGGTACCACGCCCGCCCGCGAGGATCAGGGCAACTGTTTTTAATGGTAGCTGGCGCGCCAACATTAACGGATCGTTCTTCTCTAATCTAACCATGACTAACTCCTTTTTTATCATCTTTGGAATACGCACACTCCGTGCGCAGGCCCGTGCCAGACAGCCATAACAACCGGATTATCCGCTCCGGCAAAGGGAGGAATGGCTCGCCATTCCCCGTCAGGTAAAACAATCTCTGCGACGTCATCCGTCGCGTTCAGCGTCACCAGCCACGCATCCGAAAGCAGGATTTGCAGACAGGGTATGCCGTGTTGCCACTCTTGCGCGCTTAACGGTTGCGCGTCTTTATTCAGCCAGCGAACGTTGCCGTCGCCCTCTTCCCACCAGCAGTCGGCGGTGAGCGCGGGGATGTGCTGGCGAAGATGGATCAGCGCCGCGGTGAAATGGGTCAACCCGCTGTTCGCTTCTTCCCAGTTGAGCCAGGTCAGGGTGTTGTCCTGGCAATAGGCGTTGTTGTTGCCGTGCTGGCTGTGACCGTGCTCATCGCCCGCCAGCAGCATCGGCGTGCCCTGCGACAACAAAAGCGTCGTCAGCAGCGCATGAACGCTGGCGCGTCGCCGCTCGATCACATCCAGACTTCCGCCTAACCCTTCTATACCATGGTTAAAGCTATGGTTGTTGTTAGTCCCATCGCGATTCTCTTCGCCGTTTGCCTCATTGTGTTTCTGATTGAAACAAACGCAGTCGCGCAGCGTAAAACCGTCGTGCGCCGTCACCAGATTAATGGTGGCCGACGGACGTTTGCCGTCACGCTTAAAGAGATCGCTGGAGCCGGCAAAGCGACCGGCAAACTCCCCCAGCGACAGATCGCGCGTCAGCCAGAAGCGGCGGACGGCATCGCGGAAGTGGTCGTTCCACTCGGCAAACAGCGGCGGGAAGTTCCCCACCTGATAGCCGCCCTCGCCGATGTCCCAGGGCTCCGCAATCAGCTTCACCTTTGAAAGCACCGGACAGTTTTTGATGGCCTCAAACAGCGGCGCCTGCTGGCTGAACGCCGGGGTGCGCCCCATTACCGGCGCCAGGTCGAAACGAAAACCGTCCACGTGGAACGTCTCAACCCAGTATTTCAGGCACTCGTACGCGTAATGCGTAACGGCCGGATGACTGAGGTTGAGGGTGTTACCGCACCCGGTCCAGTTCTCGTAATCGCCGTCGTCCCTGATCCAATAATAGCTACGGTTATCGATTCCGCGCTGTGAGAGCGTCGGGCCATCAAGATCGCTTTCTGCACTGTGGTTCAACACCACGTCCAGAATGACCTCGATACCCGCCGCGTGAAGCGCCTTCACCGCATCGCGAAACTCATCCCGCGCCTTCTCCGGATGCACCGCGTAGCGCGGGTCGAGGGCGAACATCGCCAGCGGGTTGTAGCCCCAGTAGTTGCTTAACCCAAGACGCTGCAGCCGCGGCTCGCTGGCAAAATGCGCCACGGGCAACAGCTCCAGGGCGGTGATCCCTAAGTGCTTCAGGTACGCGACCATCGTCGGATGCCCAAGCGCTTTGTAGGTACCGCGCATATCTTTGGGGATTGACGGATGCAGATACGTCAGCCCTTTGACGTGGGCTTCATAAATAACGGTGTTGCCCCACGGCGTGCGCGGCGGGGCATCGTCTTCCCAGTCGTAGAGATCGTGTACCACCACGCTTTTGGGCGCGACGGGTGCGCTGTCGCGGTGGTCTGGTTCGCCGTAGCCAACGTGGAACAGCGGGTCGTCTTTAAACTCGCCGTCCACGCGGTGCGCACATGGGTCAATCAGCAGCTTCGCCGGGTTAAACCAGTGCCCCTGAGAGGGCTCCCAGGGGCCGTGAACGCGAAAACCGTAGTGCACCCCCGGCCGTCCTCCGGGCAGGTAGCCATGCCAGGTATCCCCCGTGCGCGCCGGTAAATCGTAACGGTGCTCGTTACCTTCCCCGTCAAACACACAGAGTTCCACCCGCTCAGCGTGGGCAGAAAAGAGCGTGAAGTTCACCCCCTTTCCGTCAAAACTCGCCCCGAGCGGTTCGGGTTTACCTGCCGAGAGCTGCGTCATTCTCCCTCCCGCACCAGCCAGATTGTGCTCAGCGGCGGCAGCGTCAGGCCAAGGGAGTTCGGACGACCGTGGCTTTCGATGGCGTCGCTCTGTACCAG
Source organism: Enterobacter cloacae complex sp. SYL001 (assembly GCF_049237025.1). Lineage (NCBI taxonomy): Bacteria > Pseudomonadati > Pseudomonadota > Gammaproteobacteria > Enterobacterales > Enterobacteriaceae > Enterobacter > Enterobacter cloacae complex sp. SYL001. The sequence continues at coordinate 6,310 of NZ_JBMKJI010000045.1, read as the reverse complement.
GCCACCGTTACCGGCGTTGCTGCCGTGGTAGTGCATGGAGTCGGTGTTAAGGATTTCGCGCCATTTGCCCGGCTGGTTTATGCCGAAGCGGTAGTGTTCGCGCGGTATCGGCGTGAAGTTGCTGGCAACAATGATCTCGTTACCGGCTTTATCACGTCGTACAAAGACAAACACCGAGCGCTCGTGGTCGTCCACCACCAGCCACTCAAAGCCGTACGGATCGAAGTCCAGCTCGTGCAGCGCTTTGTGGTGGCGATAGGTCAGGTTCAGGTCGCGAACCAGACGCTGCACGCCGTGGTGCCAGTTGTCCGCGCCTTCCAGCAGATGCCAGTCAAGGCTGGTGTCGTGGTTCCATTCGCGCCCTTGCGCAAATTCGTTGCCCATAAACAGCAGCTTTTTGCCCGGGAAGGCGAACATCCAGCCGTAATAGGCGCGCAGGTTGGCAAACTTCTGCCACGCGTCCCCCGGCATGCGGTCGAGAACGGATTTCTTGCCGTGTACCACTTCATCGTGCGACAGCGGCAGCATGAAGTTTTCGGTGTAGTTGTAGAGCACCCCGAAGGTGAGCTTATCGTGGTGATACTGACGATAAACCGGGTCAAGCTTCATGTAGTCGAGCGTGTCGTGCATCCAGCCGAGGTTCCACTTGTACCAGAAGCCCAGGCCGCCCATTGCCGGTGGACGGGAAACGCCCGGGAAGTCTGTTGACTCTTCAGCCATGGTCACGGCGCCTTCCACCTGCTCGCCGATAATGCGGTTGGTGTTGCGCAGAAACTCAATCGCTTCGAGGTTTTCACGCCCGCCATACTCGTTTGGGATCCACTCACCCTCTTTGCGGCTGTAGTCGCGGTAGATCATCGACGCCACCGCATCGACGCGCAGGGCATCAATGCCGAAACGTTCGATCCAGTACAGCGCGTTTCCGACCAGGTAGTTTGACACTTCACGGCGACCGTAGTTGTAGATCAGCGTGTTCCAGTCCTGGTGATAGCCTTCGCGCGGATCGCTGTGCTCGTACAGCTTCGTACCGTCAAACTCTGCCAACGCAAAATCATCCGACGGGAAGTGGCCCGGCACCCAGTCGAGGATCACGTTCAGTCCGGCGGCGTGCGCGGCATCAATGAAATAGCGGAAGTCATCGCGCGTGCCGAAGCGGCGCGTAGGCGCATATAGCCCGGTCGGCTGATAGCCCCAGCTACCGTCGAACGGGTGTTCGTTGATTGGCAGCAGCTCCAGATGGGTAAAGCCCATCCATTTGGCGTACGGCACCAGCTGGTCCGCCAGCTCGCGATAGCTCAGCCAGAAGTTGTTATCGGTGTGGCGACGCCAGGAGCCGAGATGCACTTCATAGACGGAGATCGGCGCATCAAAGCGGTTGGCCTGCTTGCGCTCCTCGCTCTGGACAACCTTCTCCGGCAGGCCGCAAATCAGCGAGGCGGTATTCGGGCGCAGTTCGGCCTCAAAGGCGTACGGGTCGGATTTAATACGCAGCTTGCCGTTGGCATCGATCATCTCGAATTTGTAGAGCTGACCGTTGTGCGCGCCGGGGATAAACAGCTCCCAGATGCCGGTTTCCCGGCGCAGGCGCATGGGGTGACGACGACCGTCCCAGTAGTTGAACTGCCCGACGACGGAGACGCGCTGGGCGTTTGGCGCCCATACGGCAAAGCGCGTGCCGGTGATACCGTCCATGGTATCCGCATGGGCACCCAGCGTTTCGTAGGGGCGTAAATGGGTCCCTTCGGACAGCAGCCAGGCGTCCATCTCTTTTAAGAGCGGGCCGAAGCTATAGGGATCATCAATCAGGTTTTGCTGACCGTGCCAGATAACGGCAAGCTGATAACGAAAAGGATTTTTACGGCGGGGCATGACGCCCGAGAAGAAGCCACGCGAGTCGAGGCATTCCAGATTACCCACCTTGCGGCCGGTTTTGGGTTCGATAACCCACACTTCTGTTGCATCCGGTAACAGCGCCCGAACTTCCAGTCCGGCCTCTGTACGGTGCATCCCTAGCACAGAAAAGGGGTCGGCAAAGTGACCCGCAATAAGCGCATTAATCACGTCTCTCGAAATACGATCGGACATGGTATTCATCCTGTTTTTTTATGTCGCCCTTTTTACGCGCTCCGGGACGACTTTTAATGTGACCTAAACGGTGCAGTTAATCCTCTCTGCTCCGCCCTACCCTCAGGTGAGAAATAAATCTTCCTTAAAGCATAGCCAACGTCGTGGGCCCTCCTGATAAAAAATAAGACATCTGCGTTTTACTCCATGTAGTACGCAAAAAAAGGGGGTGACATTCACCCCCGGTGTTTAACAAATTATTACGCCAGCTGGCGCAGCATGCGGCGCAGCGGCTCGGCGGCACCCCAAAGAAGCTGGTCGCCAACGGTGAACGCGGAGAGGTACTCCGGTCCCATGTTCAGCTTGCGCAGGCGGCCAACCGGGGTGGTCAGCGTGCCGGTAACGGCTGCCGGGGTCAGTTCGCGCATGGTGATATCGCGATCGTTTGGCACCACTTTCGCCCACGGGTTGTGCGCGGCCAGCAGCTCTTCCACGGTCGGAATAGACACATCTTTTTTCAGTTTAATGGTGAAAGCCTGGCTGTGGCAGCGCAGCGCGCCGATACGCACGCACAGACCGTCAACCGGAATGGTGTTCGCGGTGGCGAGGATTTTGTTGGTCTCAGCCTGGCCCTTCCACTCTTCGCGGGTCTGGCCGTTATCCAGCTGTTTGTCGATCCACGGGATCAGGCCGCCGGCCAGCGGTACGCCAAAGTTATCCACCGGCAATTCGCCACTGCGGGTGAGCTGAGTGACTTTACGCTCGATATCGAGGATCGCGGACGCCGGGTTTGCCAGTTCGGTCGCGACGCTCTGGTGCAGCTGGCCCATCTGGGTCAGCAGCTCGCGCATATGACGCGCGCCGCCGCCGGACGCCGCCTGGTAGGTCGCTACGGAGACCCACTCCACCAGATCCTGTGCGAACAGGCCGCCGAGGGACATCAGCATCAGGCTGACGGTGCAGTTACCGCCAACAAACGTTTTCACGCCGTTGTTCAGGCCGTCGGTAATGACATCCTGGTTAACCGGGTCGAGAATGATGATGGCATCGTCTTTCATACGCAGCGAAGAGGCCGCGTCAATCCAGTAGCCCTGCCAGCCGCTTTCACGCAGCTTCGGATAAATTTCGTTGGTATAATCGCCGCCCTGGCAGGTCACAATAATGTCGAGTGCCTTCAGCGCTTCCAGATCGTAAGCATCCTGCAACGTGCCTGTGGTACCACCAAAGGACGGTGCAGCCTGGCCGAGCTGGGAAGTGGAGAAGAAGACCGGGCGGATGGCGTCGAAATCGCGCTCTTCAACCATGCGTTGCATGAGTACAGAGCCGACCATACCGCGCCAGCCGATAAAACCAACGTTTTTCATAGCATTTTTTTCCTGCAAGGGGTGTGTGCTGATTGTGCAAGCCAGTATTGAACTGGGATATGCTTCACATTACAAAATGCTGCCAAAGTCGCAAGCGAAATTAATCGATGATTGCCCGGCAATCAGAAAAAGTGCTAATCATCGCAATGACCACAATAAGTATCAGGGATAATTTAAGATGAGTGAAATCATTTCCGCAGCGGTTTTATTGATCCTGATTATGGATCCGCTCGGTAATCTGCCGATCTTCATGTCGGTGCTGAAGCACACCGAGCCGAAGCGCCGTCGGGCGATCATGATCCGCGAGCTGCTCATCGCCCTGCTGGTGATGTTTATCTTCCTGTTCGCCGGTGAAAAAATCCTCGCTTTCCTGAACTTACGTGCCGAAACGGTCTCCATTTCCGGCGGGATCATTTTGTTCCTGATTGCCATAAAGATGATTTTCCCGAGCGCGGAAGGCAGCAGCAGCGGCCTGCCTGCGGGTGAAGAACCGTTTATCGTGCCGCTGGCGATTCCGCTGGTCGCCGGGCCAACGATTCTGGCAACGCTGATGCTGTTGTCGCATCAGTATCCGAATCAGATGAGCCATCTGGTCATTGCCCTGCTGATCGCCTGGGGCGGGACATTTATTATCCTGTTGCAGTCGTCGCTTTTCCTGCGCCTGCTGGGTGAGAAAGGGGTGAACGCCCTTGAGCGCCTGATGGGGCTGATTCTGGTGATGATGGCGACGCAGATGTTCCTGGATGGGATCCGGGCATGGATGAAAGGGTGAAGATGTAAAAAAGCCGGGTGGCGCTTACGCTTACCCGGCCTACGGGACCTGATTTTTTTGTAGGTCGGGTAAGCGTAAGCGCCACCCGACACACATACGGTCACTGAGATCTGGTGCCTCAATAATTCAAAATATTCATTCGTTTTGCGAGCCGCCTTCCAGAGCCTCTCTTGCCACCCCGCCCCCAACGCAGTATCTTCTTGCCGCGCCTGCTAAATCAGGCGTCAGGATTAGCCTCCTGAACTACCTCATCAGCGACACGAGTGTTATCGTGTCGTGCGCTTAGCTACACTTCAATGGTGGGCCAGGCGGGGGCGTCGCAAGACGCGCCGGTAGCTGATGAGGCCGGTAAGGCTAACCCTGTCTGGTTCCACCACCCGTGAGATTAGCCTCTCCAGTGGTGGATACACATTACTCATCAGAGGCGGTCATATGACTACTACCCCTAACTTTTCCCACGCTTTATTCACTACCCCGTTCGATCACACTACCGATTTCACCGAACTGGCAGACAACTGCGCGCAGTTTGTTGACGTGCTGGTTGAATGTGACGATCCAACCCAGAAGATGGCGCTGTGCGGACGGCTCTCAGCCTGCCTCGCCCTGCTCCAGCCAACGCTGCTTGAACCTGTTCCGGAATATTTAAAAGCCAGCCTGACGGTGGATGACCTGCCGCTGGACGTGCCGGTCTTTGAACCGGAGATCGATCAACTGGGGAGATACTGCCAGCTGCTAACGCAAATGCTGTTGGCTCGAACGCTCTCGGCGAGCGATGAAAGAGTCGCAGGAGATTTGTTGCAGGATTTAGTGGGGTTTTACAGTGAGACGCTGAAAGCGCCGCGCTGGTTGCGCACTCCTTTAGGTACGGTAGGCATTTGAAGCTTAAACTGGCTTTAACAGCAAAAAAACAACCCCGGGATCATTTTTATGATTCCGGGGTCGGTATCCTTTCGCTTTATATCGAAGAACTGGCACCACGACAAGGTGGGAGAAGAACTTTCAATTAGCTACGCTAGAAAGTATATCGGGCCATCTTTTGTATAGCAAGCAATACAAGGATATCCGATGGATGTACAACGTACATCCATCGGATATCCTTTTAACAAAAGCCAAATATGTCCATGAAAGCATTCAAAATGTAGAGATTAATCATCTGAAGATTTAGAATCTTATGCATTAAATTCAACAGATCAGAACTTCCATGCCTGAGTCCTATGATTACTCGGAACCAACCCGCTTACTTAGCCGTATTCGATTAAGTAGCTATACCACTTCGATGGCAACTCAAACTGATGCCCAGCTTTTAGGGGCATATTGTTGGAATCTTGCCATCGTCGGGGCATTTTATCCTCTTATTCAACTTGTTGAAGTAGCACTACGCAATGCGCTTCATCATGTAGCATCCTCCAAGTATCAAGGTGCTAACAACGAACATTGGTTTGGGATTGTTCCATGCAGGCAAGCTAATGATGAAAATGGCCAACCGATAACCGCAGAACAAGTGCGTAAGTTCCATGACTGCATAAAAAATGCAAAGAAGAGTGCTAAGCGCACGCTTGAAAGCAAAGGAATTGCGAGCCCCATACCAACCGTAGATCAGGTCATTTCTCAATGCGATTTTGCGACCTGGGAATATCTCCTTGATAAGCATTTTTATGATGGTTCAGATAAAAATTTTCTTTGGCCACATGAGCTTACAAAAGTCTTTCGCAAACTTCCCAGAGTAGAGGAAACTAAAAACGCTATGTTTCATCAACGAGATGCGCTTCGTCGTCGCATTGAGGAAGTACGTTCGTTCAGAAACAGAATCTCTCACAATGAACCTGCGTGGATGACTGAAGGCGTGCAAAACAAGCAGGACATAATCGATCGCTTGATCGAGAAACTTGACCATATCATGGAGTTACTTTTCTGGATTTCACCAAAATTCAGGAAGTACGTCATGGATGTCGGTATCGAATCACGTGTCCGTCAGTTGATCTGTATGCGCGAGTTGAATCGATACTGTAGTGGTTTACTGAATTTGGCCACCTGAACAGAGGTGATATGCTCATCTCAGAACATTACAGGTGCCTCAATGAAAAAAAGAAATTTCAGCGCAGAGTTTAAA
>NZ_JBMKJI010000044.1:0-18639 GCF_049237025.1 Enterobacter cloacae complex sp. SYL001 | reverse complement strand
GGAACATAAAGTGAACGGAATGACCACCACCGCCGTATGTTCCCCTCACCCTAACCCTCTCCCCGGAGGGGCGAGGGGATTGCTCAGTGCTCGCATTAATTTGTGGGAAACCCTCAGCCCTGTGGAGAGGGTCGGGGTGAGGGCATCAGACCGCACCTTACAAAAAAACTACACCTGACCAACATACAGATAAATTGCCAGAAAGTGGCACACGCTGCCGCCCAGCACAAAGCCGTGCCAGATGGCATGGTTGTACGGGATACGCTTGCAGACGTAGAAAATCACGCCCAGCGAGTAGATCACTCCACCCACCGCCAGAAGCGTCACGCCCCCCACCGCCAGCTTAATGGCTAACTGATACACCACAATCAGCGACAGCCAGCCCATTGTCAGATAGGTGACCAGCGACAACACTTTGAACCGGTGCGCGATGGTCAGCTTGAACAGGATCCCCAGCAGCGCCAGGCTCCAGATTACAATCATCAGGCCACGCGACAGCGGTGAGTTGAGCCCCACCAGCAAAAATGGCGTGTAAGTGCCTGCAATGAGAAGATAGATTGCGCAGTGGTCAAATTTCTTGAGCCATATCTTCGCCCGTTGATGCGGAATAGCGTGATACAGCGTTGAGGCAAGGAAAAGCAGGATCATACTCCCGCCATACAGGCTGTAGCTGGTAATGGCCATCGCGCTGGCGTTGGTATCTACCGCCTGCACCAACAGCAATACTAAGCCGACAATCCCAAACACCAGGCCAATGCCATGGCTTATACTGTTGGCTACTTCCTCAGCCAGCGAATATCCCTGTGCGATTAATGGTCTGCTCACCATACTTAACTCCGGGAAAACAAAAGATGATTATTCATCGCCAGTCTATGCTAACTGAGAATAATTCCAGTGAACACCTGTTAGCTAAAATAAATCCCCAATAAGAATTTATTTTTATAAATCAAATAAATACAAACAAAGCCCACCGCACAGATGTAAATAATTTCATTAACAGCTGAGTAATCAAGGAGATAAATCCGTCTCTCACCCTTCGTCATCATGGTATGCTTCAGGGATAGTGTCCGACAGCGAGTTTAGCCATTGTGAGTATGTTCAGCCATTCCGCCATTGCCAGCCTCAACAATCTGGAAATGATGGTCTACAACTATGTCATTAAGAACCGTGACAAAGTGATGTACATGACCATCCGCGAGCTGGCGGATGCGGCGGGAGTCTCTACCACTACTATCCTGCGCTTCTGCCGAAAGCTCAACTGCGAAGGCTACTCGGAATTTCGGGTGCGCTTTAAACTCTATCTGGAGCAGAACGAGCCGCAGCAGGCGAATTTTGGTGCCAGTGAAATTATCAGCTTCTTTAAAAGCGTAAATAACGAAGAGTTCGATGCGTTATTAGATAAAGCCGTCGATATTATTTTATCATCTGAACGAATTATTTTTGTTGGCGCAGGCACGTCCGGATCGCTGGCAAAATATGGCGCACGTTTCTTTTCAAATATCGGGAAATTCAGCAACCATATCGACGATCCTTATTTCCCGGTCACTAACGATATGGCTAAAAATGCACTGGCCATTGTACTTTCCGTCTCCGGAGAAACCGAGGAAATCCTGCGCTTCGCCAGCCAGTTCAGCCTGCATCGCTGCAAGGTGCTCTCTGTCACCAGCCACGAACATTCTCGTCTCGCGAAACTGGCGGACTTTAATCTCTCATGGCATGTCCCGCAAACGCGCATAGGCGGCGTTTACGATATAACCACCCAAATTCCCGTCATCTATATTCTGGAATCATTAGGCCGGAAACTGGCGAAGAAATTAACAGAATAAAACATCCTGTTTTTTTGATGTGACAAATTACAATTTCCGCAAAATGTTATATCGTGACATTTATTTCCGCTTTGCTAGACTCGAAATCAATAAGTCCTGAATTGAGAATAGCAAAGATGAAAAAACTCACTTTACCGAAAGATTTTTTATGGGGCGGCGCGGTGGCGGCGCACCAGGTTGAAGGCGGCTGGAACAAAGGCGGCAAAGGGCCAAGCATTTGCGACGTGCTCACCGGCGGCGCACACGGCGTTCCGCGTGAAATCACGCAGGAAGTGATTAAAGGCAAATATTACCCGAACCACGAAGCCGTCGACTTTTACGGCCATTACAAAGAAGACATCAAGCTGTTTGCCGAGATGGGCTTCAAATGTTTCCGTACCTCTATCGCCTGGACGCGCATCTTCCCGAAAGGCGACGAAACTCAGCCAAACGAAGAGGGGCTGAAGTTTTACGACGACATGTTCGATGAACTGCTGAAGTACAACATCGAGCCGGTGATCACCCTCTCCCACTTTGAAATGCCGCTGCACCTCGTTCAGGAATACGGCGGATGGACCAACCGTAAAGTAGTCGATTTCTTTGTACGCTTCTCGGAAGTGGTATTTGAGCGCTACAAAAATAAGGTCAAATACTGGATGACCTTCAACGAAATCAACAACCAGCGCAACTGGCGTGCGCCGCTGTTCGGCTACTGCTGCTCTGGCGTGGTCTATACCGAGCACGACAACCCGGAAGAGACCATGTACCAGGTGCTGCACCACCAGTTCGTGGCCAGCGCGCTGGCGGTGAAAGCCGCCCGCCGCATTAACCCGGAGATGAAAGTCGGCTGCATGCTGGCGATGGTGGCGCTCTATCCGTACTCCTGCAAGCCAGAAGATGTCATGTTTGCTCAGGAATCCATGCGCGAGCGCTACGTCTTTACCGACGTACAGCTGCGCGGCTACTACCCGTCTTACGTGCTGAACGAGTGGGAACGCCGTGGCTTCTCCATCAAAATGGAAGCAGGCGACGAGCAGATCCTGCGTGAAGGCACCTGCGATTACTTAGGTTTCAGCTACTACATGACCAACGCGGTCAAAGCGGAAGGCGGCACCGGTGACGCCATTTCCGGCTTCGAGGGCAGCGTGCCGAACCCACACGTCAAGGCGTCCGACTGGGGCTGGCAGATTGACCCTGTGGGCCTGCGTTATTCGCTGTGTGAACTGTACGAGCGCTACCAGAAGCCACTGTTTATCGTGGAAAATGGTTTCGGCGCCTACGACAAGGTGGAAGAGGACGGCAGCATCAACGATGACTACCGCATCGACTACCTGCGCGCCCATGTGGAAGAGATGATGAAGGCGGTGACCTGGGACGGCGTGGATCTGATGGGCTACACCCCGTGGGGCTGCATCGACTGCGTCTCCTTCACCACCGGCCAGTACAGCAAGCGCTACGGCTTTATCTACGTCAACAAGCACGACGACGGCACCGGTGACATGTCCCGCTCCCGTAAGAAGAGCTTTGAGTGGTATAAAACCGTCATTGCCAGCAACGGCGAAACGCTGTAATGGCTTGCCCTCTCTGCAAGCGGAGAGGGCAAACTGCTTATCTTCCAGACACTTCTTTACAGCTTTTGCGTTGCCAAAATATGTTCGCCCGATAATATAGGCATCCTGAATATTTGAGGCGAACATGATTAAGCGACAACGCAACGCTATCCTGCTTGTAGCCCTGGCCTGTCTGGTGGTGCTGATATGTACCGCCCAGCGGATGGCCGGGATGCACGCGCTTGTCATGAACGTCACCGCCACGAGCCAGTCTGTCCAGCAGGGGCAGGAGAGTGCCGACGCACCGGTATCCCCGTGTGAGCTAAGCGCCAAGTCGCTGATGTCGGTCCCGCCTGTTTTGTTTGAAGGCGCCCTGATTGCCGTCACCCTGCTGCTGGCGTTGCTGGCAGCCAGTCCACCGCGCCGCGAACGGCAGTGGCCTCCCCGCGTTATCTCCCCGCCCCGGTTAAGGGTGCATCTGCGATTATGCGTCTTCCGTGAATGAGCCTTCGCCTGTTACTTCAGGTTAATTCATCATTTACGGAGAAAATTTATGTTTACTGTATTCAGGCGACTGCTGGTCTGCCTGCTTTGGCTATGGCTGCCCCTCAGCCAGGCTGCCGACAGCGGCTGGCTGCGCGCCGCCGATAATCAGCACGCCAGCGTCAGGCTGCGTGCGCAACCTGAAAGCACTGGCGAAACCCGCCTGCTGCTGGACGTCGCCCTGCAAAAAGGCTGGAAAACCTACTGGCGCTCGCCGGGCGAAGGCGGCGTCGCACCCGCGATTAAATGGCATCAGCCCGTCGAGGCGATCTGGCGCTGGCCTGTGCCGCAGCGTTTCGACGTCGCGGGCATCACCACGCAGGGCTATCACGGCGATGTCAGCTTTCCCCTCACTCTGCGGGGCGACGTCCCGACGATCCTGAGCGGCGTGCTGACGCTCTCCACCTGTAGCAACGTCTGTATTCTTACCGACTACCCGTTTTCACTGAACATGACCGCATCCGCAGGTGCCGGTTTTGATTACGATTTCAGTCGGGCCATGGGCACCCTTCCGCTCAGCGGCGGGTTGACCTCAACGCTTAACGCCACCTATGCCCCCGGCAAGCTGACCGTAACGGCGCAGCGTGACGCAGGCTGGCAGGCGCCGTCGCTGTTTATCGACGGTATGGATGATGTTGATTTCGGCAAACCGGCCCTCACCATGCGCGGTGATTCGCTGGTCGCCACCGTGCCCGTGACGGACAGCTGGGGCGAGGCCGCGCCCAACCTCAGCGGCAAAACCCTGTCACTGGTTCTGGCCGATAGCGGGCAGGCGCAGGAGTCCAGCCTGAGCATTCAGCCGGGGAACGCCGCGCCGACGCTCCCGTTAGGCTGGGTGCTGCTGATGGCGCTGGCTGGCGGTCTGATCCTTAACGTTATGCCCTGCGTGCTGCCGGTGCTGGCCATGAAGCTGGGCACGCTGATGCAAACCGAACGGCAGGCGCGGGGTCAGGTGCGCAGGCAGTTTCTTGCATCGGTAGCCGGGATCGTGATCTCGTTCCTCGCACTGGCGCTGATGATGACGGTATTACGTTTAGGCAATCAGGCGCTCGGCTGGGGGATCCAGTTCCAGAACCCGTGGTTTATTGGTGCGATGGCGCTGGTGATGGTGCTTTTCAGCGCCAGCCTGCTGGGGTTGTTTGAAATCCGTCTCCCTTCCGGCGCCAGCACCTTCCTCGCCACGCGCGGCGGCAACGGGCTTGCGGGTCATTTCTGGCAAGGCGCGTTTGCCACGCTGCTGGCGACACCCTGCACCGCGCCGTTCCTGGGGACGGCGGTCTCGGTCGCGCTGGCGGCACCGCTTCCCCTGCTGTGGGGGATCTTCCTGGCGATGGGTATCGGCATGAGCCTGCCGTGGCTGCTGGTGGCGGCCTGGCCGGGGCTGGCCCAGCGGTTGCCGCGTCCGGGGCGCTGGATGAACGTTGTACGCGTAGTGCTGGGGATGATGATGCTCGGCTCATCGCTGTGGCTGCTGAGCCTGCTGACGGTGCACATTGGCAGCCTGCCCGTCATCACGCTGGGCGTGCTGCTGATCCTTGCGCTGCTGCTGGTCACCGCCTGGCGCTACCGCTGGCAAACGGCACTGCGCGCCGGGGTATTAGCTGTACTGGTGGCCGGAGTAGTCGCGTTTGTTTCCGGCTCCGGCGGCGAGGGCTCCCGCCGCGATCGTATTCACTGGCAGCCGCTCAGCGAGCAGGCCATTGTCCGCGCGCTGGCGGAGAACAAACGGGTGTTCGTCGACGTGACCGCCGACTGGTGCGTGACCTGTAAAGCCAATAAATACAACGTACTGCTGCGCGACGACGTGCAGGTCGCGCTCTCCGCCCCGGACGTTGTCGCCCTGCGCGGCGACTGGAGCCGCCCCTCAGATACCATCAGCCAGTTTTTAACCACGCGCGGCAGCGCCGCCGTGCCGTTTAACCAGATCTACGGACCGGGATTACCGCAGGGCCACGTGCTGCCTGCGTTGTTAAGCCGCGAAGCGGTGCTGAGCACCCTGTCCGATGCAAAAGGAAAATAACATGAGAACCTTCGTTGCCTTACTTCTGCTGTCGTTATCAACGTTCGGTTTCGCCGCACCGTCAGATGACGCTTCCAACGACCAGCTGGCAAAACTGCTGTTTAACGACCCCAACAGCCCGCGAACCGGCGCGACATCGCCGAAGCTCACCATCGTCTCCTTCACAGACTACAACTGCCCGTATTGCAAGCAGTTCGACCCAATGCTGGAGAAAATCGTGCACGATAATCCCGACGTGCAGCTCATCATCAAACTGCTGCCGTTCAAGGGACAAAGCTCGGTAAATGCCGCGAAAGCGGCGCTCTCAACGTGGCAGCAGGCGCCGGATCAATTCTGGGCACTACACCAGCGGCTGATGATGAAAAAGGGCTATCACGATGACGCCAGCATCGCCGCCGCGCAGGTGAAGACCGGGACGGACAGCATTAAAACCGATGATAAAACTATGGACAGCGTAAAGATGAACCTGATCCTGGCGCAGGTGCTGAATATTCAGGGCACCCCGGCGACCATCATCGGTGACCAGATGGTGGCGGGCGCAATCCCGTATGACGATCTGGAGGGGCTGGTCAAAGAACAGCTGGCAAACGCCCGTGGCAAGTAAGCTTCCTCGCCTGCTGCGCGAGCTGGCCGTGTGGCTGCTGATTGGCGTAGCCGTGAGCCTGGCGGTGGACTATTTCCGCCAGCCCGCGCTGCCGCAGAATTTCTCCGCGACGGCACTGCACACCCTCGACGGTCAGCCCGTCGATCTTATCGCCATGAGTAAGGAGCGACCGCTGCTGGTCTACGTCTGGGCGACATGGTGCGGCGTCTGCCGCTACACCACGCCGTCGGTGGCGGCAATTGCCGCGGACGGGGGTAACGTGATGTCGGTTGCGCTGCGCTCGGGCGATAACGCGACGCTCGAAACATGGATGAGAAAGAAGAAGGCGATGATGCCCACGGTCAACGACGCCAGCGGAGAACTGGCGCGTCAGTGGGACGTTCAGGTGACGCCAACGCTTGTGGTGATCTCTCACGGTGAAGTGAAGTCGATCACCACCGGCTGGACCAGCGGCTGGGGAATGCGCCTGCGGCTGTGGCTGGCGTCGTAGCGTTACTTCCCGCCAGCCAGCTCCAGGAAGCTACCGGTGACATAGGAGGCTTTGTCGCTCAGCAGCCAGGTAATGGCCTGGGCGACCTCCTCCGGCTGACCGCCACGCTGCATCGGTAACATCGACTTCACCCGATCCACACGCCCCGGCTCGCCGCCGGAGGCGTGAATATCGGTATAAATCAGGCCTGGCCGCACACAGTTAACGCGAATGCCCTGCGCCGCCACCTCCAGCGCGAGGCCGGTTGTCAGGGAATCCACGGCCCCTTTGGAGGCAGCATAATCCACATACTCCCCCGGTGCGCCCAGTCGTGAGGCCGCCGAGGAGACATTAACAATCGCTCCTCCTTTGCCGCCGTGTTTATGCGACATGCGCTTCACCGCCTCACGGCAGCAGAGAAAATAGCCAGTGACGTTGGTGGACAGCACGCGGTTAATACGTTCAGCGGAGAGGTTTTCGATGGAGGATTGTTCAAACAAAATCCCGGCGTTGTTCACCAGCGCGGCGAGCGGCTCACCTGCGCGATCGATGCTGTCGAACATCGCCATCACCTGCGATTCATCGCTGATATCCGCGCGCACGGCAAAGGCCTTACCGCCCGCGTCCACGATCTGATTAATAACCTCTGTCGCGGCTTTGATGTTGTGATGAAAATTCACCGCAACGGTGTAGCCTTCGCTTGCCAGCTGTAGCGCGGTGGCTTTACCAATACCCCGGCTGGCGCCGGTGACCAATGCAATTGCCATTCTTTTCTCCCAATAAAAAAGCCGGGTGGCGGCTTCGCCTTACCCGGCCTACGTTACTACAGGAACAACGTTACTGGTATTCGCTCATCGGTACGCAGGAGCAGAACAGGTTACGGTCGCCGTAAACATCATCAAGACGTTTCACGGTTGGCCAATATTTGTTTGCCACACCTGCCGGGAAGACAGCCAGCTCGCGGGTATAACCGTGGTTCCACTCTGCCACCAGTTCGTTCTGGGTATGCGGCGCGTTGACCAGCGGGTTATCTTCCAGCGTCCATTCCCCGCCTTTCACGCGGTCGATTTCGCTGCGGATCGCCAGCATCGCGTCGATAAAGCGATCCAGCTCCACCTTGCTTTCAGACTCGGTCGGCTCAACCATCAGCGTTCCTGCAACCGGGAAGGACATGGTTGGCGCGTGGAAGCCGTAGTCGATCAGGCGCTTGGCAATATCCAGCTCGCTGATGCCCGTCTCTTCTTTCAGAGGACGAATATCGAGGATGCATTCGTGCGCCACGCGACCATCGCGGCCGGTGTAGAGCACCGGATAGGCGTCTATCAGACGTGTTGCGATGTAGTTGGCGTTGAGGATCGCCACCTGGCTGGCCTGCTTGAGCCCTTCCGCGCCCATCATGCGGATGTACATCCAGCTGATTGGCAGGATAGAGGCGCTGCCGAACGGTGCCGCGGAGACCGCGCCCTGACGGGTCAGCATGCCTTCAATCTGCACCACGCTATGGCCTGGCACAAACGGTGCCAGGTGCGCTTTGACGCCGATTGGGCCCATGCCCGGGCCGCCGCCGCCGTGCGGAATGCAGAACGTTTTATGCAGGTTGAGGTGCGACACGTCCGCGCCAATAAAGCCCGGAGAGGTAATGCCCACCTGGGCGTTCATGTTCGCGCCGTCGAGGTAAACCTGGCCGCCGAACTGATGCACCACTTCACATACTTCACGGATCGTTTCTTCGTACACGCCGTGGGTGGACGGGTAGGTCACCATGATGCAGGAGAGTTTGTCGCCTGCCTGCTCGGCTTTCGCGCGCAGGTCGGCCAGATCGATGTTGCCGTTTTTGTCGCACGCCACAACCACCACTTCCATTCCTGCCATCTGGGCAGAAGCCGGGTTGGTACCGTGGGCAGAGCTTGGGATCAGACAGATATCGCGGTGGCCTTCGTTGCGGCTTTCGTGATAGTGACGGATCGCCAGCAGACCGGCGTATTCACCCTGCGCACCGGAGTTCGGCTGCATGCAGAGCGCGTCGTACCCGGTCAGCTTCACCAGCCAGTCGGAGAGCTGGTTGATCATCATGTGATAACCTTCCGCCTGCTCAGCCGGGCAGAACGGGTGCAGCTCGGAGAATTCAGGCCAGGTGATTGGGATCATCTCAGCCGCGGCGTTCAGCTTCATGGTGCAGGAGCCCAGCGGGATCATCGCCTGGTTCAGCGCCAGATCTTTACGTTCCAGAGAGTGCATGTAACGCATCATCTCGGTTTCGCTGTGATAGCGGTTGAACACCGGGTGAGTCAGGATCGCGTCGTCGCGCAGCATGCTTTCCTGAATGGAGCGGCTGTCGAGCGCAACCTCTTTGTCGAGCGTATCAACGTCCAGACCCTGTGCGTCACCCAGCAATACGTTGAACAGGGTCAGGATATCGTCACGGGTGGTGCTTTCGTCCAGCGTAATACCGACCGCATTGTGAATGTCGCTGCGCAGGTTGATTTGTGCTGCCTCGGCGCGCGCCAGCACGGCCGCTTTGTCTGCCACCTCGACGCAGAGGGTGTCGAAGTAGTGCTCATGACGCAGTCTGAGACCTTTCTGTTGCAGACCGCAGGCCAGGATATCGGCCAGACGGTGGATGCGGCTGGCAATGCGTTTCAGGCCAGCCGGACCGTGGAACACCGCGTATAAGCTGGCAATGTTAGCCAGCAGCACCTGCGAGGTACAGATGTTGGAGTTCGCTTTCTCGCGGCGGATATGCTGCTCGCGGGTCTGCATCGCCATGCGCAGCGCGGTGTTACCGGCGGCATCTTTCGATACGCCGATAATACGGCCTGGCATGGAACGTTTAAATTCATCTTTCGCGCCAAAGAACGCCGCGTGCGGGCCGCCGTAGCCCATCGGCACGCCGAAGCGTTGCGCTGAGCCGAAGACAATATCCGCGCCCTGTTTACCCGGCGCCGTCAGCAGCACCAGCGCCATAAAATCAGCGGCGACGCTAACAATAACCTTACGGGATTTGAGCTCGGCGATCAGCGCGCTGTAATCATGCACTTCCCCGGTGGTGCCCACCTGCTGTAACAGCACGCCGAAGACGTCCTGGTGATCCAGCACTTTGTCAGCGTCGTCGACAATCACCTCAAAGCCGAAGGTTTCCGCACGGGTGCGCACCACGTCCAGCGTCTGGGGATGCACGTCCGCCGCGACGAAGAAGCGGTTGGCGTTTTTCAGCTTGCTCACGCGCTTCGCCATCGCCATCGCTTCAGCGGCGGCAGTGGCTTCATCCAGCAGCGAGGCAGAGGCGATATCCATACCGGTCAGATCCAGCGTCACCTGCTGGAAGTTCAGCAGCGCTTCCAGACGGCCCTGGGAGACTTCTGGCTGATACGGGGTGTAAGCGGTGTACCAGCCCGGATTTTCCAGCATATTACGCAGGATCACCGGCGGCAATTGCACGTTGGTGTAGCCCATGCCGATGTAAGACTTATAGCGCTTGTTAAGGCCGGCGATGGCCTTCAGCTCCGCCAGCGCGGCGAACTCCGTCGTGGACTCGCCTACCTGCGGCGGTGTGGCAAGCTGGATGTCTTTTGGCACGATCTGGCCGATCAGTGCGTTTAATGAATCCGCGCCAACTGTCTTCAGCATCTCCTGCTGTTGCTGAGCATCCGGCCCAATGTGACGTTCAATGAAGGCGCCACGGTTTTCAAGCTGGCTTAAAGTCTGTGTCATGAGCGATGGTTCCTGAAACGTGCAGTGAATCGTAATTATCTGTAACGCTGTTGCCCGGTGGCGCTAACGCTTACCGGGCCTACGTAGATCTGTAGGCCGGATAAGCGCAGCGCCATCCGGCACAACGTTATTCGTCTTCCAGTAGTGCTTCGTACGCGGTCGCATCCAGCAGCGCGGCAACCTGCGCTTCGTCGCTGGCTTTGATCTTAAAGATCCAGCCGCCTTCATAAGGCTCGCTGTTCACCAGCTCCGGGGAGTCGCTCAGCGCGTCGTTCACGGCAACAATTTCACCGCTCACCGGAGCGTAGATGTCAGAGGCCGCTTTAACGGATTCCGCCACCGCACAGTCGTCGCCTGCGCTCACGGTTGCGCCCACTTCCGGCAGGTCAACAAACACCATGTCGCCCAGCAGTTCCTGCGCGTGCTCGGTGATCCCAACGGTGTAAGTGCCGTCCGCCTCTTTGCGCAGCCACTCGTGTTCTTTGCTGTATTTCAGTTCTGCTGGCACATTGCTCATTGAAGTTCTCCTGATAAAAATAGTTAGGCGACCGGCTTACCGGCGCGAACAAAAATCGGTTTGGTCACGTTGACCGGCATTTCGCGGTTGCGGATCTGCACCACCGCCGTTTCGCCAATCCCCGCTGGCACGCGTGCCAGTGCAATACTGTAGCCGAGCGTCGGGGAGAACGTTCCGCTGGTGATCACGCCTTCGCGATGATTGCCATCGGCATCGGTGAAGCGCACCGGCAGCTCGCCGCGCAGAACGCCTTTTTCTTTCATCACCAGGCCAACCAGCTGTTCAGTGCCCTTCTCGCGCTGCATCTCCAGCGCTTCACGGCCAATAAAATCACGGTCAGCCGGTTCCCACGCGATGGTCCAGCCCATGTTGGCTGCCAGCGGTGAGACGCCTTCGTCCATCTCCTGACCGTAGAGGTTCATCCCCGCTTCCAGACGCAGCGTATCGCGCGCGCCCAGGCCCGCAGGCTTCACACCCGCCTCCACCAGCGCACGCCAGAAATCGGCGGCCTTTTCGTTTGGCATTGCAATTTCGTAGCCCGCTTCACCGGTGTAGCCGGTGGTGGCGATAAACAGATCCCCCGCCTGCACGCCGAAGAACGGCTTCATGCCTTCGGTTGCTTTGCGCTGCTCGTCGCTGAACAGAGACGCGGCTTTCGCCTGGGCGTTTGGCCCCTGCACCGCAATCAGCGACAGATCGTCACGAACGGTGATGTCGATGGCGTAAGGTTCAGCGTGTTGGGAAATCCAGGAGAGGTCTTTTTCGCGGGTGGCGGAGTTTACAACGAGGCGGAAGAAATCTTCGGTGAAGTAGTAGACGATGAGGTCGTCAATCACGCCGCCAGAGGCATTAAGCATGCCGGTATAGAGCGCTTTGCCCGGCGTTTTTAGTTTGGCGACGTCGTTTGCCAACAGATAACGCAAATACTCCCGGGTGCGGCTTCCGCGCAGGTCGACAATCGTCATATGAGACACGTCGAACATACCGGCATCGGTGCGCACCGCGTGGTGCTCATCAATCTGCGAGCCGTAGTGCAGCGGCATCATCCAGCCGTGGAAGTCCACCATGCGGGCGCCGCATAACACGTGCTGTTCGTACAAAGGAGTCTGTTGAGCCATCTTTTCCTCGTTGAAAAATTCACCGTGAAACCCGGTGTCGACCTCGCGATCGAGGGCCGACGCAAACGTTCTCTTTTACCTGAACTTACCACCGAAACCGGCGGTTAACCATAAGGTAAAACGGGTCATCACATTAGCTTATGACCAAAAATCGCTGAAAAGCCTACAGAGTTATTCACTGGTAAAATGCGATTAAACCCGCATAAAATTAACATCGAGCTAACAGGATTTAGCAGATGGTGATATTTCGTGCGGAAAAACGGGCCGAATTTCCGTAACATAAAAAGAGTAAGATTAGATTTTCTAATGCGAAAAATGACGTGAAATTAGATTATTTCAAACGAGGAGATTTCCCCGGCGCGAAGGCCGGGAAAATAAAGTGTGACGGGGATCGAGATTAACGTAACCAGTCGGGAAGATCGTTAAGGCCCATTGCCTGACGAAGAAGCTGCGGTTTGACGCCGGGAAGGGTGTCGGCCAGTTTGAGGCCGATATCGCGCAGCAGTTTTTTCGCCGGGTTCGCTCCGGCAAATAGCTCGCGGAAGCCCTGCATACCCGCCAGCATCATCGCCGCACTGTGTTTGCGGCTGCGCTCGTAGCGACGCAGATACAGATGCTGACCAATATCTTTACCTTCCCGATGCAGACGACGCAGCTCTTCAACCAGCTCGGCCGCGTCCATAAAGCCGAGGTTCACCCCCTGCCCGGCCAGCGGATGAATCGTATGCGCCGCATCCCCCACCAACGCCAGACGGTGCGCCGCAAACTGACGCGCGTAGCGACCGGTTAACGGAAACGCCTGGCGTTCGCTTTCAAGCGTGCACAGGCCCAGACGGTTATCAAACGCCACGCATAGCGCCTGATTAAAGGCGTCCGGCGTCGCCTCCTGCATCTGCTGCGCTTTCTCCGGCTCTAAAGACCAGACGATGGAGCAGAGATGCGGATCGGCAAGCGGCAGGAAGGCCAGAATGCCATCATTGTGGAAAATCTGGCGCGCCACGCCGCCGTGCGGCTCTTCGGTGCGGATTGTGGCAACCAGGGCGTGATGACGGTAATCCCAGAAGGTCAGCGGAATATCCGCTTTGTTACGCAGCCAGGAATTGGCGCCGTCGGCACCCACTACCAGCCGCGCGGTCAGCATGTCGCCGCTTTCAAGAGTGATAAACGCGTCGTTTTCGCCCCACGCCACCTGCTGAAGTTTCGCCGGTGCGATCAGCGTGACGTCGCTGCACTGCTGCGCTTTTTGCCACAGCGCGTGGTGGATCACCGCGTTTTCAACGATGTGCCCAAGGTGGCTGTAGCCCATGCTTTCATCGTCAAACGCGATATGGCCGAAGCTGTCTTTATCCCACACTTCCATGCCATGGTAACAGCTGGCACGCAGCGCCACGATTTCAGACCAGACGCCAAGGTGCGTCAGTAGCTTTTCGCTGGCGGCATTGATCGCCGAGACGCGCAGCTCCGGCGGTGCATCCTGCGCCACGGGCTGCGGCGCGTTTTGCTCAAGCACCGCCACGCGCAGGCCGCTGCCCTGTAAACCACAGGCCAGCGCCAGTCCTACCATTCCGCCGCCGACAATGGCGACATCAACATTTTGCACGGTGATTACTCCTTAACGCGCGACCCAACCCAGGGTCCGCTGCGCCAGCACGTCACGTGCCGGAATGAACAGTTCCATCGCCATCAGCCCAAGGTTGCGACCCGCAACCAGCGGTGCCCAGCGATTGGCAAACAGGTGGACTAAACCGTCGGTAACGCCAATGGTCGCCGCTTTGTCCGCCTGACGTCGTTTCTGGTAATGGCTAAGCACTGAGTATGCGCCACAATCCTGTTGTTCGCTCCACGTCTGCGCCAGTAGCTCAGCCAGGCTCATCACGTCGCGCAGGCCAAGGTTAAAGCCTTGCCCGGCGATGGGGTGCAGCGTCTGCGCGGCGTTGCCGACCAGAGCGACGCGATGGGAGACAGTCTGCGATGCGGTCGTCAGCGCGAGCGGATAGGCCACGCGTTTTCCGGCCTGGGTGATACGCCCAAGCCGCCAGCCGAAGGCTTTTTGCAGCTCGGAACTAAAACGTTCGTCGGACCAGGAGAGAACCTCATCGGCCCGGTCCTGCGCATGGCACCACACCAGCGAGCAGCGCCCGTTCGACATCGGCAGCATGGCCAGCGGGCCGTGCTCAGTGAAGCGCTCAAATGCCCTGCCGTTATGCGCGCCAGCCGTAGAGACGTTAGCGATGACCGCCACCTGCCCATAGGGTTCAGAGCGCAATTCGACGCCGCACTGCGTGGCGATCGCGGAGCGTGAACCATCCGCCGCCACCAGCAGTTCCCCCTCCAGCGTGGTGCCGTTGTCCAGCGTCACGCTGACGGCTTCGTCACGGCGGCTAAAGCTGGCGACGCGCGCCGGACAGTGCAGCGTGACGCCAGGCGCGTCCTGTAACAGACGGAACAGCCGCAGCCCTACGTCATGCAGCTCGACAACCTGCCCCAGCGCCTCGATCCGGTAATCGTGGGCATCCAGCGTCACAAACCCGGCGTGCCCGCGATCGCTGACGTGAACGGTGCCGATCGCCGTCGCGCAATCCGCTATCGCCTGCCAGATCCCAATACGCGCAAGCTGCTGACAGGTTCCCTGCGCCAGCGCGATAGCGCGGGCGTCGAAACCGGGATGATCGGTCGCCTGCGGCGCGACCGCCTCAACCAGATGCACCGGAAGCTGGCCCTGGGTTAACTGCGAAATAGCCAACGCCAGAGTAGCGCCGGTCATGCCTCCGCCAACGATGATTACGCTCATCCGCGTGCCGCCGCCATCAGCGCCTCGATGTCGTCGGCTTTTTTCACCACGGTCGCGGTCAGGTTTTCGTTACCGGTTTCGGTGATGACGATGTCATCTTCAATACGAATGCCGATCCCGCGGTACTGTTCCGGCACGTCGGCATCCGGCGCGATGTACAGCCCCGGCTCAACGGTCAGCACCATGCCTGGCTCCAGCACGCGCGAACGTTCCGGACCGTATGCCCCCACGTCATGCACATCCAGCCCCAGCCAGTGGCTCAGGCCATGCATAAAGTACGGGCGATGGGCGTTTTCGGTTATAAGGGTGTCCACATCGCCTTTCAGAATGCCAACCTTCACCAGCCCGGTAATCATGATGCGCACCACCTCGCCCGTAACCTCCTGAATGGAGGTGCCAGGGCGGAACAGCGTCAGCGCAGTCTCCAGAGACTCAAGCACGATGTCATAGATTTCACGCTGCGCTGGGGTGAATTTACCGTTCACCGGGAAGGTACGGGTGATGTCGCCCGCGTAACCCTGATATTCACAGCCGGCGTCAATCAGCACCAGATCGCCGTCGCGCAGTGCACTTTCGTTTTCGGTGTAGTGCAGAATGCAGCCGTTTTCCCCGCCGCCTACGATGGTGTTATAGGACGGGAAGCGCGCGCCGTGACGGTTAAATTCATGGTGAATTTCGCCTTCAAGCTGGTACTCGAACATACCGGGACGGCACTTTTCCATGGCGCGGGTATGCGCCAGGGCGCTGATTTCGCCCGCGCGGCGCATCACGTTCAGCTCTTCTTCAGACTTAAACAGGCGCATCTCATGCACCACCGGTCGCCAGTCTGTCAGGGTTGCGGGTGCAGACAAATTCTGACGTGAGCCTTTACGCAGCTTATCCAGCGCAGTGAAAACAATCTCATCCGCATAGGCGTATTCACCCTGCGCGTGGTACAGCACGTCCAGGCCGTTGAGCAGTTGATAGAGCTGCTGGTTGATTTCGCTGTAGGCCAGCGCGCGGTCCACGCCCAGTTTTTCCGGCGCCGCCTCCTGACCTAAGCGGCGGCCAAACCAGATTTCCGCGGTCAGATCGCGCACGCGGTTGAAAATCACGCTGTGGTTGTGGGTGTCATTGCTTTTAATCAGCACCAGTACCGCTTCCGGCTCGTTAAACCCGGTGAAGTACCAGAAATCACTGCTCTGGCGATAGGGGTATTCGCTGTCGGCGCTGCGCGTCACTTCCGGCGCGGCGAAAATCAGGGCAGCGCTTCCCGGCTGCATTTTTGCCAGCAGCGCCTGACGACGGCGAGAATACTCTTGACTGGAGATAACCATGACACCCTCCTGTGCGTTATTTTTCTTAGTGTAATGTTGGCTTGCGAACTTCCGGCGCGGTCGGCTGCGAGCGCGTAAAGTTGTCGTGGCACAGCAGAGACGCCACGCGCACGTACTCGATGATCTCTTCGAGAGACATCTCCAGCTCTTCCTGGTCTTCGTCTTCATCGTAGCCGAGCTGGGCGATGTTACGCAGATCGTCGATCGCTTCACCCGCTTCGCCGGTCACTTTATCCAGTTTAGGCTGGGTTACGCCCAGGCCAAGCAGATAGTGGTTTACCCAACCCGCGAGCGCATCAGCGCGATCGAAGACGCTGACATCGTCGCCTTCAGGCAGATAAAGCTGAAAAAGAAAGCCATCGTCTTCCAGGGAATCGCTGGTTGCGGCGTGCATTTTACGCAGCGCTTCCGCCAGTTCGTGGCCAAATGCCAGCCCTTCGTTGGTGAGGTCGTGGATCAGCGGCAGCCATGAGCTGTCGCTGTTTCCGCCGCACAGTATGCCGCTGATCAGACCGTGCATTTCGGCAGGGGTTAGACCGACTCCCTGCTGGTTCAGTAACTGGTTTAAATCCTTGTAACCAGGCATTTCGTTCTGTATAGACATACGCATTCGTCATCAAAGGGAGGATATTCATGATATGCTACCACTTTGGACCCTGGTGATACCAGAAAAGGGCTTGTATCTTCACATCAGGGTAGCTATAGTGTCGCCCCTTCGCAGCCCCCGGGGCAGTAAGCGAAGGCAGCGCAGTCAATCAGCAGGAAGGTGGCATGTCTGCACAACCCGTCGATCTCCAGATTTTTGGCCGTTCACTGCGAGTGAATTGTCCGCCTGAACAAAGGGATGCTTTGAATCAGGCTGCGGACGATTTGAATCAGCGGTTGCAAGATCTAAAAGAACGCACTAGAGTCACAAATACTGAGCAGCTGGTTTTCATCGCCGCGTTGAACATCAGCTATGAACTGACTCAGGAAAAAGCGAAGACCCGCGATTACGCGGCAAGCATGGAGCAGCGCATTAAAATGCTCCAGCAGACCATTGAACAGGCATTGCTTGATCAAGGTCGCAGTCCTGAAAGACCGGGACCAAAGTTTGAATAACACTTCTCAGTTGACTATGGTAGAGTAACTGTGAAGACAAAATTTCTCTGAGATGTTTGCAAGCGGGCCAGTCCCCTGAGCCGATATTTCATACCACAAGAATGTGGCGCTCCATGGTTGGTGAGCATGCTCGGTCCGTCCGAGAAGCCTTAAAACTATGACGACACATTCACCTTGAACCAAGGGTTCAAGGGTTACAGCCTGCGGCGGCATCTCGGAGATTCCCTATCTCTTCTTCTACCAACTACCATGACTCAATTCCCTGAAGTTTCTGCTTCACGCCAGGATATCCGTCAGCTCATTCGCCAGCGTCGTCGTGCCTTAAGCGCCGAACAACAGACACAGTTTGCCCAGCAGGCTGCCGCCCGTATGATGGCCTATCCGCCTGTGGTGATGGCAAACACCGTCGCCCTGTTTCTTTCGTTTGATGGTGAGCTGGATACCCAACCGCTTATCGACCAGCTCTGGCGCGCCGGGAAAAAAGTTTATCTGCCGGTGCTGCATCCCTTTAGCCGGGGCAATCTGCTGTTTCTGCACTACCATCCGCACAGCGAGCTGGTGGTGAATCGTCTGAAAATCACCGAACCCAAACTCGACGTGCGCGATGTGCTGCCGCTATCTGAACTGGATGTGCTGATTACGCCGCTGGTGGCGTTTGACGAGCAGGGACAGCGATTAGGTATGGGCGGTGGTTTTTACGACAGAACGCTACAAAACTGGCAGCAGTACGGGTTGCAGCCGGTGGGCTATGCGCATGATTGTCAGGGCGTGGAGGCATTACCCGTGGAGAAATGGGATGTGCCGTTGCCAGCGGTGGTGACGCCCAGTAAAACCTGGACCTGGTAGAACAAAGCCGGGTGGCGGCTACGCCTTACCCGGCCTACATAAATCCTCGAACATTGTAGGTCGGGTAAGCGTAAGCGCCACCCGACACACAGACCGCACGAACATTGAAGGTCGGGTAAGCGTAAGCGCCACCCGATACACAGACCGCACGAACATTGTAGGTCGGGTAAGCGTAAGCGCCACCCGATACACAGACCGCACGAACATTGTAGGTCGGGTAAGCGTAAGCGCCACCCGATACACAGACC
>NZ_JBMKJI010000043.1:0-21809 GCF_049237025.1 Enterobacter cloacae complex sp. SYL001 | reverse complement strand
CCATGCCGAACTCAGAAGTGAAACGCCGTAGCGCCGATGGTAGTGTGGGGTCTCCCCATGTGAGAGTAGGGAACTGCCAGGCATCAAACAAGTGAAGAGGCCATCCGAAAGGATGGCCTTTTTGCGTTTCTGCACCTGCTTCCTTTCCATAAACTAATCACCCATCCCTTCGTATATACGGTAAACTATCCCGGTTTTTGCATCAGGATAGCGTCTATGAATCACTCCCTTAAGCCCTGGAATACCTTTGGTATTCAACGGAATGCTAATCAAATTGTACGTGTCGACAGTGCTCAGCAGTTGCTGAATGCCTGGCAAAACGCAACAGAAAACGGTGAACCCGTACTTATTCTGGGCGAAGGAAGTAATGTCCTGTTTCTCGATGATTTTGCGGGGACGGTAATCGTTAATCGCATCATGGGGATTGAGCGTAAAGAGAGCGCTGACAGCTGGCATTTACACGTGGGTGCTGGCGAAAACTGGCACCATCTGGTGCAATATACCCTTGAAAAAGGGATGCCCGGACTGGAAAACCTGGCCCTCATCCCGGGCTGTGCAGGATCATCTCCTATTCAAAACATCGGTGCCTACGGCATTGAACTGAAACACGTCTGCGAATATGTCGACTGCATCGAACTCGCGACCGGAACGGCGAAGCGTTTGACCGCAGAGCAGTGCCGCTTTGGCTATCGCGACAGCATTTTCAAGCACGACTATCAGGATCGTTTTGTCATTGTGGCCGTTGGCCTGCGTCTGGCGAAAGCATGGAAACCCGTTCTGACTTACGGCGATCTGGCCAGTCTCGATCCGGCTACCGTCACACCGCGTGAGGTTTTTGATTCCGTTTGCCACATGCGAATGACCAAGCTACCGGACCCGAAAGTTAACGGAAATGCGGGCAGTTTCTTCAAAAATCCGGTGATCGGCCGCGAAAATGCGAAAGCGTTTCTCGCTGGCTGGCCAACGGCCCCGCATTATCCTCAGGCGGATGGCAGCGTGAAGCTGGCCGCAGGCTGGCTTATCGATCAATGTGAATTAAAAGGTACTACGCTTGGTGGCGCTGCTGTTCATCGTCAGCAGGCACTGGTGCTGATCAATCAGTCCAACGCGACAAGTGAGGATGTCGTCAACCTGGCGCACCATGTTCGCCAGCGCGTGGGCGAAAAATTCAACGTCTGGCTGGAGCCTGAAGTTCGCTTTATTGGCCGAACGGGCGAAGTGAATGCCGTGGAGACCATTGCGTGAAGGACAATACTATTCCGTTAACTCTCATCGGTATTCTTGCTGATGGCGAGTTTCATTCTGGCGAGCAGCTGGGCGAACAGCTGGGCATGAGCCGCGCTGCCATCAATAAACATATACAAACGCTCCGCGACTGGGGCGTGGATGTGTTTACGGTGCCGGGAAAAGGCTACAGCCTGCCGGAACCAATCCAGTTATTGAATGAAGAGATCATCCGCAGCCAGATTGGACACGGTAACGTCGCGGTATTGCCGGTCATTGATTCGACGAACCAGTATCTGCTGGATCGCCTGAGCGAGCTGAAATCCGGTGATGCCTGCGTTGCCGAGTACCAACAGGCAGGACGTGGCCGCCGGGGGCGTAAGTGGTTTTCGCCATTTGGCGCCAACCTCTACCTTTCCATGTACTGGCGGCTTGAACAGGGGCCAGCTGCGGCCATCGGGCTGAGCCTGGTCATCGGCATTGTGATGGCAGAGGTGCTGCATGATTTGGGTGCCGATCAGGTGCGGGTAAAATGGCCCAACGATCTGTATCTCAACGATCGAAAGCTGGCGGGGATCCTGGTCGAACTGACGGGAAAAACAGGCGATGCCGCACAGATCGTCATTGGGGCGGGGCTGAACATGGTGATGCGAAACGTGCAGAACGATGTCGTGAACCAGGCCTGGACCAACCTACAGGAAGCGGGGATCACCATCGATCGCAATACGCTTGCCGTCCGCATGATCAATGAGTTGCGTAGTTCGCTGACGCTCTTTGAACAAGAGGGGTTAGCGCCATTCCTGTCCCGCTGGGAAAAGCTGGATAACTTTATTAACCGACCGGTGAAGCTGCTGATTGGGGATAAAGAGATTTACGGCACATCACGCGGCATTGACGCGCAGGGCGCGTTGCTGCTTGAACAGAATGGCGTGATTAAGCCCTGGGTGGGCGGTGAAATTTCATTACGAAGTGCAGAGTAACCCTCTCCCCACAGGGGGAGAGGGTGTAGCAGGTCACTGCGGATACGGCACCCAATCCCCGGCATTCAGTCGGACATAAGGCTTATTCTGATACTGGATCACCACCGCATTGGCGTTTTCCGATACCTCCGCCGTCTGCGGCAGCCCGCTGGTGAGCTGATCCCAGTTCACGCTATCTTCCACAAACAGCTTACCGTCTACAGCGCGAGCAACCAGTTCCGAGATGGCCAGATAGCTGCTTGGCTGGGTGATCTCAACTGGCGCGCCCTGATGCGGTGCCTTCATGCCAAAGAACTTAATCCCGGCCGGAACGTTTGTGATGGACGGGCTTGGGATATCGCGCAGACCAGACACCTGCATCCTGTCGCCTTTCAGCGCTCCACCATGTTCCGGGACCACCACCACCATCACTTTACGACCTGATTTTTCCAGCTCGTTAAAGAACGCGTTCAGCTCGTCAAAGAACTTCTGCGCACGGGCCTTATAATCGGCCGTTTTACTTACGCCGGGATAATGGTTCCCGTCGTGAAGCGGCAGCGTATTATAGAACGTCGCGCTACGCGTCCCTTCCTCTTTACCGACGGTGTCGAACCAGCGCTGAAGTACGGCGGTATCGTCATAGACCGGCGAGCCATCGAAGCCCAGTAACGTCACTGGCAGCCCTTTCTGGTCCATCAGTGGGGCCTGCATGCCACCCTGTTCACGCACTTCTTTCAGGAAGTTACCGAACTGACCGTTATGGCCCATCATCAGGTGTTGGGTAAAGCCCAGTTTTGCCAGGTTATCAAACAGGTAACACTGGTTAGCTGCCGGCTGGTAGAGGTTCTTATGCGAGGGCTGCCCACAACTCGCGCGCAGCAGGCGGATAGCCGCCGGGCCGCTGTACGACGTGGCCGAGTTGAAGTCTTTGAACTGAATATCGAAATGCGACCACAGCGGGTGCGACATCAAACCAGCCGCATCAACGTCAGCCCAGGACAGAGAACAGATGTTAATGACCAGCAACTCAAACGGCTGAGCATCAGCAGGCAGCGCGTCCGGGAATTTCGTCTGACGCTTATCTTCCGCAGCGTAAAAACTGGAGAGCCACGCGTTCAGGTTCGTGGATGTCGGCGGCGCCGTCTGCGCTGGAATATCCCCAACCACAGGCGTATCCCCTGCTGTCGCGACGGTAGCGGCGGCGGAACCGCCCGTGGTGGTTACGGTTGTCGTCGGCTGACCGGCTGGCCACAGCGAGAAGCTCGGGCCCGTCAGCGTCAGTACGTTTAGCCAGATCATAATCGCGACGACAAACACCGTCACCCGGATCCACTGAGACAGGAACAGCCAGGCAACCAGCAGGACAAATACCGCGCCAATCATCTGCCAGTTAATAAAGCGCTCAACCAGATCGAGCATATAGTCCGCACTGAAACCTGCGACCTGGGAGCCCTGGCTTATAATGCTTTCGGGGCCGGGTAGCCAGGTATCATGCCAGAACAGGGCGAAACCGATAGGGATAGCAATCCAGTGACGTATACGGTGCAGCCTGAGGTTCGGGATTGGCATCAGCAGGAATGCCATAAACACCAGATTAAGCAGCGGGTGGAAATTAAGATAGCCTGCCCACAGCAGACCAAACTTCACCAGAAAGTAGAAATTCCAGCCGGACAGACCGCGCCAGTATTGCCAGAGTGGCGATGGCGCTGAAGAGGTATAGGTAGAATTAGTCATGTTTTCGGTTTGCCTTGACGTTTGAAGCGCGAGTCAGTGTTCCGGCGGGTTTAATATAGCGAGGTTTGACGAACAGTAATCTGATCGTATCGCGAATACGGCGCAGGGAATGGCGTGCATAGTAGCCAAGCGGCAAAAAAATCAGCGCGCACAGAACAACCAGTTGGATGATATCGCTGATATTCATAATGGAACGCTCTCCTTGTTCTCATCCATTAAGCGTAGCGGCTCAGGAACCCGACGCCATACGTGCCCATCATGTTTCGCGTTCAGAACCGGTTTGGCACCACTTGTTACAGGCAACGGTTTGGCCCATTTTTCAGGTGCCAGGGCTCGCATCTGGACAAGCTCAGCGCTGATCAAATTATCTTCAAACCAGACCATGCGGTTCGAGAAAATATCCCCGGTAGGCAGCGGGAAGATATGGTTCAGGGCGGTATCCAGATCGTTCACCCGACAGAAGGAGAGGAACAGCACCAGGCGATTATCGCCAATGGTCATGATATCCCCGATACGATTAGGGCGGCACAAGGTGAGCGCCTGCTCAACGCGAATGCCCGGCACAGGACGCAGGGCAACCATCACCCCTTTTCCGTCTGCCGGTAAAAGCGTATTGCTCATCATGTTGCCCACCGCATCGCAGAAGGTGTCCCATTTCTGGTAGCCGCGCAGTTTCATCGGCTGCGTCATTGAAAGCAGGGTGCTGATATCTTCCGGAACATATCGATTAAACTGCTGGCCCTGAATGCTTTCGATCAGCGTCAGACAGCGCGACAGGGGAGCATTCCAGGGAATGACCATATTCGCGCCGCAGCCCAGTAATAAGCGCTCATCGGTGGCGCGCAGGCTGGTATTATTTTCACGTACCACGATTTTTAACGCGCTGCCGCGCTGGCGACGTAATGTGTGAATGTGCCGTGCCAGCGTTTCGATTTGGTTATTCTGGATCAACGAGAAGATAATGGTCGCCGCCTGCGTGGCGCGCCTCATCAAATAAGGCCTCGTTGGTTTCGAACAGTGACCAGTGCTCAGACAGTGCAGGCGCACCTTCCAGTACCGCAATATGACTCAGAACGCGCTTTTCATCACTGCGTGGCTGAACCACCGTCTCTTCCTGTTGAGCAAGATGCCACTCGTCCCCGACATTTTTGAGGGTAAGCTGCTGTCGGGAGCTCACCCCTTTTTCATTGCACCAGAAAGCCACGTCGTAAAGATGGCTGTCAGTCTGGACACGAATACTGGCCAGGCCATAGAGGGAACGGTATTCACTCATTAAAAGTGAAAAAAGTTTGTCGTTATTACTGCCTGGGTTAACAACCAATAAGGTGCAATTTTGATTTTTTGCCCATCTGCTGATTCTTCCCAGCCATTTCAGCAGTTTTTCAGACGGGATATTTTGTAGACCGTTTTGAGAACATTTAAGAATCAGTAAATAGTGTTCAGGAACAATAGAGCACTGAATATCGCGGGGCAAAAAGTATAAACTGTCGGCCTCCGCTGGCATGGAAAATAATCGTACTGTCTGGGGTCCACGGTCAGTTTCGAGCCTGATGATTGACTTTGGCTCATCGCCCATCGTAATGACGGCCACGCGGTAATCCTTACCCTGCGCCGCTATCGTCTGGTTTACCAGACTGATGGCATCTTCATTACGATCCGTATTAACCCACCAGACTCCTCCGACTGGCATGTGGCGCAATTCGTCCCATAATGACTGGATGCCAATAGAAAATATGGAGTCCACGGTGTCCCTCTTTTCGTCGAATTTCTATGTCTCTCAGTTTACTAGCGAAAGCGTAGAAATAAACCTAACATTGAAATTAAAGAACATCAGATTTAGCATGTAAATGAAATTTCGTGGGCAGGACGCCTCGCTGCATCTGAATCTTATGATTTTACTCAAAGGGATGAAATAAGAATGCAAAATAACGAACCCGCAACTCCAGTCGACCCAAGCCTGGGTTACACATTCCAAAACGATTTTCTGGCGCTCACGCAGGCTTTTTCATTGCCTGAAATAGATTACACCGATATTTCCCCGCGGGAACAGTTGGCTGCGGCTATTAAACGTTGGCCGTTATTAGCTGAGTTTGCCCAACAACAATAAGGAAGCCATTGATGGCCGTACTAGGATTACAGGGCGTCCGTGGTGGAGTGGGTACAACTTCCGTAACCGCGGCGCTGGCGTGGTCATTACAGGTTTTAGGTGAATCAGTACTGGTTATTGATGCCTGCTCCGATAATTTGCTGCGCATGTCATTCAATGTCGACTTTACACATGAAAACGGCTGGGGGCGCGCGCTTCTGGACGATAAAGACTGGCGGGATGCGGGTTTGCGCTATACCTCCCAGCTCGATTTGCTTCCCTTTGGTCAGATGACGGAAACCGAACGCGGGAATGAAGCTGCGTTTCAGCGCCTGTTCTCTCGCTTCACCACCGCTTTGCAGAGTCTGAAAGAGAGCGGACACTATCAGTGGATCCTGCTGGACCTGCCGCACGGCGCCGCGTCGCTGACCCGCCAGCTTCTGGCGCAGTGCGACCATGTGCTCTCCATTGCGAACGTAGATGCGAATTGTCATATCCGTCTGCATCAACAGGCAATGCCTGCCAATGCCCATATTCTGATTAACGATCTGCGCATTGGCAGCCAGATCCAGGACGATCTGTACCAGGTCTAGCTCCAGAGTCAGCGCCGCCTGTTGCCAATGGTTATTCATCGTGACGAAGCGATGGCGGAGTGCCTCGCTTCCAAACAACCGCTTGGGGAGTACCGTAGTGATTCACTGGCGGCAGAAGAGATCCTGACGCTGGCCAACTGGTGTCTGCTGCACTTTGCTAAACGGCCGGAGCCTGCCGGGAGTTCAGTATGAGCCGCCTGACCAACTGGTTGCTCATCCCGCCGGTCAGTTCGCGCTTAAGTGAACGCTACCGCCATTACCGTCATCACGGCGCCTCATCGCTGAGCGCTGCGCTGGGCTGCTTATGGATGATTCTGGCGTGGATGTTCATCCCCCTCGAACATCCACGCTGGCAACGTATTCGTGCGCGCCACGGTGAACTCTATCCGCATATCAACCCTGACAAGCCGCGTCCGCTCGATCCCGCGCGCTACGCTATACAGTCCATCTGGCTTCTGGCGACCTCAACGGGTGCGGAGAAAAAAACGTCCCGCTGGCGCAGCTTCGATCGCGTGCAGAACTTACGTGAACACTATCACCAGTGGCTTAACCGGCTACCCGATCGGGTTGGCGATAGAACAGGTCATTTAGATAATCACAAAGAGCTCGGGCACCTTCACCCGGGCTTACGGCGTTTTATTCTCGGCGTGGTGGTGGTGTTCTCGCTCATACTGGCGCTGGTCTGTATTACCCAGCCCTTCAACCCGCTGGCACAGTTTACCTTCCTGATCCTGCTGTGGGGCGTGGCTCTGCTGGTGCGGCGCATTCCGGGGCGTTTTTCTGCCCTGATGCTGATCGTGCTGTCGCTGACCGTTTCCTGCCGCTACATCTGGTGGCGATATACCTCAACGCTGAACTGGGACGATCCGGTCAGCCTGGTGTGTGGGTTAGTGCTGCTGTTTGCTGAGACCTACGCCTGGATCGTGCTGGTGCTGGGTTACTTCCAGGTTATCTGGCCGCTGAATCGACAGCCGGTGCCGCTGCCAAAAGACACGACCCAGTGGCCAACGGTGGACCTCTTCGTACCGACCTACAACGAAGACCTGTCGGTGGTGAAAAACACCATTTACGCCGCGCTGGGTATCGACTGGCCGAAGGATAAAATCAAAATCTGGATCCTCGATGATGGTGGCCGCGCCGAGTTCCGCCAGTTCGCGGACGAAGTAGGGGTTGAGTACATCGCCCGTACCACGCATGAACACGCTAAGGCCGGTAACATCAACAATGCGCTGAAATATGCCAAAGGGGAGTTCGTCTCTATTTTCGACTGCGACCACGTGCCAACGCGCTCGTTCCTGCAAATGACCATGGGCTGGTTCCTGAAGGAGAAAGAGCTGGCGATGATGCAGACGCCGCACCACTTCTTCTCACCGGACCCGTTTGAACGTAACCTCGGTCGTTTTCGTAAAACCCCGAACGAGGGCACACTGTTCTATGGTCTGGTGCAGGACGGGAACGACATGTGGGACGCAACATTCTTCTGCGGCTCCTGTGCGGTGATCCGCCGTAAACCGCTGGATGAAATTGGCGGGATCGCCGTCGAGACGGTCACGGAAGATGCGCACACTTCGCTGCGTCTGCACCGTCTTGGCTATACCTCCGCCTACATGCGCATTCCTCAGGCGGCGGGGCTGGCCACGGAATCCCTGTCGGCGCACATCGGCCAGCGTATTCGCTGGGCGCGCGGCATGGTGCAAATTTTCCGCCTCGATAACCCGCTGATGGGTAAAGGACTGAAACTGGCGCAACGGCTGTGCTACGTCAACGCCATGTTCCACTTCCTGTCGGGTATTCCACGGCTTATCTTCCTCACTGCGCCGCTGGCGTTCCTGCTTCTTCACGCTTACATCATCTATGCGCCTGCGCTGATGATTGCCCTGTTCGTTCTGCCGCACATGATCCACGCCAGCCTGACGAACTCGAAGATTCAGGGGAAATATCGCCATTCGTTCTGGAGTGAAATCTACGAAACGGTGCTGGCCTGGTATATCGCGCCGCCAACCATGGTGGCGCTGATTAACCCGCATAAAGGGAAATTCAACGTCACCGCGAAGGGCGGGCTGGTGGAAGAGGAGTATGTCGACTGGGTGATCTCCCGGCCCTATATCTTCCTGGTGCTGCTGAATATTGTGGGCGTGATTGTTGGGGTCTGGCGCTACTTCTACGGCCCGGAAAACGAAATTCTGACGGTCTTCGTGAGTATGGCGTGGGTGTTTTATAACCTGATTATCCTCGGTGGCGCGGTGGCGGTATCGGTTGAGAGCAAACAGGTTCGCCGCGCGCATCGCGTCGAAATCAGCATGCCAGCGGCCATTGCCCGCGACGATGGACATCTCTTCTCCTGTACCGTACATGACTTTTCGGATGGCGGTC
The DNA here is from genome assembly GCF_049237025.1 of Enterobacter cloacae complex sp. SYL001. Taxonomy (NCBI): domain Bacteria; kingdom Pseudomonadati; phylum Pseudomonadota; class Gammaproteobacteria; order Enterobacterales; family Enterobacteriaceae; genus Enterobacter; species Enterobacter cloacae complex sp. SYL001. The sequence goes on along the minus strand of NZ_JBMKJI010000043.1, from coordinate 12,840 downwards.
TGGGTATCAAGATCAACGGTCAGGCGAAGGTGCTTGAGGGGCAGAAGGTCAACCTATTGCTTAAGCGCGGCCAGCAGGAGTATGTCTTCCCGACGCAGGTGGTGCGTGTGAGAGGAAATGAAGTGGGTCTGCAACTGATGCCGCTGACTAAAAAGCAACACATTGATTTTGTGCAGTGTACGTTTGCCCGCGCGGATACGTGGGCTCTCTGGCAGGACAGCTTCCCTGAGGATAAGCCTCTGGAAAGCCTGCTGGATATTCTTAAGCTGGGGTTCCGTGGCTATCGTCACCTTGCAGAATTTGCCCCGTCGTCGGTGAAATTAATTTTCCGGTCACTTACTTCACTGGTTTCCTGGGTCGTGTCGTTCATTCCGCGTCGACCTGAGCGAGATGAAGCGAAGCAGGCGGACCCGGTTATGGCTCAACAATGATGATAACGCGATGAAAACAAAACTTTCCTGGTTATGTGCAGTGGCAATGGGGATGAGTGCGCTCCCTGCAACAGTGGCTAACGCGGCGCCTGATAACGCAGCGACCACACCCGCGCCAACGGTGCCTGTCGTCGCGCAAGCGACCGATCCGGTAGTGACGGCGGCGCCGGGGCAGACGGAAAACGTCGTCCCGAATCAGCCGACGACGGGGAATACGCTGCCCGCCGACAACCCGGTGGTTGGGCAGGTTATGCCTGGCGTGCCGGGAGCCAGTGCACCGGTGGTTGCGGAAAATACGCCGTCGCGTGACGTTAAGCTGACGTTCGCCCAGATCGCGCCTCCTCCGGGCAGCATGGTTCTGCGCGGCATCAACCCAAATGGCGGTGTCGAATTCGGTATGCGTAGCGATGAAGTCGTGTCGAAAGCGATGCTCAACCTGGAATACACGCCATCGCCGTCGCTGCTGCCGGTGCAATCCCAGCTTAAGGTCTATCTGAATGATGAGCTGATGGACGTCCTGCCCGTCACCAAAGAGCAACTGGGTAAGAAAACCCTGGCTCAGGTGCCGATTAACCCGCTGTTTATCACCGACTTTAACCGCGTGCGTCTGGAATTTGTCGGCCATTACCGCGATGTCTGTGAAAACCCGGCCAGCAGCACCCTGTGGCTGGATGTTGGTCGTAACTCTTCGCTTCAGATGACCTATCAGCCGCTGGCGTTGAAAAACGATCTCTCCGCCTTCCCGGTGCCGTTCTTCGACCCGCGTGATAACCGTCCACTGAACCTGCCAATGGTGTTTGCGGGCTCTCCTGATGTGACCGAACAGCTGGCGGCCTCTATCGTGGCATCCTGGTTTGGTTCCCGCTCCGGCTGGCGTGGCCAGAGTTTCCCGGTTATGTACGACAAAATGCCGGACAAAAACGCGATTGTGTTTGCCACCAACGCCAAACGCCCGGCATTCCTGCGGGACCATCCAGAGGTGAAAGCGCCCACCATCGAGATGATCAGCCATCCGGACAATCCGTACGTGAAGCTGCTGGTGATCTTCGGGCGTGATGATAAAGATCTGGTGCAGGCGGCAAAAGGCATTGCGCAGGGCAATATCCTGTTCCGCGGTAATAGCGTCGTGGTGGATGAGGTGAAACCGCTGCTGGCACGTAAGCCTTATGATGCGCCGAACTGGGTCCGCACCGACCGCGCGATTACCTTCGGCGAGCTGAAAACCTATGAAGAGCAATTGCAGTCAACCGGGCTTGAACCTTCTCCTGTCAGCCTGTCGCTGAACCTGCCGCCGGATCTCTATCTGCTGCGCACCAACGGTATTGATATCAACCTGAACTACCGTTACACCGCGCCGGTAACCAAAGACAGCTCGCGCATGGATATCAGCCTCAACAACCAGTTCCTGCAATCCTTCAGCCTGACCAGCAGCCAGGAGACAAACCGATTGATGCTTCGTCTGCCTGTATTGCAGGGGCTGCTGGATGGTAAAACCGATGTGTCGATCCCGGCGCTGAAGCTCGGTGCGGTGAACCAGCTGCGGTTTAACTTCCAGTACATGAACCCGATGCCGGGTGGATCGGTGGAAAACTGTATTACCTTCCAGCCGGTGCAAAACCACGTGGTGATTGGTGATGATTCCACAATCGACTTCTCGAAGTATTACCACTTTATCGCGATGCCGGATCTGCGTGCGTTTGCTAACGCCAGTTTCCCGTTCAGCCGCATGGCTGATCTCTCTGAATCGATTGTCGTGATGCCAAAAGCGGCCAACGAAGGCCAGGTTGCCACGCTGCTGGACACCATGGGCACCGTCGGGGCGCAAACCGGCTTACCGGCTATCAACGTGACGGTGACGGATGACGGTAGCCAGATCCAGAACAAAGATGCCGATATCATGGTCATCGGCAACATTCCGGACAAGCTGAAAGACGAGAAGCGCGTCGATCTGCTGGTGCAGGCGGCTCAGTCATGGGTCAACACGCCGCTGCGTCAGACCGAGTTCCCAAGCATCATGCCGGACGGCGGCGATCGTCAGGCCAATATCAGGACGACCGTAAGCTCAACGGGTCCGATGGCTGCGATTGTTGGCTTCCAGTCTCCGTATAACGACCAGCGCAGCGTGATCGCCCTGCTGGCGGACAGCCCGCGCGGCTATGAGCTGCTCAACACGGCCATGAACGACAGCGGTAAACGGGCGGCAATGTTCGGTTCCGTCTCGGTGATCCGTGAGTCGGGGGTAAACAGCCTGCGCGTGGGGGATGTCTACTACGTCGGTCATCTGCCGTGGTTCGAACGCCTGTGGTACGCCCTCTCTAACCACCCGGTGCTGCTGGCCGTGCTGGCTGCGCTCAGCGTTGTATTGCTGGCGTGGGTATTGTGGCGTCTGCTGCGAATCATAAGCCGTCGTCCTCTTAACCCGGACCATGAGTAAGCCGTGATGAAAATCTTTCGCGGGTGTGTAGTCGCAGCGTTGATGCTGGCGGCGGCGAATCTGCATGCCGCCTGTCGCTGGCCTGCCTGGGAGACGTTCAAGCAGGATTATATGAGCGAAAGTGGGCGCGTCATTGATCCCAGTGACGCGCGCAAAATCACCACCTCCGAAGGGCAAAGCTATGGACTGTTCTTTGCCCTGGCAGCAAACGATCGCAAGACGTTTGATCTGCTGCTGACATGGACGCGCGATAACCTTGCCGAGGGGGATTTAGCCCAACATCTCCCGGCGTGGCTATGGGGAAAAAAGGACGACAACACCTGGGCGGTTATCGACCCTAACTCCGCGTCCGATGCCGATATCTGGATAGCCTGGTCGCTGCTGGAAGCCGGGCGGCTGTGGAAAAATCCCGATTACACGCGCACGGGTAAGGCGCTGTTGACGCGCATTGCCAGTGAGGAAGTGGTGAAGGTGCCGGGGCTGGGTTCTATGCTGCTGCCGGGTAAAGTCGGTTTTGCCGAAGAGAGTGTCTGGCGCTTCAACCCCAGCTACCTGCCGCCGCAGCTTGCGAGCTATTTCACCCGTTTCGGCGCACCGTGGACAACGCTCCGTGAAACCAACCTGCGTCTGCTGCTGGAGACCGCGCCAAAAGGATTTTCCTCGAACTGGGTGAAATACCAGAAAAAGGGCGGCTGGCAGTTGAAGCAGGATACGACCCTGATCGGCAGTTACGATGCGATTCGCGTCTATCTGTGGGTAGGGATGATGAACGATAACGATCCACAAAAAGCCCGGCTACTGGCGCGTTTCAAGCCCATGGCGACCACCACAATCAAACAAGGCTTACCGCCGGAAAAAGTGGACGTAGCGACCGGGAAACGTACCGGAGATGGGCCGGTAGGGTTTTCTGCCTCCCTGCTTCCATTTTTACAAGAACGGGACGCGCAGGCGGTGCAACGCCAGCGTGTCGCCGATCGTTTTCCCGATAACAATGCTTATTACAGCTACGTTCTGACCCTCTTTGGACAAGGGTGGGATCAGCATCGTTTTCGTTTCACCGCGCAAGGTGAATTACTACCGGATTGGGGCCAGGAATGCGCACGTTCACACTAAATCTACTCGCCTTATCGCTTGGCCTGGTGCTCATGCCCCTGGCCCAGGCCGCCAACTCCCCGCAGCAGAGACAGCTGCTGGAACAGGTTCGTCTGGGGGAATCCACCCAGCGTGAGGATTTGGTGCGCCAGTCGCTCTATCGCCTTGAGCTGATCGACCCCAACAACCCGGACGTGATTGCCGCTCGCTTCCGCTACCTGTTACGACAGGGGGATACGGCGGGCGCGCAAAAAGAGCTGGATCGCCTGAAAGGAATGGCACCCGATTCCAGTGCATACCAGTCCTCCCGTACGACCATGCTGCTCTCCACGCCGGATGGTCGCCAGGCCCTCCAGCAGGCTCGCCTGCTCGCCACCACCGGGCACACGCAGGAAGCTATTGCCGCGTATGACAAACTGTTTGACGGTAATCCGCCCAGCGGCGACATCGCGACGGAGTACTGGAACGTGGTGGCGAAAGAGCCTGCCCGCCGCAATCTGGCCATTAATCAGCTGAAGAAAATCAACGCCAGCAGTCCGGGCAACGCCCCGCTACAGGCTTCGCTGGCGCAGCTTCTGTTCCAGAGTGGACGGCGTGATGAAGGGTTTGCGGTTTTACAGGAGATGGCCAAATCGAACAATGGCCGCAGTCAGGCGTCGGACATGTGGTACCAGCAGATCAAAGATCAGCCGGCCAGCAGCGCCAGCGTTACCGCGCTGCAACAATACCTGAGCGTGTTCAGCGATGGCGATAACGTGACGGCGGCGCGCGCCCAGCTTGAAGCGCAGCAAAAACAGCTCGCCGATCCGGCGTTTCGCGCCAAAGCCGAAGGGTTAGCCGCAGTGGATGCCGGGCAGGGCAGTAAAGCGGTAACGGAGTTGCAGAAAGCAGTCAGCGCCAACCACGCCGACAGTGAAGCCGTAGGCGCGCTGGGGCAGGCCTATTCGCAGAAAGGCGATCGCGCCCGCGCGGTTGCGCAGTTTGAAAAGGCGATCGCCCTCGATCCGCAGAGCGACAACCGGGGCAAATGGGACAGCCTGCTGAAGGTTAACCGATACTGGCTGCTGATCCAGCAGGGTGATAACGCCCTGAAAGCCAACAAGACAGCCCAGGCGGAACGCTATTATCAGCAGGCGCGCAACATTGACAATACGGACAGCTACGCGGTCCTGGGGCTGGGTGACGCGGCGGCGGCGCGGAAAGATAACGACGCGGCTGAACGCTATTATCGCCAGGCATTGCGGATGGACAGCGGCAACAGCAACGCGGTACGCGGTCTTGCCAATATTTATCGCGAGCAGTCTCCGGAGAAGGCGACGCAGTTTATTCAGTCGCTCTCTGCCAGCCAGCGCCGCAGCATTGATGATATTGAACGTAGCCTGACGAACGAGCAGCTCTCGGCTCAGGCTGCACAGCTGGAAAGCCAGGGAAACTATGCGCAGGCCGCAGAAATTCAGCGCCGACGCCTTGCGCTTTCCCCGGGCGACGTGTGGATCACCTACCGGCTATCACGCGATCTGTATAGCGCGGGTCAGCGCAGCCAGGCGGATAACCTGATGCGCCAGCTGGCAAGCCAGAAACCGGGCGATCCGGATCAGGTTTACGCCAGCGGGCTGTACCTGTCCGGTAACGATCGGGACCGGGCCGCGCTGGCGCATCTGAACACGCTGCCGCGCGACAAGTGGAACGGCAACATCCAGGCGCTGGCGGACCGCCTGCAAAGTAATCAGGTGCTGGAAACCGCCAACCGCCTGCGCGACAGTGGAAAAGAGCAGGAAGCGGAAGCGCTGCTTCGCCAGCAGCCCCCGTCCACCCGTATTGACTTAACGCTGGCGGACTGGGCTGAACAGCGTGGCGATCACGAGGCCGCGAAAACCGCCTACAACACCGTCCTGCAACGGGAACCGCAGAACGAAGACGCAATTCTCGGCCTGACCGAAGTCAATCTTGCTCAGGGCAACAGGGACGCCGCTCGCGCTGAGCTGGCGAAACTGCCCGCGGCACAAAACGGCGAACCGCTCTCCCTCAATATGCAGCGCCGGATCGCCATGGCGCAGGCCGGTCTGGGTGATCCTGCCGCGGCAGAAAAGACCTTCAACGCCATTGTTCCTCAGGCAAAATCGCAGCCGCCTTCTATGGAAAGCGCGCTGGTGATGCGTGATGCCGCCCGTTTCCAGGCGCAAAACGGCCAGCCTCAGCAGGCGCTGGAAACCTGAAAAGATGCGATGGTCTCATCGGGCATCACGACGACCCGTCCGACCGATAACGACAGCTTTACGCGTCTTACGCGTAACGATGAGAAAGATGACTGGCTGAAGCGCGGCGTGCGCAGCGATGCAGGCGATCTTTATCGTCAGCAGGATCTGAACGTCACGCTGCAACACGACTACTGGGGATCCAGCGGCACGGGGGGCTATTCCGACCTGAAAGCGCACACCACTATGCTCCAGGTGGATGCGCCGCTATCGGATGGCCGCATGTTCTTCCGTAGCGATCTGGTCAATATGAACGCCGGTTCCTTTGACACCAATAACGGAACCTACGATCCGACATGGGGTACCTGCGCCGAAACGCCATGTCACGGCAGCACGAACCAGTCGGCCAACGGCGCCAGCGTGGCCGTCGGCTGGCAGAACAACACCTGGGCGTGGGACATCGGTACAACGCCGATGGGCTTCGACGTGGTCGATGTGGTGGGCAGCCTGAGCTACAGCAACGACTTGGGGCCGATTGGCTACACCCTGAACGCCCATCGTCGTCCGATTTCCAGCTCTGTGCTGGCCTTCGCCGGGCAAAAAGATCCTAATACCGACACCACCTGGGGCGGCGTGCGTGCTACCGGTGGCGGCGTGAGCATGAGCTACGACAAAGGCGAAGCTAACGGGATCTGGTCAAGCCTGAGTGCCGACAGCCTCACCGGGAAGAATGTCGAAGATAACTGGCGGGTCCGCTGGATGACCGGCTATTACTACAAGCTTATCAATCAGAACAACGAGCGTCTGACGGTCGGTGTGTCCAACATGCTCTGGCATTACGATAAGGATTTAAGTGGCTATTCGCTGGGCCAGGGCGGTTACTACAGTCCCCAGGAGTATGTGTCGTTCGCCTTACCGGTGAACTGGCGTAAACGCACAGAGAACTGGTCATGGGAGCTGGGCGGTTCCGTCTCATGGTCCCATTCAAAAACAAAGGATGTGATGCGTTATCCGTTGCAGGGGCTGATCCCGGACAATGAGCCAGGCCGTTATACCGATAAAGGTGTGATGGGAACTGGAAGTAGCTCGTCAGGGACGGGTTATACCGCAAGGGCGATTGTTGAACGCCGTGTGACGTCCAACTGGTTTGTCGGTCTGGGCGTCGATATTCAGGAAGCGAAAGACTATACCCCGAGCCATGCGTTGCTCTATGTTCGGTATTCTGCCGCAGGCTGGCAGGGTGATATGGACTTACCGCCGGAACCGCTGGTGCCTTATGCAGACTGGTGATCGGATTTTTGCTTAATCTAATTGTAAGTCTCTCTTAAAAGTGCAGCTATCGGGTATACTCGGGCGCACCAGGTTTACGCCCTGGTGCGCCCTGCGCTTCGAGTTTTGTGGAGAGTCATTTTGCGTGTCAGCCGTTCCTTAACGATCAAACAGATGGCGATGGTGTCTGCCGTCACAATGCTGTTTGTCTTCATCTTCTGCGTCATTTTGCTGTTTCATTCCGTACAGCAGAATCGCTATAACACGGCTTCGCAACTGGAAAGTATTGCCCGCTCGGTGCGGGAACCCCTGTCGGCCTCGATCCTGAAAGGGGATATCCCCGAGGCGGAATCTATCCTGAAGCGCATTCAGCCCGCCGGTATCGTGAGCCGCGCCGACGTCGTGCTGCCGAACCAGTTCCAGGCGCTGCGGATGAGCTTTATCCCGGAGCGTCCCGTCCCGATGATGGTGATGCGCCTGTTTGAACTGCCGGTGCAGATTTCCCTGCCTCTCTATTCCCTGGAAAGACCGGCTAACCCGCAGCCGCTGGCCTATCTGGTACTACAGGCGGACTCGTACCGCATGTATAAATTCGTCATGAGTTGGGTTGCTACGTTAGTGACTACTTACTTACTTTTGACCTTAATGTTGAGCGTGGCGCTGACGTGGTGCATCAACCGGTTAATTGTGCATCCGTTGCGCCGCATAGCCCGGGAGCTGAATGACCTCTCTCCGCAGGAGCATATGGGGCATCAGCTTCCCTTGCCGCGTCTGCATCACGACGATGAAATCGGCATGCTGGTCCGCAGTTACAATATCAACCAGCAGCGTGTCCTGCGTCAGCAGGAAGAGGTCAGTAATAACGCCACCCGTTTCCCGGTTTCCGACCTGCCAAACAAAGCGTTTTTAATGGCCCTGCTGGAGCAGACCGTCGCTCGCCAGCAGACCACCGCGCTGATGGTGATTGCCTGCGAGACCTTGCAGGACACGACGGGCGTGCTGAAAGAGAGCCAGCGCGAGATGCTATTACTGACGCTGGTGGAAAAAATCAAATCTGTGCTGGCGCCGCGCATGGTACTTACCCAGGTCAGCGGCTATGACCTGGTGGTGATTGCGCACGGTGTAAAAGAGCCGTGGCACGCTATTACGTTAGGTCAGCAAGTACTCACTGTCATAAATGAGCGGCTGCCCATTCAGGGTATCCAGCTTCGCCCAAGTGCCAGCATTGGTATCGCAATGTACTACGGTGGTCTGACCGCCGAGCAGTTATACCGTCGGGCTTTCTCAGCAGCGTTTACCGCGCGCCGAAAAGGCAAAAACCAGATCCAGTTCTTTGATCCGGAGCAAATGGAAAAAGCCCAGCAGCGCCTGACGGAAGAGAGCGACATTCTGACGGCGATGGACAATCGCCAGTTTGCGCTCTGGCTACAGCCGCAGGTGGATTTGCGCACGGGTGAAGTGACCAGCGCCGAAGCGTTGCTGCGCATGCAGCAGCCGGACGGCACGTGGGAGCTGCCTGAGGGGATGATCGAACGTATCGAGTCCTGCGGCCTGATGGTCACCGTCGGATACTGGGTGCTGGAAGAGTCGTGCCGCCAGCTTGCGGCCTGGCAACAACGGGGCATCACGCTGCCGCTGTCGGTGAATCTTTCTGCGCTACAGCTGATGCACCCGACTATGGTGCCGGATATGCTCGAGTTGATCCATCGCTACCGCATCCAGCCCCACACGTTGATCCTGGAAGTCACCGAGAGCCGTTGTATTGACAATCCTGACGACGCTGTCGCCATTCTGAAACCGCTGCGTAATGCCGGGATCCGCATTGCGCTTGACGATTTTGGTATGGGGTATTCCGGCCTGCGTCAGCTCCAGCACATGAAAACCCTGCCGGTGGACGTCCTGAAAATCGACAAAACCTTCGTGAAAGGGCTGCCGGAGGATTGCAGCCTGGTGCAGGCCATTATCCAGATGGCGCACAGCCTGAACCTGCACGTGACTGCCGAAGGTATTGAGGCCGAAGCCCAGCGCGAGTGGCTGGCTGCGGCGGGTGTGGAGAGCGGTCAGGGCTTCCTGTTTGGCCGCGCCGTGCCGACGGATACCTTTGAGCGACGCTATCTCGCCGACGCTGGCAATAACGCAAAAGTGTAATTTTGTTGCTGGCTTGTGCGAGCCAGCTCAAAGTTCTTAACATTTGTGTTTCAAATTTGAACCCCGTTTATTTCTGTCCTGTTATGTGGGTGTTATTTTAAAGCCGCAGGTTAACCATAACCTTACAAAGCCTGTAGTTATTCTTCCAGGGACACCCTATGAAAACCTCACTCTTCAAAAGTCTTTACTTCCAGGTCCTGACAGCCATCGCCATCGGTATTCTGCTCGGTCACTACTACCCGGAGCTGGGCGCGCAAATGAAACCGCTTGGCGACGCGTTCGTTAAACTCATCAAAATGATCATCGCGCCGGTCATCTTCTGTACCGTGGTGACCGGTATCGCCGGCATGGAAAGCATGAAGGCGGTCGGGCGTACGGGGGCGGTTGCCCTGCTGTACTTCGAGATTGTCAGTACCATCGCGCTGATTATCGGCCTGATTATTGTCAACGTGGTACAACCTGGCGCGGGCATGAACGTTGACCCGGCCACGCTGGATGCGAAAGCGGTGGCGGTTTACGCTGAACAGGCGAAAGATCAGGGGATTGTTGCCTTCCTGCTGGACGTGATCCCGAGCAGCGTGATTGGCGCGTTCGCCAGCGGAAATATCCTCCAGGTACTGCTGTTTGCCGTGCTGTTTGGCTTTGCCCTGCACCGTCTTGGCAGCAAAGGTCAGCTGATTTTTAACGTCATTGAAAGCTTCTCGCAGGTTATCTTCGGCATCATCAACATGATTATGCGTCTGGCCCCGATTGGTGCCTTTGGCGCGATGGCCTTCACCATCGGGAAATACGGCGTCGGCACGCTGGTACAGCTTGGCCAGCTGATTATCTGCTTCTATATCACCTGTATTCTGTTTGTGGTGGTGGTGCTCGGCTCCATCGCTCGTGCGACCGGCTTCAGCATCTTCAAATTTATCCGTTACATTCGTGAAGAGCTGCTGATTGTCCTCGGCACATCCTCTTCTGAGTCCGCGCTGCCGCGTATGCTCGATAAAATGGAAAAGCTGGGCTGCCGTAAGTCAGTGGTGGGGCTGGTTATTCCTACGGGCTACTCCTTTAACCTGGACGGCACCTCGATTTACCTGACGATGGCGGCGGTCTTTATTGCTCAGGCCACCAACAGCCACATGGATATCTTCCATCAGATTACGCTGCTGGTCGTCCTCCTGCTCTCCTCGAAAGGGGCGGCGGGCGTAACGGGTAGCGGATTTATCGTGCTGGCGGCCACTATCTCAGCGGTTGGCCATCTGCCGGTGGCGGGTTTGGCCCTGATCCTCGGTATCGACCGCTTTATGTCTGAAGCCCGCGCGTTAACCAACCTGATTGGTAATGGTGTGGCGACGGTTGTGGTGGCGAAGTGGGTAAAAGAGCTGGATCACAAGAAACTTAACGATACGCTGAATAATCGCACATCTGAGGACAAAACCCCCGGTTTATCCTCTTAATCCCTCATAAATGCCCGTATTCCCTTGTGGGGATGCGGGCACCTGCGCATAATAACCGCTCATACCTGTCATATTTCGACAAAATTTTTTTGGGTATATTTCGCTTCCGCCCGTGACGTTTAGCCGAACACGCTGTCTAATCGGAAGGTTTTCATCGTCATCTTTGAGTGCTCACGTCGCGAGACACTCTCTTTAACCAGGAATGTTGATCAGGGGTTCACATGCAGGGCACAAAAATTCGACTCTTAACCGGCGGTTTGCTGATGATGGCAGCAGCCAGTTATGTGCAGGCAGATGCGCTCCAGCCAGACCCGGCCTGGCAACAGGGAACACTGGCGAACGGATTCCAGTGGCAGGTGTTATCCACTCCGCAACGTCCGAGCGATCGCATTGAAATTCGTCTGGCTGTGAATACCGGCTCCCTCACTGAAAGCACCCAGCAGACCGGCTTAAGCCATTTTATTCCTCGACTGGCGCTCACCCAGAGCGGCAGTTTGCAGGCGGTTCAGGTGCGTTCTTTATGGCAACAGGCCATCGATCCTAAACGCCCGCTGCCCCCGGCTGTGGTCTCCTATGACTACACCATGTTTAATCTGAGCCTGCCCAACAACCGTAACGATCTGCTTAAAGAAGCGCTGACCTATCTTTCCGATGCCACCGGCAAACTGGCGATTACGCCTGAGACCGTAAACTATGCGTTGAGCAACAGCGACATGGTGGCGACCTGGCCGACGGATACCAAAGAAGGCTGGTGGCGCTACCGCCTGAAAGGGTCCACGCTGCTTGGCCACGACCCGGCAGAACCGCTGAAACAGCCGGTGGATCCAGAGCAGGTGAAATCTTTCTACCAGCAGTGGTACACCCCGGATGCCATGACCCTCATTGTAGTGGGCAACGTGGACAGCCGTGCGGTGATAGAGCAGATCAACAAAGCCTTTGGCGATCTAAAAGGGAAGCGTGAAACGCCCGCCCCTGTTCCTACTTTGTCCCCGCTGCGTCCTGAGACGGTCAGTATCATGACGGATACCGTGCGTCAGGATCGTCTTTCGATGATGTGGGATACCGCCTGGCAGCCGATCCGCGAGTCCTCGGCGCTGTTGCGTTACTGGCGTGCGGACCTGGCGCGTGAAGCGCTGTTCTGGCATGTTCAGCAGACGCTCAGCAAGAACAACGTGAAAGACATTGGTCTGGGCTTTGACTGCCGCGTGCTGTTCCAGCGCGCCCAGTGCGCCATTAACGTCGAATCTCCGGGTGATAAGCTGAATGCCAATCTCGGTGTGGTGGCGAAAGAGCTGGCTAAAGTGCGTAAAGAGGGCCTGTCTGAAGAGGAATTTAACGCCCTGGTGGCGCAGAAATCCCTCGAATTGCAGAAACTGTTTGCCACCTATGCCCGCGCCGATACCGATATCTTAATCAGCCAGCGCATTCGCTCCTTACAGAATCAGGTCGTGGATATCGCGCCGGAGCAGTATCAGAAATTGCGTCAGGATTTCCTGAACGGTCTGACCGTGGAGATGCTGAATCAGGATCTGCGGCAGCAGCTGTCTCAGGATATGGCGTTGATTCTGTTGCAGCCGAAAGGTGAGCCGGAATATGACATGAAAGAGTTAAAGGCCACCTGGAACGCCATCATGGCGACGCCGTCGCAGCCAGTACAGGCGGCCGATGATTTGCACCAGGATGCGAGCGATATTCCGCAGGGCCAGTAAGGCCCTGCGTTCCCTCTCCCTGTGGGCTGAGGGATCCCCAGTAATTTTTTTATGCAGAAGCAATAAAGTTGCTTTCTAAATGACTGAGGGCTGTCAGCGATGCCCTGGTCCGGCTGT
>NZ_JBMKJI010000042.1:0-26272 GCF_049237025.1 Enterobacter cloacae complex sp. SYL001 | reverse complement strand
CCTCTTTCAGAGTCAACCCTGATTTTCAGGATTTTTTCTCTTCAACCGACCGGGTTGTTTGTGAAGTGATTCACATCCGCCGTGTCGATGGAGGCGCATTATAGGGATCCCAGTTTTTAGCACAAGTATTTTTTAGATCTTTTTTTCCAACTGATGATTTTCCGTGCTTTTCGCTGAAAACCCACCCGATCCGCTTAAAAATTGACGCATTTTGCCTTGCCTCGATCCAGGAATACGATCAAAGTCTTCTTTAATAGCGCTCATCTGTATCGAGGTAGATATGTTTGCAGTATTACGTCCTTATAAAGATCTGTTCCCCCAAAAAGGCGATCGCGTGATGATCGATGCCAGCAGCGTGGTCATTGGTGATGTTCGCATGGCCGATGATGTCAGCATCTGGCCACTCGTCGCGATCCGGGGCGATGTTAACTATGTTGCAATCGGTGCACGCACCAATATTCAGGACGGCAGCGTGCTGCATGTGACTCATAAGTCATCTTATAACCCTGAGGGCAATCCGCTCATCATTGGGGAAGATGTTACCGTCGGTCATAAAGTAATGCTCCACGGCTGCACAATCGGTAACAGGGTTCTCGTTGGGATGGGATCGATTTTGCTGGATGGCGTCATAGTAGAAGATGACGTAATGATTGGCGCAGGAAGCCTAGTTCCGCAAAACAAACGCCTGGAAAGTGGCTATCTCTATTTAGGCAGTCCGGTTAAACAGATCCGCCCCCTAAAAGAGGCGGAGATCGAAGGATTGAAATACTCAGCGAACAATTACGTTAAATGGAAGAATGACTATCTGGATCAGGATAACCAGACCCAACCCTGATCGTCTTCATGCTGATCGCGGATCAAATCGCTGGCTTCCTCTTCCAGATCCCAGCGATTTTCGCAAAAGACCGCTAATGGATCTGAACCACCAAAGCGCTGATGCAACGTCTCCCCTTTAATCGCACAGGTGAGCTGCATTCCATGCACCAGCACCGGGAAACACACCGCTTGCTTGTTTTCATCCCAGATTTCTCTGTCGGGAAAATGAATCGCCTGATTCATGCCAACAGTTCCTGTTTCAGCTTTTCGATCACCGGTTCTACAGCAGGTAACACGCCATGCCAGAGTAGCACCGCATGAGCCGCCTGCCCCACCAGCATGCCCAGACCATCAGCCACATGTTTTGCCCCCTGTTGTTCGCACCAGGTCAGAAATGGCGTTTTCCCTTTTTGATAAAACATGTCATAGGCGTAGATGTGGGAATGAACCAGGGACACAGGAATCGCCGGGATCTCTCCATTAATACCGCTTGAGGTGGCATTAATCACAAGATCAAATTCGTGACCCGCGAGATCCTCAAGTGCTACCGCAGCTACGCTGCCTGTGTGTGCGAACAACGCCGCCAGCTCTTCTGCTCTGGAGAAAGTACGGTTGGTGATTGTCACCGCACAATCCAGCGAAAGAAGAGGAAGCAATACGCCGCGCGACGCGCCACCCGCACCGATCAGCAGGATCCGAAAGCCTGGTTTAATAAACGACAGTCGCTCCAGATCGCTGAGTAAACCTATGCCATCGGTGTTATCGCCCAGAAGGCGACCATCTTCGAGCTGCTTAAGAGTATTGACGGCACCAGCGAGCGACGCACGCTCGGTCAGCTCATCCGCACGCCCGAAAGCCTCTTCTTTAAAAGGCACCGTGACGTTCGCACCTTTACCACCCGCATCAAAAAAGCTATTCAGCGTCGGTATAAATGCATCAACAGGCGCAAGAACCCGACCATACGGGTGATCTATATGCAATTGCTCCGCAAACAGCCGATGGATCAGAGGCGACTTGCTGTGCGCGATCGGGTTACCAAAAACAGCATAGGTTTCCATCACATTATCCCTGGCGAAAACGTTCGCCGGTCAAGGCATCGCGAATTTCTGACGGGTTAAGACGACCACCGGTTTCACCCACGGCTACCGGGAAATCATTCCCGAACTGCGCCAGAACTTCTTCGGTTGTCCGACAAGGGGGAAGCCCGGTCAGGTTGGCGCTGGTTGAAACCAGAGGTTTACCAAATGCCTGGCATAACTCCACCACCAGCGGATGGTCGGTGACACGTACCGCGAGTGAATCGAAACGCCCGGTTAACCAGCGCGGCGTTGTCGGCTGTGCAGGAAAAACAAACGTCACGGGACCAGGCCACGCAGAGAAAATGGTTTCCCGCTGTGCAGGTGTCAGCATGGAATCATCAATATAAGGCTTAAGCTGCTCGTAGTTCGCAGCGATCAAAATCAATCCTTTTTCGACAGGCCGCTGTTTTAGCGCCAGCAGACGGTTAACAGCGACTTCGCTGTCAGGATCACACCCGACCCCGAAAACGGCTTCTGTTGGATAGGCGATGACTTCTTCTTTTTTCAGGATTTCCACCGCCTGCGCGATGGAGCCTGATGGCAGGTTATTATTCACTGATTTGATCCGCCGAAACCGGCTTTCCACATTGTTTACTGGCGCAAAAGCGTTTCAAGCCTTGCGCGGTTTTCTTCTCTATAAGTAACGGATAATCGCAATGAGAGCAGACGCCCGCTACTGGTTTGAAATTGATGACGAACTGGCATTCAGGATAGCGATCGCATGAATGGAAGGTCTTGCCATAACGAGAGCGCCGCTGCACCAATTGGCCACGCTGGCACTGAGGGCAGGCAATTGCCGTTTCATCTGGCTTATCAATTTGTTCCGTATGTTCACACTCCGGGTAGCGGCTGCATCCGATAAACATCCCGAACCGCCCCTGCCGCAGCGCCAGTTCACCGCCACAGAGAGGACAAAGCTGTCCCTCCAGAATTTTGACGATATGTCCATCCGCCTGGCTTTTCAGGGGACGGACATAATCACATTCCGGATAGTGTGAACAACCGAGAAACGGACCGTGTTTCCCGGACCGAATAACAAGTTCTGCCCCGCACTGTGGGCAGGGCTCGTTTTTATGCACCGTGAAGAGTGCTGATTTGGCCATAACAACTCTTGTTGCTGCACATAGAATTAATGCAGCATACCTTCATTCACTTCAAAGAGTAATTCTTCCATTTGCTGATAGGCATTTTCACAGCCTGGAATGTTGAACAGAACCATCAGGATCACCCATTTCAGATCTTCCAGTTCAAACTCAGCAGTATCCAGCGCCATGACGCGCTCTATCACCATCTCTCTCGTTTCGAGGTTTAGCACCTGAATCTGCTCGAGGAATAAAATGAATCCCCGGCAGCTGGCATCCAGCCTTTCACACTCTTCAGCTGTATAGATGCGCACAGACAATGGGTCAGAAGCAAGCTGCATCGGTTCGGCGAGGCCGTCCTGATAATCAGCCAACTTATCCAGCCACATCAACGCATTATATATATCTTCCCGCTCAAAACCTGCGTCGGTCAGATCCCGTGTTAATTTGTCCTGATCCACCTGCATTTCTGCTTCGTTGTGGATGTAAGTCTCAAACAAATACATCAGTACGTCGAACATGGCATGCCCTCCTTAATCGGACATAGCCGCCGGGTACAGCTGCGATCCACCCTGCTAACTCCAGTTCGAGTAGCTGTGCTACCGTTACTGGCACAGGTTGGCCGGCACGTTCAGCGACAACGTCAACAGGTGTTACCTCATCTCCTACGTTAGCCAGGAGCTTGGGAAATGGCAATGCTACTGCCTCCTGATCCGATGAAATATGTCGCTTTTGGAGATCATCCTGCAACCAATGCAGTCCATACTGCAAATTTTCAAGGATATCTTCTTTGCAGGTCACCAGCGTCGCCCCCTGTTTTATCAGCCAGTGAGGGCCTTCGCAGCCGGGGTTCCCCAACGGGCCGGGCAGCGCAAAAACTTCACGCCCCTGCTCCAGTGCACACCTTGCGGTAACCAGCGATCCACTCCGAATCGCAGCTTCGACCACCAGCACACCCTGGCTTAACCCACTGATGATCCGGTTACGCCGTGGAAAGTTACCCGGTCTGGGCGGTGTTGAGAGTGAAAACTCAGACACTAGTGCCCCCTCTGAAGCAATAAGTTGCTCAGCCAGAATATGATGACGACGTGGATAGAGACTAAAAAGACCATTGCCAAGCACGGCGACACTTCGCCCTTTTGCGGACAACGCCGCATGATGTGCTACACCGTCGATGCCGCAAGCCAGGCCACTGGTGATCGTAAAGCCACATTGGGATAGCTGTTCACTCAGCATTTTCCCCCAACGCTCGCCGTACCACGAGTGCGCACGGCTGCCCACAACCGCAAGCTGCATGCTATTAAGCACGTCAACGCGGCCTCGCACAAATAGCGCCCCGGGAAAATCAGGGATAGAACGCAACAATGGCGGGAAGCGAGGATCATCCGCCGTGAGAAGGTGGTTGTCGGCGTGTTCCAGCCATTCCAGACTACGTTCAAGCTCACTCTCACTGAACGAAAAAAACTTTACGGCATGTTTGGGCGAAAGCCCTGACGCGTTGACAGCTTCAGCATCGACGGTTGCCTGGCGAAGCAGCCTCTGCGCAATCTCCAGCATCGCATCACCGTATAACGACCCGATGTTTATAAGCCGTAACCATACCTCTGTGGACGTCATCCTTTTCCCTGCCATAAGCAGCCTCAGCAATCTTTGCGATTGGTCACTGATGCTGTCAATCGACCGGGGATTTGTCTAGAATAGAAGTAATATTCTTATCAACTCCTGAACACGACTCTGGAAATTTATGGCAGTTTTGCAAGTGTTACATATTCCTGACGAGCGCCTTCGCATCGTCGCGGAACCGGTTAAAGAAGTGAATGCAGAAATTCAGCGTATCGTCGATGATATGTTCGATACCATGTACGCTGAAGAAGGCATTGGCCTTGCCGCGACCCAGGTAGACATTCACAAACGTATTATTGTGATCGACGTTTCTGAAAATCGTGATGAGCGCCTGGTGCTGATCAACCCTGAGCTGCTGGAAAAAAGCGGCGAAACAGGTATTGAGGAAGGCTGTCTGTCTATCCCTGAACAGCGCGCTTTGGTGCCACGTGCCGAAAAAGTTAAAATCCGCGCACTGGATCGTGACGGCAATCCGTTTGAGCTGGAAGCCGACGATCTGCTGGCGATTTGCATTCAGCATGAGATGGATCACCTGGTCGGTAAACTGTTTATCGATTACCTCTCACCTCTGAAGCAACAGCGTATTCGTCAGAAAGTTGAGAAACTGGATCGTTTGCGTTCTCGCGCTTAACGCCCCCCGGATACAAGGAATAACGTGTCTACATCACTACGTATAATCTTCGCGGGTACCCCTGATTTTGCAGCGCGTCATCTCGACGCGCTGTTAACGTCTGGCCATCAGATTGTTGGCGTATTTACTCAGCCGGACCGTCCGGCTGGCCGCGGTAAAAAACTGATACCTGGCCCGGTTAAGGTACTGGCAGAAACACATGGTTTACCGGTTTTCCAGCCTGCGTCATTACGACCTGAGGAAAACCAGAAGTTAGTGGCAGACCTGAACGCGGACGTGATGGTAGTTGTGGCTTACGGCCTCATTCTGCCGAAAGCGGTACTCGATATGCCCCGCCTGGGCTGTGTGAACGTTCATGGTTCTTTGCTCCCACGCTGGCGTGGTGCAGCTCCTATTCAGCGTGCTCTGTGGGCAGGCGATGCTGAAACTGGCGTGACAATCATGAAGATGGACGTAGGTTTAGACACGGGCGACATGCTGTATAAACTGGCGTGTCCCATCACCGCAGAAGATACCAGCGCCACGCTGTATGACAAGCTGGCGGATCTCGGCCCGCAGGGGCTAATTGAGACGCTGCAACAGCTTGCTGACAATACAGCGACACCTGAAGTGCAGGATGAGGCCCAGGTGACCTATGCTGAGAAACTGAGTAAAGAAGAAGCCCGGATCGACTGGTCCCTGTCAGCAGCTCAACTCGAACGCTGCATCCGCGCCTTTAATCCATGGCCGATGAGCTGGTTGATGATTGATGAGCAGCCAGTGAAAGTCTGGAAAGCTTCAGTTATTAACGGCAATGCATCGGCAGAGCCCGGTACGATTATCGACGCCAGCAAAAACGGTATCCAGGTTGCGACCGGAGAAGGGATACTGAATCTTGAATCGCTGCAACCGGCCGGTAAAAAGGCAATGAGCGCGCAGGATCTATTAAATTCTCGTCGTGAATGGTTCATCCCTGGCAATCGCCTTGCCTGAACAAATTTATCCTTAAGGCCCGGTGTTTCCGGGCATTTTTATTTTTACGGTTATGAAAAGACAAAATCTACGCACTATGGCGGCTCAGGCCGTTGAGCAGGTTATCGAGCAGGGCCAGTCACTGAGTAATGTCCTGCCTCCACTGCAACAAAAGGTTTCCGATAAAGACAAAGCCCTGCTTCAGGAGCTGTGCTTTGGCGTGCTGCGCACCCTCTCTCAGCTTGAGTGGTTGATTAACAAGCTGATGTCACGCCCGATGAGCGGCAAGCAGCGTACCGTGCATTATTTGATCATGGTCGGTTTCTACCAGCTTCTTCATACCCGCATTCCACCTCATGCTGCGCTGGCCGAGACAGTGGAGGGTGCCGTTGCGATTAAACGTCCTCAGCTAAAAGGATTGATCAACGGCGTGCTGCGTCAGTTCCAGCGTCAGCAGGACGAACTGCTGGCAGAATTTGCGCAAAGCGAAGCGCGCTTCCTTCACCCTGAATGGCTGCTGAATCGCCTTAAAAAAGCCTACCCACAGCAATGGCAAGACATTGTGAATGCCAATAATCAACGTCCGCCGATGTGGTTACGCGTCAATCGTAACCATCATACACGCGACGCATGGCTGGCCCTGCTGGAAGAGGCCGGAATGAGCGGCTTCACACACGCTGCTTATCCTAATGCGGTTCGTTTAGCCTCCCCTGCACCGGTACATGCATTACCCGGTTTTGAAGAGGGCTGGGTAACGGTACAGGACGCATCTGCTCAGGGCTGCATGACCTGGCTTGAGCCGAAAGACGGGGAGCAGATCCTCGATCTCTGTGCAGCGCCAGGGGGGAAAACAACGCACATCCTGGAAGTGGCGCCGCAGGCCAGTGTGATGGCCGTGGATGTTGATGAGCAGCGCCTTTCACGCGTCTATGACAACCTTAAGCGTCTGGGTATGAAAGCACAGGTTAAGCAAGGCGATGGACGCAAACCCGCTGACTGGTGTGGTGAAACCCGGTTCGATCGCATTTTGCTGGACGCCCCCTGCTCAGCAACCGGCGTGATTCGTCGTCATCCCGATATCAAATGGCTGCGTCGCGATCGTGATATCAAGGAGCTTGCCCAGTTGCAATCCGAAATTCTGGATGCCATCTGGCCGCATCTCAAACCCGGCGGAACCCTGGTGTATGCAACCTGCTCTGTTCTCCCGGAAGAGAACAGTCAGCAAATTGCGGCTTTCCTGAAACGCACCCCGGACGCTACGCTGCACGATACGGGAACGCCTGAGCACCCGGGTCTGCAAAACCTGCCGGGCGCAGAAGAGGGTGATGGTTTCTTTTACGCTAAGCTAATTAAAGAGTGATGTTGAGAACAGGTCACAAAAGATGAAAATTATCATTCTGGGCGCAGGGCAAGTTGGCGGAACGCTGGCGGAAAATCTCGTGGGCGAAAACAACGATATCACCATTGTGGATACCAATGGCGATCGCCTGCGCGTTTTGCAGGACAAGTTCGACCTCCGCGTTGTTCAGGGGCACGGCTCTCATCCACGTGTGCTTCGGGAAGCGGGCGCGGACGATGCCGACATGCTGGTTGCAGTAACCAGTTCTGATGAAACCAACATGGTTGCATGTCAGGTGGCCTACTCGCTTTTCAACACCCCAAACCGCATCGCCCGCATTCGTTCTCCGGACTATGTCCGGGATGCGGAAAAGCTGTTTAATTCCGAAGCGGTACCCATCGACCATCTTATTGCGCCTGAACAGCTGGTTATCGACAGTATTTATCGTCTGATTGAGTACCCGGGCGCGTTGCAGGTTGTGAACTTTGCTGAAGGGAAAGTAAGCCTGGCGGTCGTGAAGGCTTATTACGGGGGCCCGCTGATTGGTAATGCCCTGTCGACAATGCGCGAGCATATGCCACATATCGATACGCGTGTTGCGGCGATTTTCCGTCACGACAGACCTATTCGTCCGCAAGGTTCCACCATTGTAGAAGCCGGGGATGAAGTCTTCTTTATTGCGGCTTCTCAGCATATCCGTGCGGTGATGAGTGAACTACAGCGTCTCGAAAAACCGTATAAACGTATTATGCTGGTTGGCGGCGGTAATATTGGCGCAGGTCTGGCGAGACGGCTGGAAAAAGACTACAGCGTGAAGCTGATCGAACGGGATCAACAACGCGCGTCAGAGCTGGCTGAAAAACTTCAGAATACCATCGTGTTTTATGGCGATGCTTCGGATCAGGAATTGCTGGCCGAAGAGCATATCGATCAGGTTGATCTTTTTATTGCCGTCACCAACGACGACGAAGCGAATATTATGTCCGCCATGCTCGCTAAACGTATGGGGGCGAAAAAAGTTATGGTGCTTATCCAGCGTAAGGCTTATGTCGATCTGGTACAGGGTAGCGTAATTGATATTGCTATTTCACCCCAGCAAGCCACCATCTCTGCCCTGCTAAGCCATGTGCGTAAAGCGGATATTGTCGGCGTGTCATCTCTTCGTCGTGGTGTTGCTGAAGCCATTGAAGCCGTCGCTCACGGGGATGAAACGACGTCACGCGTTGTTGGTCGCGCAATCGATGAAATTAAACTTCCACCAGGCACCATTATCGGCGCAGTAGTGCGAGGTAATGATGTGATGATCGCCAATGATAATTTACGTATTGAGCAGGGTGACCACGTTATTATGTTCCTGACCGATAAAAAATTTATTACCGACGTCGAGCGTTTATTCCAGCCAAGCCCGTTCTTCCTGTAATGATTTGGGTGCTCAGACGAGGGCACCCAAATATTAACCTTCTAATTTTCATGCCTTTTATTTTTCATAACGATTATTTATCCCCAATGGCAATTAGCTAATCATTTGTTAAACTTATAGGCGTCAGCTGGCACAAGGAGAACATAATGAGTTTTATTAAAGAATTTCGCGAATTTGCGATGCGCGGGAATGTGGTGGATTTGGCTGTGGGTGTCATTATTGGTGCGGCGTTCGGTAAGATCGTTTCATCATTAGTCGCCGACATTATTATGCCGCCGTTAGGACTGTTGATTGGAGGCATTGATTTCAAACAATTCGCCTTCACCCTTCGGGAAGCTCAGGGCGATATCCCTGCGGTTGTAATGCACTACGGCGTATTCATTCAGAACGTATTTGATTTCGTGATCGTGGCATTTGCCATTTTCATGGCGATCAAACTTATCAACAGACTTAACCGTAAAAAAGAAGAACCGGCTGCTGCCCCGCCAGCACCAACTAAAGAAGAAGTCTTACTGACTGAAATTCGCGATCTGTTA
Organism: Enterobacter cloacae complex sp. SYL001; assembly: GCF_049237025.1. Lineage (NCBI taxonomy): Bacteria > Pseudomonadati > Pseudomonadota > Gammaproteobacteria > Enterobacterales > Enterobacteriaceae > Enterobacter > Enterobacter cloacae complex sp. SYL001. The sequence continues at coordinate 16,795 of NZ_JBMKJI010000042.1, read as the reverse complement.
AAAGAGCAGAATAACCGCGTTTAATCAGGCGAGAGAAACAGAAAGGCCAGTGGTAAAAAAGCGATTAGCTTGCTTGCCACTGGCCTCCCAGTTACCACGTTGTGCATGTTTACCTTTACGCAAATAACTCCCTTTTCCCTTCTTGTTCTTCTCAACACGCTGTCTAAAAAGCGGGTCGTGAAGCAATGCCTCAATGGCGTTATCCTTAATTTGTCCCTTAGTATGCTGATAGCGGCTCATCATTTCTCCTGAGCATAGTTAATATCGGCGGGAGTCTAGTCCGTGGCTGATAAAAAATCAACAACCCTGAGTTTCACTACTGGCGCCCTGTTCAAGGGCTTCCAGTATTGAGCAATAAACACTGCTGTGAGCAGTACCGCAGCACGCGTCATTCAGCCTTTGTAGAGATCGTTGCATGGCCTGCAGCTCCTGAATTCGTCCTTCAACTTCATCCAGCCGGGCCTGAACGATGCTTTTAGATTCCTGACACGTATGATGTTCAGGATCGATACGGATCGACAGCAGTTCACGGATCGACTCCAGCGTGAAGCCGAGTTGCCGGGCATAGCGGATAAAACGAAGGCGTTGCAGGTCGTTATCCGTATAAAGGCGAAATCCACCTTCTGTTCTGACCTCATGATCGATCATCTGCTGCTTTTCGTAGTAGCGGATAGTATCCGGCGTTACGTTAGCAAGCTTCGCAAGTTCACCTATGCGGTACATGGCTACTCCTCGTTTATTTTTTGCATTAACCTTTCACTGTACTCACCATGCAAAAAGTCAGTATTCATTCCCGTCTGGCGCAGTTTTATTTCGATGAGCGCTAATCGACGGCTGATTTCGGAGTACCGCGGGTCATTCTTATGAATGCCTTTAAGCAGATCGGCAAGCTCGACGGCTTCATTGCGTTGCTGAAGTTCAGGGGGTAAACAACCTGCGTTTTTCAGTAAGCGATAACCGGCTCGTAATTCAGGGGGAATGTGTGAATCATCGTCCAGCACCAGTGGCTCACCGCTACCGGGGAGATTTTCAAACTCGCCTTTGTTTTGGGCATCGCTAATATGGCGTTCAGCCCACTGATCGAGCAACCACATAATGAACTCCAGGGGATGAGCAGAAAAGATACAGACATTGTAGATAAGTGGAGATTCTGCGGATATAAAAAAACCCGCCGAGGCGGGTTTTTTTACGTTACTACAGATTACTCTGCAGCAGCTTCTGCTTTCTCTGAACGATCAACCAGCTCGATGTATGCCATCGGCGCGTTGTCGCCTGCACGGAAGCCACACTTCAGAATGCGAGTGTAACCACCGGCACGGCTCGCGAAACGCGGGCCCAGTTCGTTAAACAGTTTTGCCACGATCTCGTTATCACGAGTACGGGCGAATGCCAGACGACGATTAGCAACGCTGTCAGTCTTGGCAAGAGTAATCAGCGGCTCAACTACGCGACGCAGCTCTTTCGCTTTAGGCAGGGTCGTCTTGATGATTTCATGACGAACCAGTGAACCTGCCATGTTGCGGAACATAGCCTGGCGATGGCTGCTGTTGCGGTTCAGTTGACGACCACTCTTACGATGGCGCATGACCTTATCCTTCTCAGTAAAACCTTAACCTGTGATCCGGTTACTCGTCAGCAATGCTTGCCGGTGGCCAGTTTTCCAGGCGCATGCCCAGAGACAGACCACGTGAAGCCAGCACGTCTTTAATCTCGGTAAGAGATTTTTTACCCAGGTTCGGCGTTTTCAGCAACTCAACCTCGGTACGCTGTACCAGATCACCGATATAGTGGATAGCTTCTGCCTTGAGGCAGTTAGCAGAGCGGACAGTCAATTCCAGATCGTCAACAGGGCGCAGCAGGATCGGATCGAATTCTGGTTTCTCTTCTTTCACTTCCGGCTGACGTACATCACGTAAGTCAACGAAAGCTTCCAGTTGTTCTGCCAGGATGGTTGCCGCACGACGAATCGCCTCTTCAGGATCGATTGTGCCATTGGTTTCCATTTCGATGACCAGCTTGTCCAGGTCGGTACGCTGTTCTACACGCGCTGCTTCAACATTGTAGGCAATACGCTCTACAGGGCTGTAGCATGCGTCGACCAGCAGACGGCCGATTGGGCGCTCATCTTCTTCCGAATGAATTCGGGCAGAAGCCGGCACATAACCACGACCGCGCTGAACTTTGATACGCATGCTAATAGCTGCGTTCTCATCGGTCAGGTGGCAGATCACGTGCTGCGGCTTGACGATTTCAACATCACCGTCGTGGGTGATGTCGGCTGCAGTCACAGGGCCAATGCCAGATTTATTCAGAGTAAGAATAACTTCATCTTTACCCTGAACTCTCACCGCCAGCCCTTTCAGGTTGAGCAGGATTTCAAGGATATCTTCCTGAACGCCTTCTTTGGTGCTGTACTCATGAAGTACACCATCAATCTCAACCTCGGTCACCGCGCAACCCGGCATCGATGAGAGCAGAATACGGCGCAGTGCGTTACCCAGAGTATGGCCAAAGCCACGCTCTAAAGGCTCAAGGGTCACCTTGGCGTGCGTCGAACTCACTTGCTCGATATCTACCAGGCGCGGTTTTAGAAACTCTGTCACAGAACCCTGCATTGTGTCCTCTCTTTGGTACTAAGCTTTACTTGGAGTAAAGCTCGACGATCAGGTGTTCGTTAATGTCCGCAGACAGATCAGAACGCTCAGGCTGACGCTTGAACGTACCTTCCATCTTGCCAGCATCAACTTCCAGCCAGGTTGGCTTTTCACGCTGCTCAGCCAGCTCCAGAGCGGCTTTCACGCGAGATTGCTTTTTCGCTTTCTCACGAATGCTAACAACGTCATTCGCTTTAACCTGATAAGAAGCGATGTTAACAACACGACCGTTTACCATGATTGCTTTATGGCTAACCAACTGGCGTGATTCAGCACGAGTCGCGCCGAAGCCCATACGGTATACAACGTTGTCCAGACGACCTTCCAGCAGAGCCAGCAGGTTTTCACCTGTGTTGCCTTTCAGACGTGCTGCTTCTTTATAGTAGTTACGGAACTGACGCTCCAGCACACCGTAGATACGGCGAACTTTTTGCTTTTCACGCAACTGCACACCATAGTCAGACAGACGCGGTTTACGCGCACCGTGCTGGCCAGGAGCTTGTTCAATTTTACACTTGGTATCGATCGCGCGAACGCCAGACTTAAGGAATAAGTCGGTGCCCTCACGACGGCTCAGCTTGAGCTTAGGACCCAAATATCTTGCCATTTTCTATCTCCAACTAACCTAAAAAACGAGCGTTATACGCGACGTTTTTTCGGCGGACGACAACCGTTATGAGGGATCGGAGTCACATCAGTAATATTCGTGATGCGGAAACCAGCGGCGTTCAGAGCGCGAACAGTAGATTCACGACCCGGACCCGGACCTTTAACCATAACTTCCAGATTCTTGATGCCGTATTCTTTTACGGCTTCAGCGCAACGCTCTGCTGCAACCTGAGCTGCGAACGGAGTGGATTTGCGAGAACCACGGAAACCGGAACCACCGGCTGTTGCCCAACCCAATGCGTTACCCTGACGATCAGTAATAGTAACGATGGTGTTGTTGAAAGAAGCATGGATATGAGCCACGCCGTCAGAGACTTGTTTTCTTACACGTTTACGTGCACGAACTGGTGCCTTTGCCATTATTCAATCACCCCGATTATTTCTTGATCGGTTTGCGCGGACCCTTACGGGTACGTGCGTTGGTCTTAGTACGCTGACCGCGCACTGGCAGACCACGACGATGACGCAAACCGCGATAGCAACCAAGATCCATCAGGCGCTTGATGCTCATGCTGATTTCACGGCGCAGATCACCTTCAACGACAAATTTGGCAACTTCGTCACGCAGCGTGTCGATTTGTTCTTCAGACAGCTCACTGATCTTAACATCTTCAGCGATACCCGCTGCAGCCAGAATGGCTTTGGAACGGGTCTTGCCGACGCCGTAGATCGAAGTTAATGCGATCACAGCATGTTTCTGATCAGGAATGTTAATGCCTGCTATACGGGCCACTATGCACTCCTACTATTTAATATGTACGCACCATGCTGAAAAGCCCGTTTTCAGGATACTCAAATGGAAACGTACAGACATACAAAAGATTGGCTGGCTAATCTAGCCAGCTCAACCCAACTTTGCAAGAAAAATATGCGAAATAATCAGCCTTGGCGCTGTTTATGCTTCGGCTCGGCACTGCAAATCACACGGATGACACCATCACGCTTAACGATTTTGCAGTTACGGCATAATTTCTTGACGGAAGCACGAACTTTCATTTTTACTCTCCGTAACTTCTCAGACGACCATTTAGCGGCCGTAGCCTTTCAGGTTCGCCTTCTTCAATGCAGACTCATACTGACTGGACATCATCAGAGTTTGCACTTGAGCCATAAAGTCCATAATCACGACAACAACGATAAGCAGTGAGGTCCCACCGAAGTAGAACGGTACTTTCATTGCATCACGCATGAACTCCGGGATCAGGCAGATAAAAGTAATATAAAGCGCACCAACCAAAGTCAGGCGAGTCATTACTTTATCGATATACTTCGCCGTTTGCTCTCCCGGACGAATTCCTGGTACAAATGCACCGGACTTCTTCAGGTTATCTGCTGTTTCACGCGGGTTGAAGACCAACGCCGTGTAGAAGAAACAGAAGAAGATGATCGCAGACGCATAGAGTAACACATAAAGTGGTTGCCCAGGCTGCAAATACAGCGAAATTGTTGTCAGCCAGTTCCAACCAGTACCGCCCCCGAACCATGACGCGATGGTTGCCGGGAACAGAATAATACTGGAAGCGAAGATAGCCGGGATAACCCCCGCCATATTCACTTTCAGCGGTAAATGTGTGCTCTGTGCAGCATAGACACGACGACCCTGCTGACGTTTAGCGTAGTTCACCACAATGCGGCGTTGACCACGTTCAACGAAGACAACAAAGAACGTCACTGCAAATACTAATACTGCAACCAACAGCAACAGGAGGAAGTGCAGGTCGCCTTGACGCGCTTGCTCGATAGTATGGGCGATGGCCGGCGGGAGACCCGCAACGATACCGGCGAAGATAATGATTGAGATACCGTTACCGATACCTCGTTCAGTAATCTGTTCGCCGAGCCACATCAGGAACATGGTCCCTGTGACCAGACTTACAACAGCGGTGAAATAGAATGCAAAGCCTGGGTTTAATACCAGGCCCTGCATACCAGGCATATTCGGAAGACCGGTAGCAATACCGATCGACTGGAATATTGCCAGCACCAGAGTGCCGTAACGGGTGTACTGGCTAATCTTACGACGTCCAGACTCCCCTTCTTTCTTCAACTCTGCCAGGGCCGGATGAACGACCGTCAGCAGCTGGATAATAATCGATGCCGAAATGTACGGCATAATACCCAGTGCGAAAATAGAAGCACGGCTGAGAGCACCACCAGAGAACATGTTGAACATTTCAATGATGGTGCCTCGCTGTTGCTCAAGCAGTTTGGCAAGTACAGCGGCATCAATACCAGGGATCGGAATAAAAGAGCCAATACGGAACACAATCAGCGCGCCGATTACAAACAGCAGTCTGCGTTTCAGCTCGCCAAATCCACCTTTGGCACTTTGAAAATCTAATCCCGGTTGCTTAGCCATCTGCTACTTATTCCTCAATTTTACCGCCAGCAGCTTCGATAGCAGCACGAGCACCTTTAGTAACACGCAGGCCACGAACAGTTACCGGAGTAGAAACTTCACCAGACAGGATCACTTTCGCGAACTCGATCTGGATGCCGATAATGTTAGCTGCTTTCAGCGTATTCAGGTCTACAACGCCGCCTTCAACTTTCGCCAGGTCAGACAGACGGATTTCCGCTGTAATCGCTGCTTTGCGAGAGGTGAAGCCGAACTTCGGCAGACGACGGTACAGTGGCATCTGGCCACCCTCGAAACCGCGACGTACGCCACCGCCAGAACGAGAGTTCTGACCTTTGTGACCACGACCACCGGTTTTGCCGAGGCCAGAACCGATACCACGACCCAGGCGTTTACCCGCCTTTTTAGAGCCTTCGGCCGGAGACAGAGTATTTAAACGCATCTCTTACTCCTCAACTTTAACCATGAAGTAAACCGCGTTGACCATACCACGAACAGCAGGAGTATCCTCGCGCTCAACGGTATGACCAATACGACGCAGACCCAGGCCAAGCAGCGTTGCCTTGTGTTTCGGCAGACGACCGATTGCACTGCGGGTTTGAGTGATTTTAATAGTCTTTGCCATGGTCAATTACCCCAGAATTTCTTCAACGGATTTACCACGCTTGGCAGCGACCATTTCTGGAGAATTCATATTTTCCAGGCCATCAATAGTTGCACGAACCACGTTGATCGGGTTGGTGGAACCATATGCTTTAGCCAGAACGTTATGAACTCCAGCAACTTCCAGAACGGCGCGCATTGCACCACCGGCGATGATACCGGTACCTTCGGAAGCTGGCTGCATGAATACACGAGAACCCGTGTGAACACCTTTAACTGGGTGTTGCAGGGTACCGTTGTTCAGCGCGACGTTAATCATATTGCGACGGGCTTTTTCCATCGCTTTCTGGATCGCTGCTGGAACTTCACGCGCTTTACCGTAACCAAAACCAACGCGACCGTTACCATCACCCACTACAGTCAGAGCTGTGAAGGAGAAAATACGACCACCTTTAACGGTTTTAGATACGCGGTTTACCGCGATCAGCTTTTCCTGCAGTTCGCCAGCCTGTTTTTCGATGTGAGCCATCTTACACCTCTACCTTAGAACTGAAGGCCAGCTTCACGGGCAGCATCTGCCAGTGCCTGGACACGACCATGATATTGGAACCCGGAACGGTCAAAGGAAACATTGCTGATGCCTTTTTCCAGAGCGCGTTCTGCAACAGCTTTACCTACAGCTGCAGCGGCGTCTTTGTTACCGGTATACTTCAATTGTTCTGAGATAGCTTTTTCTACAGTAGAAGCAGCTACCAGAACTTCAGAACCGTTCGGTGCAATTACCTGTGCGTAAATATGACGCGGGGTACGATGTACCACCAGGCGAGTTGCACCCAGCTCTTTGAGCTTGCGGCGTGCGCGGGTCGCACGACGGATACGAGCAGATTTCTTATCCATAGTGTTACCTTACTTCTTCTTAGCCTCTTTGGTACGCACGACTTCGTCGGCGTAACGAACACCCTTGCCTTTATAAGGCTCAGGACGACGGTAGGCGCGCAGATCTGCTGCAACCTGACCGATCAGCTGTTTATCAGCGCCTTTCAGCACGATTTCAGTCTGAGTCGGGCATTCTGCAGTGATTCCGGCCGGCAGCGGATGCTCAACAGGGTGTGAGAAGCCCAGAGACAGGCCTACTGCATTCCCTTTGATAGCTGCACGATAACCTACACCAACCAGCTGAAGCTTTTTAGTGAAGCCTTCGGTAACACCAACAACCATTGAGTTCAGCAGGGCACGCGCGGTACCAGCCTGAGCCCATCCATCCACGAAACCATCACGTGGACCGAAGGTCAGAGCGTTATCTGCATGTTTAACTTCAACAGCTTTGTTGAGGGTACGAGTCAGCTCGCCGTTTTTACCTTTGATCGTAATAACCTGACCGTCGATTTTGACATCAACGCCGGCAGGAATAACGACCGGTGCTTTAGCAACACGAGACATTCTTTCCTCCGATTAGGCTACGTAGCAGATAATTTCGCCACCAAGACCAGCCTGGCGCGCTGCACGATCAGTCATAACACCTTTAGAGGTAGAAACAACTGCGATACCAAGACCAGCCATTACTTTTGGCAGCTCATCTTTTTTCTTATAGATGCGCAGGCCTGGGCGGCTGACACGCTGAATGCTTTCTACAACAGCTTTACCCTGGAAATACTTGAGAGTAAGTTCCAGTTCCGGCTTGGTGTCGCCTTCAACTTTAAAATCTTCGATAAAACCTTCTTCCTTCAGCACGTTGGCAATTGCCACTTTCAGCTTGGCGGAAGGCATGGTGACCGCAACTTTGTTCGCGGCCTGACCGTTACGGATACGGGTCAGCATATCCGCGATCGGATCTTGCATGCTCATCTGTCTTTACTCCCGTGATTCAATTGGTAATTACCAGCTAGCCTTTTTCAAGCCTGGTACTTCACCGCGCATGGCGGCTTCACGCAGTTTGATACGGCTCAACCCAAACTTGCCCACATAACCATGTGGACGACCTGTTTGACGACAGCGGTTACGCTGACGAGACGGGCTGGAATCACGCGGCAGAGACTGCAGCTTGAGAACCGCATTCCAACGATCTTCGTCGGAAGCGTTCACATCAGAAATGATCGCTTTCAGTTCAGCGCGTTTAGCGAAGAATTTATCAGCTAAAGCTACGCGCTTTACTTCGCGTGCTTTCATTGATTGCTTAGCCATTCAGTAACCCTACCTTACTTGCGGAACGGGAAGTCAAAGGCAGCCAGCAGAGCACGGCCTTCTTCATCAGATTTCGCAGTAGTGGTAATGGTAATATCCAAACCACGCACGCGGTCGACTTTATCGTAGTCGATTTCTGGGAAGATGATCTGCTCACGGACACCCATGCTGTAGTTACCACGACCGTCGAAAGACTTAGCGGACAAGCCACGGAAGTCACGGATACGTGGAACAGCAATAGTGATCAGGCGCTCAAGGAACTCCCACATGCGTTCGCCACGCAGAGTTACTTTACAGCCGATCGGATAGCCCTGACGGATTTTGAAGCCTGCAACAGATTTGCGTGCTTTGGTGATCAGCGGTTTTTGACCGGAGATTGCTGTCAGGTCAGCTGCTGCGTTATCCAGCAGTTTCTTGTCAGCGATCGCTTCACCAACACCCATGTTCAGGGTGATCTTCTCGACCCGAGGGACTTGCATGACAGAATTGTAGCTAAACTCAGTCATGAGTTTGTTAACTACTTCGTCTTTGTAGTAATCATGCAGTTTCGCCATCGTACTACTCCAAATTACTTGATAGTTTCGCTGTTAGACTTGAAGAAACGGACTTTTTTGCCGTCTTCGAATCTAAAGCCTACACGGTCAGCCTTACCGGTAGCCGCATTGAAGATTGCAACGTTAGAAACCTGAATAGCAGCTTCTTTTTCAACGATGCCGCCTGGTTGGTTCAGGGCCGGAACCGGCTTCTGATGTTTCTTAACCAGGTTGATACCTTCAACGACGAGTTTGCCGGAAGACAGAACATTTTTTACTTTACCGCGTTTACCTTTATCTTTACCGGTTAACACGATAACTTCGTCATCACGACGGATTTTCGCTGCCATGATTCGCTCCTTAGAGTACTTCTGGTGCCAGAGAGATAATTTTCATGAACTTCTCAGTACGAAGTTCACGAGTTACCGGCCCAAAGATACGCGTGCCGATAGGCTGCTCGCTGTTATTGTTTAAAATAACGCATGCATTACCATCGAAGCGAATGACAGAACCGTCAGGGCGACGAACACCCTTCTTGGTGCGCACCACTACCGCCTTCAGCACATCACCTTTTTTGACCTTACCACGTGGAATTGCTTCCTTGATGGTGATCTTGATGATGTCGCCTACGCCTGCGTAGCGACGGTGCGAGCCACCCAGAACCTTGATACACATTACGCGACGTGCACCGGAGTTGTCGGCGACGTTCAGCATAGTCTGTTCTTGGATCATTTTAGTGCTCCGCTAATGTCAACTACTACCTGAGACTCTAAAATCAGAGCCGTTAAAAAGCCCCATATCGAGGGCGCGGCATTATAACACCGCTTCTGCAATATGGGTAGAAAAAATAAACGGCTCATTGCTGAGCCGTTTATTCGTATTGAGAATGCGTACTCTATTACAGAACCGCTTTCTCTACAACGCGAACCAGCGTCCAGGACTTAGTCTTGGACAGTGGACGGCATTCACGGATTTCAACCTTGTCGCCGATACCACATTCGTTGTTCTCGTCATGTACGTGCAGTTTGGTCGTACGCTTGATGAATTTACCGTAGATCGGGTGTTTCACAAAACGTTCGATAGCTACAACAATGGATTTCTCCATTTTATCGCTAACAACACGACCTTGCAGAGTACGGATTTTATCGGTCATTACGCACCCGCCTTCTGAGTCAGTAAAGTCTTAACGCGCGCAACATTGCGACGCACTTGCTTCAGCAGGTGAGTCTGTTGCAGCTGGCCACTTGCAGCCTGCATACGCAGGTTGAACTGCTCACGCAGCAGGTTCAGCAGCTCAGCGTTCAGCTCTTCAACGCTTTTTTCACGCAGCTCTTTTGCTTTCATTACATCACCGTCTTAGTTACAAAGGTGGTTTTGATAGGCAGTTTCGCTGCTGCCAGGCCGAAGGCTTCACGGGCCAGCTCTTCCGGAACACCGTCCATTTCATAAAGGACTTTGCCCGGTTGGATCAAGGCAACCCAGTACTCCACGTTACCTTTACCTTTACCCATACGAACTTCCAGTGGCTTCTCGGTGATCGGTTTGTCCGGGAATACACGGATCCAGATCTTACCTTGACGCTTAACTGCACGGGTCATTGCACGACGTGCTGCTTCGATCTGACGTGCAGTCAGACGACCACGGCCAACAGCTTTCAGACCGAAAGTGCCGAAGCTAACATCCGTACCCTGCGCCAGACCACGGTTGCGGCCTTTGTGCACTTTACGGAATTTTGTACGCTTTGGTTGTAACATCAGCGACGCTCCTTATTTACGGCCTTTACGCTGCTGCTTTTTAGGTTGAGCAGCCGGTTTTTCCGGTTGTTCAACAGCAGCCATACCACCCAGGATCTCACCTTTGAAGATCCATACCTTAACGCCGATTACACCGTAAGTGGTGTGCGCTTCAGAGGTGTTGTAGTCGATGTCAGCACGCAGAGTGTGCAGCGGTACGCGACCTTCGCGGTACCATTCGGTACGTGCGATTTCCGCGCCGCCCAGACGGCCGCTAACTTCAACTTTGATACCCTTAGCGCCCAGACGCATTGCGTTCTGTACAGCACGCTTCATAGCACGACGGAACATAACACGACGTTCCAGCTGAGAAGTGATGCTGTCAGCAACCAATTTAGCGTCCAGTTCAGGCTTACGAACTTCAGCGATATTGATCTGTGCAGGAACGCCAGCGATATCCGCTACGACCTTGCGCAGTTTTTCTACGTCTTCGCCTTTCTTACCGATAACGATGCCAGGGCGAGCAGTGTGAATAGTCACACGGATGCTCTTAGCTGGACGCTCGATAACGATACGAGATACAGACGCTTTAGCCAGTTCCTTAGTCAGGTACTGACGTACTTTAAAATCGCTGTCCAGGTTGTCAGCGAATTCTTTGGTGTTCGCAAACCAGGTAGAGTTCCATGGTTTTACAATACCCAGGCGAATACCATTAGGATGTACTTTCTGACCCATTGCTAGTCTCCAGAGTCTCAGCGATCGGACACAACCACAGTAATGTGGCTGGTGCGCTTCAGGATGCGATCTGCACGACCTTTCGCACGCGGCATAATGCGCTTCATGCTTGGGCCTTCATCTACGAAAATTTTCGCGACTTTCAGATCGTCGATGTCAGCGCCATCGTTGTGTTCAGCGTTAGCAATGGCAGATTCCAGTACTTTCTTGACCAATACCGCAGCTTTCTTGTTGGTATAGGTCAGGATGTCCAGGGCCTGCGACACTTTCTTACCGCGAATCAGGTCAGCAACAAGGCGAACCTTCTGTGCAGAAGAACGAGCATGGCGATGTTGAGCTAAAGTTTCCATCTCTTCCTCCTACCTTATTTCTTCTTCGCTTTTTTATCAGCAGCGTGGCCGCGATAAGTACGAGTCGGTGCGAATTCACCCAGTTTGTGACCAACCATTTCGTCGGTAACAAAGACTGGAACGTGCTGACGACCATTATGGACAGCGATGGTCAAACCGATCATGTTAGGAAAGATCGTTGAACGACGGGACCAAGTGCGCAGGGGCTTCTTGTCTCCGCTTTCCACCGCTTTCTCTACCTTCTTCAGCAAGTGCAGGTCAATAAAAGGACCTTTCTTGAGAGAACGTGGCATGGCTTATCCTCTAAAATTATTTGCTACGGCGACGTACGATAAATTTATCAGTACGCTTGTTGCTGCGGGTCTTCTTACCTTTGGTCTGAACGCCCCACGGAGTTACCGGGTGCTTACCAAAGTTACGACCTTCACCACCACCATGTGGGTGATCGACTGGGTTCATCGCAGTACCGCGAACGGTAGGACGAACACCACGCCAGCGTGCAGCACCAGCTTTACCCAGAACGCGCAGCATATGCTCAGCATTGCCAACTTCGCCCAGAGTAGCGCGGCAGTCTGCTTCGACTTTACGCATTTCACCAGAACGCAGACGCAGGGTGACATAAGCACCGTCACGCGCAACGATCTGAACGTAAGTACCCGCGGAACGCGCCAGCTGACCGCCTTTACCTGGTTTCATTTCTACGTTATGAACGGTAGAACCAACCGGGATATTGCGCATCGGCAGGGTGTTGCCTGCTTTGATTGCAGCATCAACGCCAGACTGAATCTGGTCGCCAGCTTTCAGGCCTTTAGGGGCCAGGATGTAACGGCGTTCGCCATCTTTGTACAGAACCAGCGCGATGTTCGCGGAACGGTTCGGATCGTACTCAAGACGCTCAACAACTGCTGGGATACCGTCTTTGTTGCGTTTGAAGTCAACAATACGATAAGCCTGCTTGTGGCCACCACCGATGTGACGAGTGGTGATACGGCCATTGTTGTTACGACCACCGGATTTGCTGTTTTTTTCCAGCAACGGAGCAAAAGGTTTGCCCTTGTGCAGCTCAGGGTTAACCACTTTAACTACGTGGCGACGACCCGGAGATGTCGGTTTACATTTAACAACTGCCATTGTATTACTCCTCCGACTTACTCAGCGCCGCCAACGAAGTCCAGGTTCTGGCCTTCTTTCAGGGTGACGTAAGCTTTTTTCCAGTCGCTACGACGACCGATACGCTGTCCGTGACGTTTAACTTTCCCTTTAACTACCAGGGTGTTAACGACTTCGACTTCGACTTCAAACAGTTTCTGCACAGCAGCTTTGATCTCTGCTTTGGTCGCGTCTTTAGCAACTTTGAGAACGATGGTGTTTGTTTTTTCCATCGCAGTAGACGCTTTTTCAGAAACGTGCGGTGCGCGCAGCACCTTCAGCAGACGTTCTTCACGAATCATGCCAGCATCTCCTCAACTTGCTTAACAGCATCAGCAGTCATTACGACTTTGTCGAAGGCGATCAGGCTAACCGGGTCGATACCAGTCGCGTCGCGTACGTCAACCTTGTGCAGGTTACGCGCGGCCAGGAACAGGTTCTCGTCCAGCTCACCGGTGATGATCAGCACATCTTCCAGAGCCATGTCTTTCAGTTTCTGTGCCAGCAGCTTAGTTTTAGGCGCTTCAACAGAGAACTTCTCGACAACGATCAGACGATCCTGACGTACCAGTTCGGACAGGATGCTTTTCAGCGCGCCGCGGTACATCTTTTTGTTAACTTTTTGACTGTGGTCCTGTGGACGCGCAGCGAAGGTCACGCCACCTGAACGCCAGATCGGGCTCTTGATAGAACCTGAACGCGCACGGCCGGTACCTTTCTGGCGCCATGGCTTTTTGCCTGAACCAGTTACTTCAGCACGAGTCTTCTGAGCACGAGTACCCTGACGAGCACCAGCTGCATAAGCAACAACAACCTGGTGAACCAGCGCTTCGTTGAAATCACGACCGAAGGTAGTTTCGGAAACAGTCAGCGCGCTCTGCGCGTCTTTCAATACTAATTCCATTGCTATCCCCTTACGCCTTCACAGCTGGTTTAACGATCAGGTCGCTACCGGTTGCACCCGGGACCGCACCTTTAACCAGCAGCAGGTTGCGCTCAGCGTCAACACGTACTACGTCCAGGCTCTGAACGGTTACACGTTCGTTGCCCAGCTGACCTGCCATTTTCTTGCCTTTGAACACTTTGCCCGGAGTCTGGTTCTGACCGATAGAACCCGGAACGCGGTGAGACAAGGAGTTACCGTGAGTAGCGTCCTGGGTACGGAAGTTCCAGCGCTTAACGGTACCAGCAAAACCTTTACCTTTAGAGGTACCGGTTACGTCAACTTTTTTAACGTCAGCAAACAGCTCAACGCTAATGTCCTGACCTACGGTGAACTCTTCGCCTTCAGCAAGACGGAATTCCCACAGACCACGGCCAGCTTCTACGCCAGCTTTAGCGAAGTGACCCGCTTCTGGTTTGGTTACACGGTTAGCTTTTTTAGCACCAGTGGTCACCTGAACAGCGCGGTAGCCATCGTTAGCCAGATCTTTAACCTGGGTAACGCGGTTTGCTTCAACTTCGATTACGGTTACTGGGATTGAAACGCCATCTTCAGTGAAGATGCGGGTCATGCCCACTTTTTTACCGACTAAACCAATCATTGTATCAACCTCTCAATCGCTCGATGACCTGATTAACCCAGGCTGATCTGCACGTCTACACCGGCAGCCAGATCCAGACGCATCAGAGCATCAACGGTTTTCTCAGTTGGCTCAACGATGTCAACCAGACGCTTGTGAGTGCGGATTTCGTACTGATCACGCGCATCTTTGTTAACGTGCGGAGAGATCAGAACGGTAAAGCGCTCTTTGCGGGTCGGCAGCGGGATCGGACCACGGACTTGCGCACCAGTGCGCTTAGCAGTCTCGACGATTTCCGCGGTTGATTGATCGATCAGACGATGATCAAACGCTTTAAGGCGGATACGGATTCTTTGGTTCTGCATGAGACCAGAGCTCCAATTATTTTATAAACGAAAATGATTACTCCTCAAACCCATTACGATTGATGGGAGAGTGTAACCGTTCTTACGTAGCTCCCCAATTGGGAGCATTGTTGAGTAACAAAGTGAGCTACTCTGGTTCAGATTGAACCCGCCGTCAATTACGACAAGCCCGCGCATTATACGTAAATCAGCGAAAGACGCAAGTGCCGTTTAGAAATTAAGCGCCAAAGTCGTACTCTGCGTAAGGCCTCGCAATTTTTTATGCAAAGTATCCCTTCTCAACTCTTTGTCTGAAGCCGCTGCGCAATTGGTGTTTTTACACATTGCCGGGCATGCAGATTATTACGAGTATGCGCTCAAACCATTTTGAGGCTCTCGCTATGCTAATGTCCCTCCCCTTTCTGCTGATCTATTTTGCGTTATCGGCCTTGCTTGTACGCACCGATATTCGCACGGGGCTGCTTCCCGATAAATTCCTTTGCCCGCTGCTATGGACGGGCCTGCTCTACCAGCTTTGTATTCATCCTGATTTTTTGCCGAGCGCGGTACTGGGTGCGACCGCAGGATACGCCGGATTCGCCGTTATCTATTGGGGATATCGACTCATCTGCCGATGTGAAGGGATGGGGTATGGCGACATAAAATATCTGGCGGCGCTGGGAGCATGGCATGGCTGGTGTGTACTGCCAGTACTGGCATTAGTGGCCGCGTTAATGGCTCTGCTGTATCTGGTTGGTTTCTCGTTGTTCAACCCTGATAAGCAGGCATTAAAAAACCCACTGCCTTTTGGGCCATTTCTGGCGGCAGCGGGTTTATGCGTTGGCTGGGAAAGCCTGATTAACTTTCCACTTTGATCTGTGACTGAAGGTAGTTCTGTAGGCCAATTTTGCTAATAAGATCCAGTTCGGTCTCAAGCCAGTCGATGTGCCCTTCTTCATCGGCCAGGATCTGGATCATCATATCCCGGCTGACGTAGTCATGTACGCTGTCCGCATAGGCAATGGCTTCACGCAGGTCTTTTGCACCCTCCAGCTCTAGCCGGAGATCAGAACGCAGCATCTCTTCAACATCTTCTCCGATGCCCAGTTTTCCGAGATCCTGTAGGTTAGGAATGCCTTCGAGGAATAAAATACGCTCAATATATTTATCGGCGTGTTTCATTTCATCAATGGACTCATGGTATTCAACATCGTTGAGGCGAGTCAGTCCCCAGTTTTTGAACATTCTTGCATGGAGAAAATACTGATTGATTGCGACAAGCTCATTTCCCAATAATTTATTGAGATAACTTATGATTTTAACATCACCTTTCATTATATAGTCCCTCCGCTTCCACTCATTGAAGCGTAGATCGGGCTACGGGGATGTCAAAAAAAAGATGGAGGCTTACGCGATCTCTTTGAATTCCGGGATCTGCATCAATTCGTCCTGCATGATCTCACGCGCTGCGCGAACGCATTTACCGCATTGATTTCCCACCGGAACAAACTTACGAAGCTGCTGGAAAGATTGTGGTTGAAACTGGCGAACGGCCTGACGAATTTTTTTGTCGCTTACACCATTACATAAACAAACGTACATAAAGACTCCCGTTCAAAATATGCGCAAAGTGTAAGTGAGAATGGTTATGATTACAATAGCATGGGCGTCGGAATACGTGGCGGGAGAAAGCAAAAAATGCGAATTTTTATGACAATGCCCAACGGCAGAAAACAAAAAAGGACGCCGAAGCGTCCTTTTTATTTCAGGGATAATTAATTAGCCCAGAACTTTAGCAACAACGCCCGCGCCAACGGTACGGCCGCCTTCACGGATTGCGAAACGCAGACCGTCATCCATCGCGATTGGGTGGATCAGAGTCACAACCATCTTGATGTTGTCGCCTGGCATTACCATCTCTACGCCTTCTGGCAGTTCGATGGTACCGGTCACGTCAGTTGT
>NZ_JBMKJI010000041.1:0-29101 GCF_049237025.1 Enterobacter cloacae complex sp. SYL001 | reverse complement strand
CCTCAGCGATTTACAGCCGGACCAGGGCATCGCTGACAGCCCTCAGTCATTTAGAAAGCAACTTTATTGCTTCTGCATAAAAAAATTACTGGGGATCCCTCAGCCCCATGGGAGAAGGTCGGGGTGAGGGAAATTAGCGCACACGGATCCCTTCGATAATCATCCGCTGCACGTTTTCCAGGGTGCTCTGGAAAAACGCCTCGTCCTGGAGCGTTTTACCGGTTACCGCCTCGACCTGGGCCGCGAAGTCAGCGTAGTGCTGGGTTGAGGCCCAAATCATGAAAATCAGATGCTGCGGATCGACGGGCGCCAGTTTTCCGCTGGCGACCCATCCGGCAATAATGGCCGATTTTTCGTCCACCAGCTGCTTTAGATCTCCCGTCAGCTCCGCCTGCAACAGCGGCGCGCCCTGTAACATCTCCAGACAAAACAGCCTCGATGCCTGGGGATAATCACGCGATACCTCCAGCTTCAGGCGTATGTACTCCTCTATCGCCACCAGCGGGGCCAGCTCTTCGCGAAATGCTTTAAGCGGTGCGAGCCAGATATCCAGGATCTGCTGCATCACCGCCACATATAGCGCCTCTTTCGACGGGTAGTAGTAGAGCAGATTGGTCTTGGACACCCCGGCCTGCTCCGCCACCTGCTCAAGGCGTGTACCGTGAATACCAAACTGCGAAAATGTCTCCAGCGCGGCGCTGAGGATCGCCTGTTTCTTGGCGCTCACCGCCTGCGAACGTTTACCGGGTGTTTTCACTGCGCCTTGTGTCATTTTCGCTCTCCTTATTGGTTTGCCATAGCATAGCAAAAGCCCTGCTTTCTCTCGACATTTTGGGGAGCGGGGCTGCACCAAATCAAAAAGGAAAATGTACGGACAGGTAGACTTAACAGCCCACTTATATTACAAATTTGATATCACTTTTTTCTCGTTAAGTAAGGGCTTTTCCCAGGCCTTTAGTCATACGACAAGCAACATTAGCCGATTCAGTATTACTAAAAGAGCTTGGCTATCGCATCTATCCAGCGCACTTTAAGCATATGTGGCAGTCAGAATCAGGATTGTATAATTATTTGGAATGTGAATATTCTCTTCCTGTTATTGAGCAGAATATTAATGACAAAACATAAGCTGGTATATAGCGGAAATAGATCATCGGATTAGTTTTGCGAAGCTGACATGGCAAGCGACTATCACTAATACAGACATTAGTGGTGTTCTTCTTGACAAACTCTACCTTGCCCCAACTAAAACGAATCAGCATTACGGTCAATAAATGTTTAAAAAAGTCATAGATCTTGCCCGAAGTGATGGAAAAAAATTTTTATGGTTGGAGGTTCTCGAGCAAAACGAACATGCTCATAGATTCTATAAAAAGCAGGGAATACAATACATCAGCGACATCGTTTTCGAAACAGATTCACAGCGGAGCATACTCAAAATAATGGGGATGTGTATATAA
The DNA here is from genome assembly GCF_049237025.1 of Enterobacter cloacae complex sp. SYL001. NCBI lineage: Bacteria > Pseudomonadati > Pseudomonadota > Gammaproteobacteria > Enterobacterales > Enterobacteriaceae > Enterobacter > Enterobacter cloacae complex sp. SYL001. Next base: position 27,641 of record NZ_JBMKJI010000041.1, on the reverse strand, counting down.
CATCCGATTTTCGCTCACAGCGGACCTTCGGTGCTGGCTGCATCGTGTCAGGAGTGGACCTTACAAATATCAGCGCGAGAATCAATAGAGAACAAACATACCAGCTCTGGGAGTGATCGTTTCACACAGGTAAAGAACAGACGCAATCACCAATTCTTATACCAAATCCAACCTCACCCGATGGTTTAATGTTTTACTGTTATTCTTCTTTGCTGACGAGAGTAAAAAATGATTGACCACACCGGATTCAACGTCATAAATCTTGAAGACAGTAAGTAATGTTACACAAATGTTCTTGCCAGTCTTGGCCGGGCAAGGCGGTAGGTTTTGGTCCCGCCCAACTCGATGAAGGGCAAGATTCTGGCGGTGCGTTCTGGTTAACACAGGGAACTCCCTCCACACCCCGAATGCATCTTGCCTTCAATGCAAAAAACAAAGAGGATGTTGAGGCATTCCACCGTGTCGCCCTCCAGGCAGGTGGAAAAGATAATGGTGCGCCGGGTTACAGGCCCCATTATCACCCTGGATATTACGCCGCGTTCATCCTTGATCCTGATGGGTACAATATAGAGGCGGTTTAACACGAGACGCGATAGTCGCTAATATACTTCCCCAATGCTGATAGACGATCCTGCGCAAATATTCAGGCAGGATCGTCTGACGGGTGATATCAGTTCAGTAAAAGCGTTGGTCAATTAATGCGTTTGGCATAATTACTTTCTCTGTATCATGAAAAGCGCTTACATCATTTCCTGTATTTCCGTTCCTCTGCTCATAGCAGCCGGTCAACTACCGTGATTTCTGAAGGTGTATCGGCTGTTATTTTACATAAATGGACGGAACTTCCTGTTTGTCAGGGTGACACGGAAAAGGACACAGGCGATACTTATCCTGGAAGATCGAGAGCTGACTGCTTTAGATTACAACAAAACTGGTCTGAAATATTGCTGAAATGGCGCGTTCCGGGTCTGAATCCCAGAAAATTGGCCCACGAAGCACCACGGTAGAAAACCCAGTTTTGTAGTATGGTGGATTATTATGGCTGAAGTCGTAGCTCATTTTTTGTCCTCGCTAACGCTGCGGGAGTTTCGTCGTTAAATGCCTCCCATGCCCTGACGGATATAGAGAGAACAGTCTGAGCATCCCGAGGAAGCAGATATTACAATGAAAGGATCAGTGATGTATTATCAATGATGCCAAAATTAACGGTGTTTTTTGTGGTATGGAGACTGCCTGCTCTGGCTTTTCTTCTTATGGTTTTTATGGTTTTTATGGTTTTTATGGTTTTTATGGTTTTTATGGTTTTAAAATACGAGTCCGGTCTTGGGAAAAGCTCACTAGCAGCATTTATTTTTTTAGTTGCAGTTGTTTTATATAGGATATTTTTGAACTGATATGTTATCAATCCCAGTGGATATAAAATGCTGTATGTCCAAGTGATTGCGGAGAATTAAAAGAGTGAAGAAAAGACGGCTGGTGCGGCTCGATGGCTGCATCCAGCTCTTATTGGGAGTGCATCTAGTGGGATCGCATGATAGATGATTTTTTAATCAACATTGCGAGTAGTGGTTATAAATATCCCGTCCTCCCTTCTGCGATAGTTTGAAAACATTACCCGGTTCATTACACATGCGACTTTCATAAAAGTTATCCGTTGTTATATTATGTAAACAGATAAGTCGTGTTCCATAGGTAATATCTTCGCGATCACTAGGAATTACTTCGTGTTCCGGTCCATACCAATATAGTTTGGCTTTATCGCCCTTTGCAATAAATGGAGCTGGATCACCAGAAGCCTCCTTATACTCAAATGTAAATTTTTCTCCATCACAAACCATATTCACCATGCATTTTGTATAACTTGTACTATAAGACAAATCTGAACCAGTATTGGGCTCGTATACAGTTACTTTTCTTCTCTCCCGGTATACAGAGTCTATTGTAACTATTCTTCGGTTGAGTTCCTTAGGTAATCTTAGGTTTAGCTCATAATTTTGTTTATGCTGGCAACTTTTTGATAATTTTGTAACAGAGGAAAATAAATCTTTTTCTTGCATAAGGTTTTTTCGCATCAAATCTCGAAATTGAAGGAATTCATCTGAGTATGTATGACAAAAATTAAGGAGTGTCAGGATAAAACCAAACAAACTTAGTAATAAAAATGGGACATAACATACAAATATATCTGTGCTAGATGAGTAATAAGCACCTATAGAAAGTGTACATAAAATCAGACCAAGCAATACAGCTAAACATGCAGATTTACCACGATTTCTTTCAGTGTCCATCATTCTGAACTCGATGCAATCGCAATCTCCTAGCCAGCATATCCTATAGCTATTAGGTGATATTTTATATACAATGATATAAAGATCGCTGTTTTTGGGAATGCATTCAATGGAATTAAAATTTGGTGTGACTGGTCTCAGATCGTAGTAACTTAAATAGTAGTAGAACTCATTGTAGGTGATTCTTACGTATGAGGCATTGTTACCTTTCTCATCACACATTCTGTCGATTTTTACTTTGTCAAAAGGCAACCTGAGGCATTTATACATATCTTTGCGACCTAAATTATGTTTGATGTTTATGTCCTGGCACAAATTATAGAAGAAACAGGTCATGAAAACAATTCATACACATGATACATGGATTTGTGAAATATATTTACATGGTGAATTTCCCATTACCTGAAATTGGACAGAACAACCTGAACGTCCAAGCTGGTGATTGCTCCGAACCGTTGAATTCACAGCCAGCAGCGGGCTTTTAGTTGTTGTCAATGGGAGGGTATTTCAGCAAAATGAAATTACCTTTAAACACGGCAATTTTTTATGCAGTCTCCAACTATTAAATCTAGCTCCTGCAGGAGTTACTAACTCATAGAATAAAGGATGCACGGGATCGAATTATGCGTACTCATAAACAGAATAAGCCTCGTAAACTGTATTGCAGCGTCAACACGACTACGCGGCACCATTCTAATAATCCAGGTGCTGAATATTGCTGGGAACGTAATCGTAAAAGAGTCGGGGATGAACTACTGGCCAAGCGCGAGTCAATACATGGCGGACAGAAGCATGGCCGAGACTACACACCATTGTTTTATTTTCTGATCAAAAAGATTGGCAAATCGTGGAATGAAATATTCAGCGAAGTATGTGGACGTCTTGATACCACCGAGCCTGTATTCTGGTTGGTCGCGCTACATGAGCATCAGCGAAGAGATTTATTCTGCATTGGCGAAAGCAGTTTTTATCCGGGTCTGTTTGTTGATGAGAATGGAATTCTGCAAGAGGTAAATACTTCAATCACGATAAAGGATGTTAAGGTGACTTGCCGCTGCTGCACACACACTTATATTGGAGAATCTGTACCCTGGATAGATTGAATAACAACAACTTTTATCCTGCCACGGGTGCGGCCCTCATCAGCAACGAGAGCGATTACTAACTTTTGCTTTTTGCTCAATGCGGACGACCCGCTCCCCAATCCCTTACCGCCCCTGCACCGCCATCGCGCACCGTTGCCTGTTTGCGTGCATCTATTTTGACCATTTAGTCCACTTTATTTGCACTCTATTCACCAACCTTGCGTTAACACATTAACAGTAAAGCCCTTTTAAAAACTGGCATCCCCTTTGCAAAACCCTTTTCACGAGGCTGAACAGGATATGCAGGATGCAGCGCCACGTCTGACTTTCACCCACACAGAGATGAAGAGAGGTTCGTGATGAAAATTGGCGTATTTGTACCGATCGGCAACAACGGCTGGCTTATCTCGACCACGGCCCCGCAATACATGCCGACCTTTGAGCTGAATAAAGCCATCGTGCAGAAAGCGGAGCATTACCACTTCGACTTTGCGCTCTCGATGATCAAGCTGCGCGGCTTCGGCGGTAAGACCGAATTCTGGGACCACAACCTGGAGTCCTTTACCCTGATGGCGGGCCTGGCGGCGGTAACCTCGCGCATCCAGATTTACGCCACCGCCGCCACCCTTACCCTTCCCCCGGCAATCGTGGCGCGGATGGCCTCCACCATCGACTCCATCTCCGGCGGGCGCTTTGGCGTCAACCTTGTCACCGGCTGGCAAAAGCCGGAGTACGAGCAGATGGGGATCTGGCCGGGTGACGATTACTTCTCCCGTCGCTACGACTACCTGACTGAATACGTGCAGGTGCTGCGCGATCTGTGGGGCACCGGCAAAAGCGATTTCAAAGGCGACTTCTTCACCATGAACGACTGCCGTGTCAGCCCCCAGCCGTCGGTGCCGATGAAGGTGATTTGCGCCGGGCAGAGCGACGCGGGGATGGAATTCTCCGCCAAATACGCCGACTTCAACTTCTGCTTCGGCAAAGGCGTTAACACCCCTGCCGCCTTCGCGCCCACCGCGGCACGCATGAAAGCGGCCGCCGACAAAATCGGGCGCGACGTGGGCTCCTACGTGCTGTTTATGGTGATTGCCGACGAAACCGACGACGCCGCGCGCGCCAAATGGGAACGATACAAGGACGGCGCCGACGAGGAAGCCCTGAGCTGGCTGACCGAGCAGAGCCAGAAGGATACCCGCTCCGGCGCGGACACCAACGTTCGCCAGATGGCCGACCCGACGTCTGCCGTCAATATCAACATGGGCACCCTGGTTGGCTCGTATGCCAGCGTCGCCAGAATGCTCGACGAAGTGGCTGCCGTGCCCGGCGCCGAAGGCGTGCTGCTGACCTTCGATGATTTTCTCACCGGCGTGGAAACCTTCGGCGAGCGTATTCAGCCGCTGATGCAGTGCCGCGCCCACATCCCTGCCGTGACGAAGGAGGTGGCGTAATGACGACCCTCAACGCTCGCCCGGAGGCCATCACCTTTGACGCGCAGCAGAGCGCGCTGATCGTGGTGGATATGCAAAACGCCTATGCCAGTAAAGGCGGGTATCTGGATCTGGCCGGGTTCGACGTCTCGGCCACGCAGCCGGTGATTGAGAATATCAAAACCGCCGTGAGCGCCGCGCGTGCTGCGGGCATGCTGATCGTCTGGTTCCAGAATGGCTGGGACGACCAGTACGTCGAAGCTGGCGGTCCCGGCTCACCCAACTTTCACAAATCCAACGCCCTGAAAACCATGCGCCAACGGCCTGAACTCCAGGGCACGCTGCTGGCGAAAGGCGGCTGGGATTATCAGCTGGTGGATGAGCTGGTACCGGAAGCTGGCGATATCGTCCTGCCGAAACCGCGCTACAGCGGCTTTTTCAATACCCCGCTCGACAGCCTGCTGCGCAGCCGGGGCATTCGTCATCTGGTCTTTACGGGCATTGCCACCAACGTCTGCGTGGAGTCCACCCTGCGCGACGGCTTCTTCCTCGAGTATTTTGGCGTGGTGCTGGAAGACGCTACCCATCAGGCCGGGCCGGATTTTGCCCAGAAAGCCGCCCTGTTCAATATCGAAACTTTTTTTGGCTGGGTCAGTAACGTCGCCGATTTCTGCGACGCGCTGGATCCCCCGCTCGCCCGCATCGCCTGAGGAGAACCGCTATGCCGAAATCCGTGATTATTCCGCCGGGCACCAGCACCCCGATAGCCCCGTTTGTCCCCGGTACCCTCGCCGACGGCGTGGTGTATGTCTCAGGCACGCTGCCGTTTGATAAAGACAACAACGTGGTGTTTATCGATGACCCAAAGGCGCAAACCCGCCACGTGCTGGAGACGATCAAAACCGTGATCGAAACGGCGGGTGGCACGATGGAGGACGTGACCTTCAACAGCATCTTTATCACCGACTGGAAAAACTACGCCGCGATTAACGAGATCTACGCGGAGTTTTTCCCCGGCGATAAACCGGCGCGGTTTTGCATCCAGTGCGGGCTGGTAAAGCCTGAAGCGCTGGTTGAAATTGCCACCGTTGCGCACATCGCGAAGTGAGGCCGCCATGAAACTGTCCATTTCCCCGCCCCCCTTTGCGGGCGCGCCCGTGGTGGTGCTGATTGCCGGGCTCGGCGGCAGCGGCAGCTACTGGCTGCCCCAGCTCGCCGTGCTGGGGCAGGAGTATCAGGTGGTGTGCTACGACCAGCGGGGCACGGGGAATAACCCGGATACCCTGCCGGAAGACTACACCCTCGCACACATGGCCGACGAGCTTGCGCTGGCGTTAGCCGAGGCCGGGATCGCCCGTTACTGCGTGGTCGGCCACGCGCTGGGGGCGCTGGTCGGCCTGCGGCTGGCTATCGATAAGCCTGACGCACTCACCGCGCTGGTTTGTGTCAACGGCTGGCTGACCCTCAATGCCCATACCCGACGCTGTTTTGACGTTCGCGAACGTCTGCTGCATGCGGGCGGGGCTCAGGCGTGGGTAGAGGCACAGCCGCTGTTTCTTTACCCGGCAGACTGGATGGCCGCCCGCGCTCCGCGGCTGGAGGCCGAGGAAGCGCTGGCGCTGGCCCATTTCCAGGGCAAAGCCAATCTGCTGCGCAGGCTGCATGCGCTGAAACAGGCCGATTTCAGCCGCCACGCTGCACGCGTTCGCTGCCCCGTGCAGATTATTTGTTCCACCGACGATCTGCTGGTGCCGTCCGTCTGCTCCGCGGAACTGCACGCCGCCCTCCCGCACGCCCGCAAAACGGTCATGCGCCAGGGCGGGCATGCCTGCAACGTGACCGCGCCGGACATCTTTAACACGCTGCTGCTGAACGGGCTTGCCAGCCTGCTGCACAGCCCTGAACCCGCTTTGTAAGGAGCCTGAATGAGCGAAGCCATCACGCCCGCCGCGCTGGAAACGCTGTTTACCGGCGCACGTACCCATAACGGCTGGCTGGATATACCGGTCAGTGACGAGACGCTGCGCGAGATTTATGACCTGATGAAATGGGGGCCGACGTCCGCCAACTGCTCCCCGGCGCGCATTGTCTTTGTGCGAAGCCCGGAAGGAAAAGAGAAGCTGCGCCCGGCGCTCTCCAGCGGCAACCTTGAGAAAACGCTCACCGCTCCGGTCACGGCAATTGTCGCCTGGGACAGCGAGTTTTATGAGCGCCTGCCTGTACTGTTCCCGCACGGCGATGCCAGAAGCTGGTTTACCTCCAGCCCCGCACTGGCGGAAGAGACCGCCTTTCGCAACAGTTCGATGCAGGCCGCGTACCTGATCTTCGCCTGCCGCGCGCTCGGGCTCGACACCGGGCCGATGTCCGGCTTTGACCGGGAAAAAGTGGACGCGGCCTTTTTCACGGGCACGCTGCTTAAAAGCAATCTGCTGATTAACATCGGTTATGGCGATATGAGCAAAGTCTATGGGCGCTTACCGCGTCTGACCTTCGAAGACGCCTGCGGGCTGGCGTAAGGAGCCATCATGACGACACCCGATCAACAAACCTTCCGTGATGCCATGGCCTGCGTCGGTGCGGCGGTCAATATCATCACCACCGACGGCCCTGCGGGAATGGCGGGCTTTACCGCCAGCGCGGTATGCAGCGTGACCGATTCCCCGCCCACTCTGCTGGTTTGCCTCAACCGTGGCGCGTCCGTCTGGCCGATTTTCAACGAGAACCGCACCCTGTGCGTTAACACGCTGAGTGCCGGACAGGAGCCATTATCCAACCTGTTTGGCGGTAAAACGCCGATGGAGGACCGCTTTGCCGCTGCCCGCTGGCAGACAGGCGACACGGGCTGTCCACGTCTGGAAAATGCCCTGGCCTCGTTCGACTGCCGCATCAGCCAGGTGGTTAGCGTCGGCACCCACGACATTCTGTTTTGCGACATCGTATCCATCGTTCGCCACCCGGCACCGCAAGGGCTGGTGTGGTTCGACCGCGGCTATCACGCACTTATGCGACCCGCCTGTTAATCCGCATTCAGGAGACAGAACATGTTCGGACTTCCCCACTGGCAGTTGAAATCGACCTCCACAGAAGCAGGCGTGGTCGCGCCGGATGAAAGGCTCCCGCTCGGGCAGACAATGGTGATGGGCGTGCAGCATGCGGTCGCGATGTTTGGTGCGACGGTGCTAATGCCCATGCTGATGGGGCTGGATCCTAACCTCGCCATTTTGATGTCGGGTATGGGTACCCTGCTGTTCTTTTTTGTCACCGGCGGGCGCGTGCCCAGCTATCTGGGCTCCAGCGCCGCCTTTGTGGGAGTCGTTATTGCAGCGACCGGGTTTAACGGTCAGGGCATTAACCCCAACCTGAGCGTGGCCCTCGGCGGCATTATCGCCTGTGGGCTGGTCTACACCCTGACCGGTCTGGTGGTGATGAAAGTCGGCACGCGCTGGATCGAGCGGATGATGCCCCCCGTCGTCACCGGGGCGGTGGTGATGGCGATAGGCCTGAACCTCGCGCCGATTGCGGTGAAGAGCGTATCCGGCTCGCCGTTTGAAAGCTGGATGGCGGTGATTACGGTGCTGTGCATCGGCGTGGTGGCGGTCTTTACGCGCGGGATGATCCAGCGGCTGCTGATCCTGGTCGGGCTGATTGCGGCCTGTCTGATCTACGCGCTGCTGGCGAACGTGTTTGGTCTCGGCAAGCCGGTTGATTTCACACTGATTCACCAGGCCGCCTGGTTCGGGATGCCGCACATGACCTCGCCCACCTTTAACGCTCAGGCGATGATGCTCATCGCGCCTGTCGCGGTGATTCTGGTGGCTGAAAACCTGGGCCACCTGAAAGCCGTAGCGGGAATGACCGGGCGCAATATGGACCCGTATATGGGGCGGGCGTTTGTGGGAGACGGTCTGGCGACCATGCTCTCCGGCTCGGTCGGCGGCAGCGGCGTGACGACCTACGCGGAAAACATCGGCGTGATGGCAGTGACCAAAGTCTACTCGACGCTGGTCTTCGTGGCGGCGGCGGTGATGGCGATACTGCTCGGCTTTTCCCCAAAATTCGGCGCATTGATCCACACCATCCCGGCACCCGTGATTGGCGGCGCCTCGATTGTTGTATTTGGTCTGATTGCCGTCGCGGGGGCACGCATCTGGGTGCAGAATCATGTTGATCTGAGCCAGAACGGTAACCTGATCATGGTGGCGGTCACGTTGGTGCTGGGCGCAGGCGACTTCGCCCTGACGCTGGGCGGGTTTACGGTGGGCGGGATTGGCACGGCGACCTTCGGCGCGATCCTGCTCAACGCCCTGCTTAGCCGCCGCAAAGGGGATGAAGCGCAAGCGGAAGCCATCACCCCCTGAACCTGAAATAGCCGGTTGACGCTACGCTTACCCGGCCTACATGCCAATTGTAGGCCCGTGCAAGCGAAGCGCCGCCGGGCAAAACGGACAGCGTGCGCGTTGTTAGCTATCTGCCCCTTGTTCAGTGCCCAACCCGGCAGTCGCCTTACGTCGTTTTTTTAACTTTAACTCGCTCACCAGCACCCCGGCGACAATAAACGCCGCGCCCACCAGCGCCAGCAGCGGCAGACGCTCCCCGGCGAGTCGCCCGAAAATACCCGCCCACACCGGTTCACCGGTATAGATGACCGTCGCCCGTGTCGGAGATACGCTGCGCTGCGCCCAGTTCATGGTGACCTGAATAATGGCGCTAAAAACGCCCAGCCCCAGCGCCACGACGATAAGCCCGGTAGACATCGGCGGGACGGACTCCCCTGCCGGCACCATCGTCACGAACGCCACCAGCGACGCGGTGGCAAGCTGCACGACCGTCACCCGCTTGACGTCCACTTTTCCTGCCCAGGCGCTAATCAAAATAATTTCAGCCGCAATGGCAACGGCCCCCACCAGCGTGATGATCTCTCCCGGCCCCAGCGCCAGCAGATTATTTTCCGGCCCGGCTAATAAAATGAGGCCGATGAACGCCAGCACGATTCCAATGCACGACATCAGGCCCGGTATTCTGCCCAGGCACAGCCACTGCAACAGCGGCACCAGCGGTACGTACATGGCGGTGATGAAAGCGGATTTACTGCTGGAGATAGACTGAAGCCCCCACGTTTGCAGGCTATAGCCCATGGCAATCGCCACGCCAATAGCGACACCCGCTTTAAGCTCTGTCAGGGTCAACCCGCACAGGGTTTTCAGCGAAATAAGCGCCACGGCAACCGCCGCGGTTGCAAAACGCAGCCCTACAAAGAAAAACGGATCGCTCATCGTGACCGCGTACTGAACGGCAAGAAAGGTTCCGCCCCAGAACATGGTGATCAAAATCAGGATGGCTTCCTGAGGCTTAATGGAGAAAGTAAAACGGGAAACGGACATGGGACACCAGCACGAAGAATCAATCCTGTAGTGTGCGATGCCTTTGATTACAGTTCAATGTAGCAGACATAAAAAAACCGCCGGGAAACCCGGCGGCAGAGAGTTAACCCGGCGTACTACTTGTTGCTGCCGTGGCTATTTTTACCCCCTTTTTTGCCAGCCTCTGATGCGCGCTGAGGGTCGTTTTTAAAATTGCCCCCGCTAGACTGGCCACCTTTACGACCTGCTTCTGATGCTCTTTCACGGTCTTCAGCGAAATTACCTGAACCACCACGATGGTTTGCCATCTCTAACCTCCAGAGTGTGAAACATTAGACATCATATTGCATTCAGTAAAAGAGGATTCTTTCACCTCGCGGCTCAAGGACAGTGCCTTTATCTGTGCCGCGTGAATCTAAGCTTAGTGTAACGCGGCTATCCGGCAAGCGAGAGGTAATATTCTGCAACATGATCTCAGCCTTTCGTATGAAATATTGAGGAGGTCATCCATAAGCCATTCTTATATTTTGAAAAATCAGCGCTGCTAAAGTTGTTTCATTTTGCTACAAAGCACATAACGAAAAGATATTGTTATATATCAAATAAATGCCGTTCATTTTTGCAGTCTGGCCGTGATGTCATATCTTTAAAGTAACGCAGCGATCCGCTGTAAGAAAAACCAACGAGGAGTGATGCAAAATGGCAAAAGTTCTGGTGCTCTATTATTCCATGTATGGACACATTGAAACCATGGCTCACGCAGTTGCAGAAGGCGCAAACAGAGTAGACGGCGTTGAGGTTGTGGTTAAACGCGTACCGGAAACCATGCAGGCGGAAGCCTTCGCCAAAGCCGGGGGAAAAACACAAAACGCCCAGGTCGCCACCCCGCAGGAGCTCGCGGACTATGATGCCATTATCTTCGGCACCCCGACCCGCTTCGGCAATATGTCCGGCCAGATGCGCACCTTCCTCGACCAGACGGGCGGGCTCTGGGCCTCCGGCGCGTTATACGGCAAGCTGGCCAGCGTGTTCAGCTCTACCGGCACAGGCGGCGGCCAGGAGCAGACGATCACCTCAACCTGGACTACCCTTGCACATCATGGGATGGTGATTGTGCCGATTGGCTACGGCGCGCAGGAACTGTTTGATGTTTCCCAGGTTCGTGGCGGGACACCGTATGGCGCGACAACCATTGCCGGTGGGGATGGTTCACGTCAGCCAAGCAATGAAGAACTTTCGATCGCCCGCTATCAGGGTGAATACGTCGCGGGTCTTGCCAAAAAACTGAACGGCTAACCCAACAGGAGGACAAGTATGCCAACTCAAGAATCCAAAGCTCACCACGTGGGCGAATGGGCAAGTTTACGCAATACCTCTCCGGAGATTGCAGAAGCCATCTTTGAAGTCGCCAGGTATGACGAAAAGCTGGCTGAGCAGATTTGGGAAGAAGGCAACGATGAAGTGCTGGTTCGCGCTTTCGAAAAAACCGACAAAGACTCGCTGTTCTGGGGCGAGCAAACCATCGAACGTAAAAACGTCTGAATGTTCCCCCCGCCCGCGCGGGGGTTTTCTTCTATTTCGCCGCGTTGTTCATCACCGCATTGAATTTATCGATCGGACAGAAGCCGTTGCCATCTACCGGACAGCCCTTCAGCTCCAGCGTCACGCGCTGCGCAGGAGATTGCAGCGACAGCACGCTGGCATTACGCAACTGCTCTGAACTCTGGTAGACATACTCAATTTTCATCAGCTCCTGGTTAGTGTTTTTGTCATGCCAGCGCTGGAAGACAATTTTACCGCCAATCGGGGTTCGTTCCTGCTGGTCGTGCAGCTGATACGGCCTGAAATCCAGCGCGGTCAGCAGCGAGGCAATGTTGGAGTCGTGCCCCACCAGCAGGGTAATTTTTGGCGCTTTGGCCTGTTCGGTCACCAGCGCTTTATCAATGTACTTCACCAACGGTTTAGCCACGTTCTGCGCCACGTCCGTCGAGGTAAACAGCGAGTCCTGGTAGCCGTTTTTCAGCTTCGACAGCACGCGCCACTGCTGATCGGTTTTGATTTCCCCCCATGCCACCTGGTCTGCCGGGAATCCTTCGTAATACTGTAGGGTGAACGCATCCACCAGCGAGTTACCCACTTTCAGCGGCCCGGAGACGCCCGGCTCTTTTTCATAATCGGCGCTGAACGTATCTTTCGCCTCCGTCAGGGAACAGACTTTTTTCTCCTTGCAGGACGGCGAGTCGCTATAGTTTGTCAGCAGCTCCAGCAGTTTGTAGCTTTCATCCAGCTGCATTTTCTGCCGTTCTGTCTCCATCGCTTTCAGCGCTTTCTCACGAAACTCAGGGGAATTATCGGTAATGACCGGATTGAAGGTGGGGTCCATGGTGCCCATTTTTTCCTGATGATGCACAGGCACATCGCACCCCGGGAACGCGCCGGTGATAAAGAACTGCGCGGTCGCCACGGTGCGCTGGAGGCTGTTGGCGTAGGCATAGACGGTACCCGCTGGCGGGCATTCACCCGTCTTCACCATCCCCTGCTCTGCCAGCCACTCGCGTATATAGTGACCCATATACACTTCCAGTACGCCCCCTTTGGTGGTGAGCTGTCCACCCGGGACGTCCCACTCCGGCCACTGCTTCGGCGTGGACTGCTCCAGCACGCTGCCGTTATTGGCAAGCGGCGCGCGCAGGTTGTGGCGGCTCATGATGAGCACCTGTTCCAGCTGATAGCCATCCGGCGTGTCCTGTGCCTGCGCCCCAAACGTCACTGAAAGCGTTCCTGCCACGGCGACAGCGAGTAGTGCTTTTCTCATCCCTTTTTCCTCATGCGTTTTTATCGTTACGCTGAGTGTGACAGACTGGTGACCGTTTTTTCGGGAAGCATTTCTCAAACTGATGAATACGTTCAGATGCTGATGCCGGTGACGATGCCGACATACAGCGCCGCCCATGCGCAGGCTGACAGCAGGCTAACGACGTAAACCTTCATCGCGCTCATCCTGAGCATGCCGGCCGCCAGCGGCACGATATAACGCAGCACCGCCAGGAAACGCGACGTGAACAGCGCGACTACGCCGTGCTTTTGCAGCTGATGCTGTACCCGCAGAAACTTATCGGCATGTTTTGCGGTGAGGCGTGACACCAGCCGGGTATGCCCCATCAGCTTGCCGATATGGTAATTCAGCACCGAACCTGCCGTAGCGCCCATCACCACCGCCAGCCACGTCATTCCGGGATGCAGACTCGACTGGCTGACGGCGATCCCCGCCATCAGCATGACCGATGCGGGCGGCAGCACCGAGGAGACCAGCACCGTCGATTTACTCAACGCCATAACAACGAGCAGCGCGAACAGATGCGTCGGATAATGCGCAAAATGATCCAGCAGCGTGTCCAGCCATGCCATTTTACTCTCTCCGGTAACAAATGAATTCTCCATTTAAAAAGAAAACAGTTAAATAAAACCTCAACATGCGGTCAATACTATTCATTTAAACCGTTCTTCAACATTATTAAAATTCCTCAGCAGCGGTTTTAAATAAGCGTATTATCCCTCTCGTTTTACAACGATCTCGTTATGGCGAGGCTCCTGTACAAATACACGTTATCGCTCTGGTGGGTTCGAGAGAACCGGCACAGGGTAAAACAGGCACTGTCGAATCAAGGCTTTGTCAGTATAACTTCCCTTGTGGGATACGGTGTACAGTGCTGAACCCAGGACGTGGGGATCTCCTTTCCGACATGCCCTGTCTTGCTCGCCCCTGAGAGATTTTATTATTCAAAGGGAATTTACTATGTCTTACGCTATTCACAACCAAAACCTGGCTTTTAACGACAGCGCCATCGCGCAATATATGAATACCGATTTTATCGTTATCGATATTTCATTATGCGTAGCTCTGGCACGCGAGCAGTTCTTTGAAAAATTAAAAGATGATGATATTCCGTCGCATATTTTTATCGAAGATAACGGGCGCCTCGCGGGTTTAATCGCCGTACGCAAATTATTGCAGGCCACGGATACCGTGCAGCCCGTTAAGGGGTTGATGATATCGGATTTTATTCAGCTCAAACCGGAAGATGAGCGGGCGGATGTCGCCGGGCTGCTGGCGCACGCGGAGGCGGATGTGGTGCCGGTGGTGACCCACGGCAAGCTGGTGGGCTGCCTTACCGAGCGTGAAATCGCCCATCTGCTGGAAGATGACGTTACTGAAGATGCCCAGCTTCAGGGGGCGACGCTGCCGCTGGAGAAGCCCTATCTGGAAACCAGCGCCTTCAGCCTGTGGAAGAAACGCTCCGTCTGGCTGCTGCTGCTGTTTGTTGCGGAAGCGTATACCAGTTCGGTGATCCAGCATTTTGAAGAGGCGCTGGAATCTGCCATCGCGCTGGCGTTCTTTATTCCGCTGCTGATTGGCACCGGCGGAAACAGCGGGACGCAGATCACCTCGACGCTGGTGCGCGCCATGGCGCTGGGTGAAGTCCACCTTCGCGATGTGGGTCGCGTGCTGCGCAAAGAGATCAGCACCTCGTTAATGATTGCCGCCACGCTGGGTCTGGCGGGCTGCGTTCGCGCCTGGATGATGGGTATTGGGATGGAAATCACGCTCATCGTCAGCCTGACGCTGGTCTGCATTACACTGTGGAGCGCCGTCGTCTCGTCGGTGATCCCGATGGTACTGAAACGCTGCAAAATCGACCCGGCGGTGGTCTCCGCACCGTTTATCGCCACGCTAATCGACGGCACCGGGCTGATTATCTACTTCAAAATCGCGCAGTATACGCTGGGGCTGGAATAACGAAAAAACCCTGCGATATTGCTATCGCAGGGTTTTCGAATTTGGCGGAAGCGTAGAGATTCGAACTCTAGAACCCTTTCGGGTCGCCGGTTTTCAAGACCGGTGCCTTCAACCGCTCGGCCACGCTTCCAAAGTGAGGCGCACTATAAACATCTCTGAGCATGATGTAAAGCACGAAATTGCATAACATTACACGTCTTTCGTCCTCCCCTTCCGTCCCGCTGATTTCTTCGCCATCGACTGGCTAAAATGTAAACATTTATTTTTACATTCATAACGTTTATTAGATTCGCGGGTGGTCATTTAGACTCTTTTTCGCACAACACCCATTAACCGTGGATCACTGCGATAAGAGATTAGCCATGATTTTATTTAACGACGATTATGAATTTTTTATTTATCAGTGATAACTATTACCTTTGCCATGGTGTATCAAGCTCCCTGACATCGACCCATTTGATTCGCGATGACGCGGATATTCACGATCTTGATGGGGTCGATCAGGCGATGGATTTTATCATTGCGATTGAACAGGATAAGTTACGCAATAAAACCATTCAGCAGGTCAAAAAAGTCAAGCGTGATTACATTGTCCTGATGCATGAGATAGAAGCCAACAGCGCGGTGAGAATTGATAATATTATCTATTCGTCGATGCATTTTACTGCTCACCCTTTTCAGCAGCTGATGCGTTTTTATCGGGCGCTCAGGACACACTCCTTTACCCGACGCGAATATGACGTGCTAAAGCTTTTCCATATGGAAAATCATGAAATCGCGAAAAAGCTGCAACTGTCACAAAAAACGACCAGCACCTACCGCGTGAGGATCCTCGAGAAATTGAATATGCGTTCAAAAAACATTCTGGCGATGACCCGTATAAAATCGGCGATTGTCGATCAGAAACTGTGATCTTTTGCCTTACCACGTGAAAACCGGGGCCTCAGGTTTCGCCCTGAGGGGGTTTGGCGGGCGCGGTATACCAGTTCTCTTTGGCAACCATTACGCTGCCCTCTGGCTGCATAACAAAATTCGGAGACATGATCTGCACGTTAAATTCGTTAAACACATCCTGTATCTGGCTATGCAGTTCATTGCGGGCAACCGCGAGGGACTGGTCGGGCAGCAGACGAACCTGCAACTCGTAGGCGATATACCAGTCCATTAACCCTAACTGGCGCACCAGCGGCGGCTCGGAAAGATCAATCCCTTTTGCCCGTTTCGCGGCCAGCTCCAGCATGGCATGCACCTGACGCCATGGGGTGTCATAACCGATAGTGACGCTGACCGTCAGATTGAGTCTGCCATCGGGCTGTAGCGCGCTAAGGTTGGTGATCTTACCGCTCACCACCACCGCATTGGGCACGGTAACGACATAATTTTCCCGGGTAATAATTTTGGTCGCCAGCATGCCTATTTCACTGACCTTACCTTCGTTATCCGCCACGCGAATGACATCGCCTTTACGCAGTGCGCGGGAGTAAATCAGGACCAGACCGCTCATGGCATGGTTCATCACCCCTGCCGAACCCAGCGTTAACATCAGGCCGAAGAAGACGCTAATACCTTTAAACGCCAGTGAGTTTGCGCCGGGCAGAAACGGCCAGGCAGCGGAGAGAGCAAATAGCCAGACGGCGACGGAAATGAGCTTACGGGTTGCCCCCACGGTTTCCGGATGTACGCCGGGAAGTTGCAGACGACCAGCCTCCACCTGATTCAGCACCATCCTCAGAAGCTTCAGAATAAAAGCGGTAATGAGGAAAATGATCAGAACAATCGTCAGCCCCGGCAAAGCCGAGACAATCGCCAGGGCAATTTGCTGCACCACGCGAAGCGACCAGTCTCCCAGCGACGTGCCCCACACCCGCGTCCACGGAAACAGACTGAATGCCCAGCTCAGCCAGACGTAAAAGCCGATTAAACCCAACAGGAACATCAGCAAGGCGTAAAGTCGAATCTCAATTGCGCCAATGTACCGCCGCCAGCTTTGCGGCACCCGGCTGCGATTCTCCACAATACGCAGACGGTAGACGCGTCGAAACCAGCGCCAGGATCGCCAGGCGCCATAGCAGAGCAGCAAAAGCGCCAGCAGGCCAGCGGCAGCTTTTACCGTCGACAGCGCCAGCCAGCCGGTATCGTATTGATCGCGCAGCGCCATTCTCTGCGCTTCCATGCGCGCCAGCACGCGCTGCGCGGCCTGATCGAGGGTGAGATCGTCCCCTTCGTCCAAATCCCCTTCCGTCAGCAGCATCACGGGCTTACCGTTCATCACGATCAGCCGCCCCTGCTGGTTATAGCGGGTCACGGGGACGATAGTGAGCGGCTCACGCACGTCCGCCTCGGTAAAATTGCGCAGGGTGTTGCGGATGCGTAAAACGCGCTCCTCCGGCGTGGTCAGGCCAAATTTCGCCTGAAGCATGACGATCGGCTGATGAAAAATATAGACCGTCCGGGCGCGCTCCTGCTCAGAAGGCGCCTGGCGGGGCTCAGCGGCATACGATGAGAAGGCGCTCAGGGAGGCAAAACAGAACGCAAACGCGAGCAGGATCTTTTTCATCCTCACTACCCCAAATCAGAAATCTTGTTGTTTTTCAGGCAACCCGCGAATGCCAGGTGGGTATGTTGAGAATAGTCCAGCCTTTCGTTTCTGCAACAAGTGACGGCGAGCGTGTTGCTCTCAATCACAATATATGTATTATGTTAT
Organism: Enterobacter cloacae complex sp. SYL001; assembly: GCF_049237025.1. Lineage (NCBI taxonomy): Bacteria > Pseudomonadati > Pseudomonadota > Gammaproteobacteria > Enterobacterales > Enterobacteriaceae > Enterobacter > Enterobacter cloacae complex sp. SYL001. The sequence goes on along the minus strand of NZ_JBMKJI010000041.1, from coordinate 9,976 downwards.
AACATAACAATTTGGGATTATGTTCTATGTTACTTAAAAAAGGGTTATTTCTGGCTTTATTGCTCTCCACGGCGCCTACCGCTTTCTCAGCAACCTCCTGGCCCCTCACGATTGAAAATTGCGGCGTAAAGCAGACCTTTGCGCAGGCTCCTCAGCGCGTCGTGACCGTGGGACAGCATGAAACAGAATTACTGCTCGCACTGGGGCTGGAGAAAAAGATCGCCGCAACGTCGGTCTGGTTCGGCAAGCTCCCGGATCCGCTGGCAGATGCCGGGAAAAATATCCCCCGGCTTGCAGATAATTCCCCCTCCTTTGAAGCCGTGGTGGGACAGAAACCTGAGCTCGTTCTCGCGCAGTATCACTGGCACATTGGTCCGCAGGGAGAAGTGGGCACCCGTGAGCAGTTTGCCTCGCTGGGGATTAATACGTGGATCTCTCCTGCCGACTGCACGGATAAAGCGGTGACGGAAAAGTCAAACGCAGACGGAGCACGCAGCGCGCCGTTTTCGCTGGCCGAAATCACACGGGAAGTGACAGATCTGGCGACGATATTTGATGTTTCCGCGCGAGGTGAGCAGCTTAATCATACGCTGACGGAACGTATCAAAAAGGCCCAGGCGCGCGTCTCAGCGAAACCGCTTCGCGTCGTATTCTGGTTCTCAAGTAGCCGTCTGAATGGCGATCCCTGGGTGGCGGGGAATTACGGCGCGCCTGGCTGGATCAGCCGCACGCTGGGGTTGAAGAACATTATTGACTCTCATGACGAATGGCCGGCTGTAACCTGGGAACATATTGCCCAGTCGCAGCCGGACGTGATTGTTATCGCCGGGATGTCCCGCAGGCTTTACCCTGCCGATGACGTTGAGGTAAAAAAAGCATTCTTGCGTAATGACCCGGTGACGAAGAACATGCCTGCGGTCAGGAACAACCACATTATTGTGGTGCCGGCGATGTCGTTAAACCCTTCATTACGTAACGTCGATGCGGTTGAGCTTATCAGCGAGCGGCTGGCTTCTTTCCGGGATGAACAATGAGTCATTTCGCTTTTGACCGCCGCCAGCAAGGTTTACTGGCAGCAGGCGTCATGGCGCTGCCGCTAATGCTGGTTTTTGCCGCCAGTATCGGTGATATGCCGGTGTCGTATGCCAGTACCGGGAAAGCGATCCTCAACGGACTGGGTTTGACCTCTTATGCGTTGCCACAAACGGAGGAGGGTATCGTCTGGCAATATCGCATGAGCCGGGCAGTGATGGCCGCGTGCAGCGGCGGTGGCCTGGCGCTGTGCGGGCTGGTGTTACAGTCGATCCTGCGTAACCCTCTGGCTGAGCCTTATCTGCTGGGGATTTCCGCGGGCGCCTCGCTGGGGGCCGTCTGCGTGATGCTTCTCGGCATGGGGGGAAGCGTGATTGGCGTGAGCAGCGGTGCGTTTGTCGGCTCCTGCGCCGCCTTTGCGCTCATCATGGTGATTACAAACGGCATGAGTGAAAGCCCCTCGCGCATTTTGCTGGCCGGTATTGCGGGCACCCAGCTCTTCAACGCCATGACCGCGTACGTCGTCAGCACGTCCGCCAATGCCGAGCAGTCCCGTAGCGTCATGTTCTGGCTGATGGGGAGTCTGAGCGGCGTGCGCTGGCCTGACGCGCTGCTGGCGCTGGCCGTTACGCTTGCGGGTTTACTGGTGGTATTGCTCTTTTCCCGGGCGCTGGACACCTTCACCTTCGGGGATGAGGTCTCCACCACGCTGGGGATCCCGGTTACCGCCGTGCGTATTGTTTTATTGCTGACCTGTGCCGTTGTCACCGCCACGTTGGTGAGCGCCACAGGCGCAGTGGGGTTTGTCGGGCTGGTCATTCCCCATGTGACGCGCATGCTATGCGGGCCGGGCCATCGCCGCTCGATCCCGCTGACGTTTCTCATCGGCGCCCACTTTATGATCCTTGCCGATATCGTCTCACGCACGCTGATCGTGCACCAGGTTCTGCCCATCGGGGTGGTGACTGCGCTGGTGGGCGCCCCCGTCTTTGTGGCGTTGCTTTATCAAAACCGAAAGGAGCATCCATGAATATTACAGTGGCCGGGTTAACCGTAGCCCGACAGGCGCAGACGGTGCTTAAGGATATCGATCTCGACCTGCCATCCGGGCAGATTGTCGGCCTGTTAGGGCCAAACGGCTCAGGCAAGTCCACGCTGCTGCGCTGCCTCGCCGGGCTGTTTCCACGACACAGCGAATGTGTTGCGCTTAATGGCACAACGCTTGGCTTGATGCCGCTGAAAATACGGGCGCAGCACATGGCGTTTGTCCCGCAACATGCTGAGGTCGACGGGGAACTGACCGTTGAGGATATTGTCAGGCTGGGGCGTACGCCCTACCGGAAAACATTCCAGAGAACCACGCGCGACGATGAGGCTGCGGTTGAACAGGCGATTGGCCTGATGCAGTTATGCAGCTTACGCCAGCGGCGATGGCACTCTTTGTCAGGCGGAGAACGACAGCGAAGTCAGATAGCCCGCGCGCTGGCCCAGCAGCCGCAGGTGCTGTTGCTCGATGAACCGACAAACCACCTGGACATTCAGCACCAGCTGGAGCTGATGCGGCTCGTTTCACAGCTGCCGCTTACGGTGGTGGTTGCACTGCACGATCTCAATCTTGCGGCCAATTATTGCCAGCGTCTGATCCTCCTGAAGGCCGGGCAGATCGCAGCCACGGGTGCGCCCGAAGCGGTGCTGACGCCCTCGAACATCGCGGATACCTGGTGCGTAAAAGCTCAGGTCTGTAAGGCCGACGCCGGGATCACGATAAGCTATAACATGGGTAACATGGCGGAGAGCCAGAACAAAAGCAAAAACCCCTGCGATATTGCTATCGCAGGGGTTTCGAATTTGGCGGAAGCGTAGAGATTCGAACTCTAGAACCCTTTCGGGTCGCCGGTTTTCAAGACCGGTGCCTTCAACCGCTCGGCCACGCTTCCTAAGTGAGGCGAACTATAAACACCTCACCGCGCGCTGTAAAGGGTGCGCGCATTCGTTCGCTTTAAAAATAGCCAAAATGCGTTTAATCGGTTGAATAGACAACAGATTGGCCGTTTTACCAGCATAATATCCACCGCGGATCGTTAGTGCTTTTTGATGTACATATCTTTGGTGTAGTAGTAGCCAAGCTTATCCGGCGTGAAGCCCCCTACCCACGGTTTCACCAGGTGCGTGCGCACGTAGTGGTAGACAGGGATCGCCGGCACATCGCGCCCCAGCAGATCTTCTGCCTGCTGGTAGAACTTACCGCGCTCCTCCGCCGTTTTCGCCTTCGCCGCATTCACCAGAGCCAGATCGTATTCCGGATTGCTGTACTGAGTGGTGTTTTGGCTGTCGCCGGTACGGAAGTTATTCAGGAAGGTTGCGGCGTCATCGTAATCAGCAATCCAGGCGTAGCGCACCGCGTCAAAGTTATGGGTGTGCATGGTATCAAGCATGGTTTTCCACTCCTGGTTTTGCAGCTTCGCCTCTACGCCGAGGTTCTTCTTCCACATCGAGCTGGCGGCAATCGCAATACGCTGGTGCGATTCCGAGGTGTTATAGAGGAGATTAAAGCTGAGCGGATGGCTGTCGTTAAATCCGGCTTCGGCCAGCAGTTTTTTCGCCTCGGCAATGCGTTTATCCATCGGCCAGCTGGCGTAATCAGGGTTCTGTAACTTGACGCCGCCAATATCCGGCTGGCTGATGAGCCATGCCGGGCGTTGCCCCTGCCCTAAAACTTTCCCGGCGATAATATCTTTATCCAGCGCCAGATTCAGCGCCTTACGCACGCGGGCGTCGCTGAACGGCGGCCGGGTGGTGTTGAATTCGTAATAATAGGTGGCAAGCTGCGGCGATACGTCCAGCTCGTTCCCCAGCGTTTTCTTCAGCTGAGCAAACTGGTTGATCGGCACCGTGTAGGCGATGTCGATTTCGCCCGCTTTGTAGCGGTTGACGTCAGCGGCTTCGGAGGAAATGGGCAGATAGGTCACCTTGTTGATGACGGTATGTTCGTTATCCCAGTATTTCGGGTTTCGCACCGCCACAATGCGTTCGTTCACCACCCACTGTGACAGTTTATAGGCCCCGCTGCTGACGAAGTGCTCCGGTTTGGTCCACTTATCACCGAAACGACCTACCAGGACTTTATCTATCGGCACCAGAGACGGGTGAGCCAGCATCGCCAGGAAAGCAGCATTTGGCTGGGTGAGCGTCACTTCCAGTGTGGTGTCATTGATGGCTTTCACGCCCAGCGACTCGGGTGCTTTTTTGCCTTCTGCGATATCAGTGCCGTTGACGATACGCATACTGCCGGGATAGCTGGCATACGGAGAGACGGTTTTCGGGTCGACCAGTTGCTGCCAGCTCCAGACAATATCTTCCGCGGTGATGGGGGTGCCATCGCTCCAGGTAATGCCCGGGCGCAGATGGAAAGTCCAGACGGTGTTATCTTTATTTTCCCATTTCTCCGCCAGGCGCGGCTGGATTTCACCTGCCGGAGAGACGCTGACCAGCCCGTCGAATAAATCGCTGATAATATTGAATTCGACATCGCTTTCGACTTTATGCGGGTCGAGCGAGGCGGGTTCACTGCCGTTGTTCCTGACCAGTTCCTGCTTATCTGCCAGCTGGGTTCCTGCTGGCACGTTAGCCGCCCAGGTTGCCGTGCTGGCGCACAGGACCCCTGCGGTTAACAAAGAGAGCGTAAAGTGCATGCGTGTTTGTGGTTTCATTTCCTTCGCCTTATTGTCTGTTTTTATGACGATCCGGAAATAACTCTTAGCGGCCTTAGGGAAATAACGCAATATTTTTCAGTGACCTATAAGAGGTTGATCTGAATACGCCTTGCATACCGCACTTCATTCTGAGTACAAAGGCTTTACCAGAATAAAAAACCAGCATAATCCCTAAGGGGCTGAGTAAAGATGGGTAAAACCACTTTGCGTCTGCCGCGCCGTTTCCTATTCTTTGCGCTAATTACATCTGTCATAAGAGAGTGACTCATGGATCGTATAATTACTTCTTCACGCGACCGCACATCGCTACTCAGCACCCATAAGGTGCTTCGCAATACCTATTTCATGCTCAGCCTGACGCTGGCGTTTTCGGCGATCACCGCGACGGCCAGCACCGTACTGATGCTGCCTTCTCCGGGCCTGATCCTGACGCTGGTGGGTATGTATGGTCTGATGTTCCTTACCTATAAAACCGCGGATAAACCGGTGGGTATTCTCTCCGCTTTCGCCTTCACCGGCTTCCTGGGCTACATTTTGGGGCCAATCCTGAACGCCTATCTGTCTGCCGGAATGGGCGACGTGATTGGTATGGCGCTGGGCGGTACCGCGCTGGTGTTCTTCTGCTGCTCGGCCTACGTGCTGACCACCCGTAAGGACATGTCCTTCCTCGGCGGTATGCTGATGGCGGGTATCGTGATTGTGCTGGTCGGTATGCTGGCGAACATCTTCCTGCAATTGCCTGCTCTGCATCTGGCAATCAGCGCGGTGTTTATCCTGATTTCATCCGGCGCAATCCTGTATGAAACCAGCAACATCATTCACGGCGGTGAGACGAACTATATCCGCGCCACCGTGAGCCTGTATGTTTCGCTGTACAATATTTTTGTCAGCCTGCTGAGCATCCTGGGCTTCGCCAGCCGCGATTAACTCACCGTGCTGTGAACAAAGCCCCGCTTATGCGGGGCTTTGTTTTTTTGGTAGACTGAGGCGGTTTTTGACTAACGCGTGAATGAATATGTTGAGTTTTGAAGGCAAAGAGATCGAAACCGATAACGACGGTTATCTGAAAGAGAGCAGCCAGTGGAGCGAAGCGCTGGCGGAGAAAATTGCGGAAAACGAAGGAATTACCCTCTCCCCGGAACACTGGGAAGTGGTGCGCTTTGTGCGCGAATTCTACCTCGAATTCAACACCTCTCCGGCTATCCGCATGCTGGTCAAAGCCATGGCGAATAAATTTGGCGAAGAGAAAGGCAACAGCCGTTATCTGTATCGCCTGTTTCCGAAAGGCCCGGCTAAACAGGCGACAAAAATTGCCGGCCTGCCAAAGCCGGTAAAATGCATTTAATAGCGAATACTGAAGTCAGCGTATTCCCGGCCGGGTTGATGCGGTTCCGTTAGCACCTTATCAACCCGCGCGCTGCGCGGTCCGCCCGCTTTCAGCCACGCCACCAGCTTCTCTACCCGATCCGCCTCACCGCAGGCCACAACCTCCACGCTGCCATCATCCATGTTACGCGCATACCCCGTCAGTCCGAGCTGAAGGGCTTCGCGCTGGGTGCTGTAGCGGAATCCGACGCCCTGTACAAGGCCATGGACCCAGGCAATGGTGCATACATTTGACATCATCCTTCTCCTTATCCGACTGGCGCGTTGCATTTCCTCGCTGAAGTCGGGAAAATGGCGGCCATTTCATTGGAATCGACAGAATAGCAAATTATGAGTGTACGTTTAGTGTTAGCCAAAGGGCGCGAGAAGTCATTACTGCGCCGCCATCCCTGGGTCTTTTCCGGCGCGGTTGCCCGCATGGAAGGTAAAGCCAGCCTCGGTGAAACCATCGATATTGTTGACCATCAGGGGAAATGGTTAGCACGCGGCGCATACTCGCCTGCATCTCAGATCCGCGCGCGCGTCTGGACGTTCGATAAAGAAGAAGCCATCGATATCGACTTCTTTGTCCGTCGTCTGCAACAGGCGCAGCAGTGGCGCGAGTGGCTGGCAAAGCGTGACGGGCTGGACAGCTATCGTCTGATTGCCGGTGAATCCGACGGGCTGCCGGGCGTGACCATTGACCGCTTCGGCAATTTCCTGGTGTTGCAGCTGCTGAGCGCCGGGGCGGAATACCAGCGTGCCGCGCTAATTAGCGCCCTGCAAACCCTGTTCCCGGAATGTGCCATTTACGACCGCAGCGACGTGGCGGTACGTAAAAAAGAGGGCATGGAGCTGACGCAGGGCCCGGTCACCGGCGAACTGCCGCCTGCCCTGCTGCCTATCGAGGAGCACGGCATGAAGCTGCTGGTGGACATCCAGGGCGGCCATAAGACCGGTTATTATCTCGACCAGCGTGACAGCCGTCTGGCAACGCGCCAGTACGTTGCCGATAAGCGCGTGCTGAACTGCTTCTCCTATACCGGCGGCTTTGCGGTCTCTGCCCTGATGGGCGGCTGTGCCCAGGTTGTGAGCGTCGACACCTCACAGGAAGCGCTGGATGTGGCGAAACAGAACGTTGAGCTAAACAAGCTGGATCTGAGCAAAGCGGAGTTTGTGCGCGACGACGTGTTCAAACTGCTGCGTAAATACCGCGACCAGGGCGAGAAATTTGACGTTATCGTGATGGACCCGCCGAAGTTTGTAGAAAATAAAAGCCAGCTGATGGGCGCCTGCCGTGGCTATAAAGACATCAACATGCTGGCGATCCAGCTGCTGAACCCGGGTGGCGTTCTGCTGACGTTCTCCTGCTCTGGCCTGATGACGACAGATTTATTCCAAAAAATCATCGCCGATGCCGCAATAGATGCGGGTCGTGATGTACAATTTATAGAGCAGTTCCGTCAGGCCGCCGATCATCCGGTGATCGCTACCTACCCGGAAGGGCTGTATCTGAAAGGGTTTGCCTGTCGCGTCATGTAACTTGAAAAGAGAAATATTGCCCGCACATAGTGTGTATGTAATGTTTCCCGGGAGGTGACTATGATTGCCAGCAAATTCGGTATCGGCCAGCAGGTCCGCCACACCTTGCTTGGATATTTGGGTGTGGTCGTGGATATCGACCCGGAGTATTCCCTTGATGAACCGTCAGCAGACGATCTGGCCGTTGACGCAGAGCTTCGCGCCGCGCCCTGGTATCATGTGGTTATGGAGGGCGACGATGGTCAGCCTGTCCATACCTATCTTGCCGAAGCGCAGCTGAGTGGTGAACTACAGGATGAGCATCCGGAACAACCCACTATGGACGAGCTTGCTCAGACCATCCGCAAACAGTTACAGGCGCCAAGACTGCGTAACTAAAGGTGTAAAAAAGCCCGTAAAACGGGCTTTTTTTATTTTGCCAGCCCCAGACGGGGAATATCGATTGCCGGACAGCGATCCATCACCACTTTCAGCCCGGCATCGCGTGCCAGCACGGCTGCCTGCTCATTAATCACGCCCAACTGCATCCACAGCGTTTTCGCGCCAATGGCGATCGCCTCCTGCGCCACGCCCCAGGCCGCCTCTGAATTACGGAAAACGTCCACCATATCCACCTTTTCCGGCACGTCCGCGAGCGTCGCATAGCCCTGCTGACCCAGCAGCGTTTTCCCCGCCACCTTAGGCGAGACCGGGATCACGTGATATCCCTGGTCCAGAAGGTATTTCATGACCCGATAGCTTGGGCGATCCGGTTTATCGCTGGCGCCGACCAGCGCGATAGTGCGCGTGGACGTCAGAATCTCGACAATGTCGTTCTCTTTCATGCTGTTCCTCCTGGTTTTTTTCAAAGTGTACGTCAAAGCGGACATCTCAACCACGCATCCCATACAGAAGTATGAGGGCAAAACGGCAGAATATGTCTATATGTTAGTAAACGTGTTTATCGAAAAATTTTGATACATTCTTACCAGGTAGTTTGTCTACAGGAGTCTGCTATGAAAACCGGCATTGCCTGGGCTGTGGTTGCGTTAATCATGCCGGTTTGTGTTTTCGCAACCACCCTCAGACTCTCAACCGACATTGACCTGCTGGTGCTGGACGGGAAAAAAGTCTCCAGCTCCCTGCTGCGGGGCGCAGACAGCATCGAGCTGGATAATGGCCCGCATCAGGTGGTTTTTCGGGTTGAAAAGACGATTCGCCTCGCCGACAACGAACAGCAGGTGTACATTTCGCCTCCGCTGGTGGTCAGCTTTAATACCCAACGCATCAGCCAGGTCAATTTTCGTCTCCCGCACCTTGAAACAGAAAAAGAGTCACTGGCATTTGATGCCTCACCGCGCATTGAGCTGGTGGACGGGGATTCTATGCCCATCCCGGTAAAGCTGGATATCCTGGCGCTGACAAAAAGGCCAAAAGGAACAGATTACGAAGCGGACACGGAGATCTATAACAGAGCCAGCAGGCGCGCCTCCCTGCCCCAGTTCGCCACCATGATGGCGGATGACAGTACCCTGCTTTCGGGCGTATCGGAGCTGGATGTACTCCCTCCTCAGTCGCAGACCCTTACTGAGCAACGCCTCAAATTCTGGTTCCAGAATGCCGATCCGGACACGCGCGCCCGTTTTCTGCAATGGGCGAAACGACAACCTTCGTCGTAAGCCACATTTTTTCGTCCTTTCTCTTGCAGCATCAGTCAGTTCCCGTCATCGTGTAGCGAGGTAACCTCACGGATAAGATTATGGAACTGACAACACGCACACTTCCGGCGCGCAAGCACATTGCTCTGGTTGCGCACGATCACTGTAAACAAATGCTGCTTAACTGGGTTCGTCGCCATCAGCCTCTTTTACAGCATCATGCCCTTTCTGCCACGGGAACAACCGGCAACCTGATCCACCGCGAAACCGGTCTGGAAGTGAATGCCATGCTGAGCGGCCCGATGGGGGGTGACCAGCAGGTCGGCGCTCAGATTTCGGAAGGTAAAATTGACGTTCTGATATTCTTCTGGGATCCGCTGAACGCGGTTCCGCATGATCCGGACGTTAAAGCGCTGCTGCGTCTGGCGACGGTATGGAACATTCCGGTAGCCACCAATCTTTCAACGGCAGATTTCATCATTGAATCGCCGCAGTTTAACGATCCGGTGGAGATTTTGATCCCGGATTATCAGCGTTATCTTGCGGAGAGACTGAAGTAGTTTTTTGCCCGGTGGCGCAGCTGTATGACCGGATACATAGGTAACAGATCAGACCGGGAACATAGGTAACACTTTTCAGTCTATCCGGAGCACACTCTGGGTTTTTCGGTCGTAGTACGCAAGCGTT
>NZ_JBMKJI010000040.1:0-29160 GCF_049237025.1 Enterobacter cloacae complex sp. SYL001 | reverse complement strand
CTCTTTCAGAGTCAACCCGTTATTTCAGGATTTTTTCTCTTCAACCGACCGGGTTGTCTGTGAAGTGATTCACATCCGCCGTGTCGATGGAGGCGCATTATAGGGAGTTCTCCGCAGGCCGCAACCGCTAAATGACAGAAAAATGACTGACTGCTGCATTCCCCAGCAAAACCCCGCCTTATACCCTTTTACGCACAGAGTTATCCACAGCGTTTCGAAAAAGTGAAAATATGCGAGCGTTGCGCAAACGTTTTCGTTAAAATGCTCGCGCTTAACAAGGAGGCCTCGTCAGGTGTGTTAGATGAGTTTTTCGCTGGAAAATTCATCTAACGCTCTCTGTAATCGTGAAATCCAGGGGATTTACCATGCAACAACGTCGTCCAGTCCGCCGCGCTCTGCTCAGTGTTTCTGATAAAGCCGGTATCATCGAATTCGCTCAGGCACTTTCCGCACGCGGTGTGGAGCTGCTTTCTACAGGCGGTACCGCTCGCCTGTTAGCAGAGAAAGGTCTGCCGGTAACCGAAGTGTCCGACTACACCGGTTTCCCGGAAATGATGGATGGACGCGTCAAAACCCTGCACCCGAAAGTGCACGGCGGCATTCTGGGTCGTCGCGGTCAGGACGACGGCATTATGGAGCAGCACAATATTGCCCCCATCGACATGGTTGTCGTAAACCTCTATCCCTTCGCCCAGACCGTCGCCCGCGAAGGCTGTTCTCTGGAAGATGCCGTAGAGAACATTGATATCGGCGGCCCGACCATGGTGCGCTCCGCAGCCAAGAACCATAAAGATGTGGCCATCGTAGTGAAGAGCAGCGACTACAGCGCCATTATTAATGAGATGGACGCCAACGAAGGGTCCCTGACGCTTGATACGCGTTTCGACCTCGCCATCAAAGCCTTCGAACACACCGCCGCGTACGACAGCATGATCGCCAACTACTTCGGTAGCCAGGTTCCTGCCTACCACGGTGAAAGCAAAGATCCATCTGGTCGCTTCCCGCGCACCCTGAACCTGAACTTCATTAAGAAGCAGGATATGCGCTACGGCGAGAACAGCCACCAGCAGGCAGCCTTCTATATAGAAGAAGAGGTGAAAGAAGCCTCTGTTGCGACTGCTCAGCAGGTACAGGGCAAAGCCCTCTCTTATAACAACATTGCCGATACCGACGCCGCGCTGGAATGCGTGAAAGAGTTCAGCGAGCCGGCCTGCGTTATCGTCAAGCACGCCAACCCATGCGGCGTCGCAGTAAGCACCTCCATTATGGATGCCTACGATCGCGCCTACAAAACCGACCCGACCTCTGCGTTCGGCGGCATTATCGCCTTCAACCGCGAGCTGGATGCGGAAACCGCGCAGGCCATCATCTCCCGTCAGTTTGTCGAAGTGATCATCGCGCCATCCGCATCCGAAGAAGCGCTGAAAATCACCGCGGCGAAACAGAACGTGCGCGTGCTGGTTTGCGGCCAGTGGGCAGAGCGCGTGCCGGGCCTGGACTTCAAGCGCGTGAACGGCGGTCTGCTGGTTCAGGATCGCGATCTGGGTATGGTGACAGAAGCCGACCTGCGCGTGGTGACCAAACGTCAGCCGACCGAACAGGAGCTGCGCGACGCGCTGTTCTGCTGGAAAGTGGCGAAGTTCGTGAAGTCTAACGCCATTGTTTACGCCAAAGAGAACATGACCATCGGGATAGGCGCAGGCCAGATGAGCCGCGTTTACTCTGCGAAAATCGCGGGTATTAAAGCAGGTGACGAAGGTCTGGAAGTCAAAGGTTCCGCCATGGCCTCTGACGCCTTCTTCCCGTTCCGCGACGGTATTGATGCGGCCGCTGCTGTGGGCATCACCTGTGTGATCCAGCCTGGCGGTTCAATCCGTGATGACGAAGTGATTGCCGCTGCCGACGAACATGGCATCGCAATGATCTTTACCGACATGCGCCACTTCCGCCATTAATTTCCGGAGCAGAAAATGAAAGTATTAGTGATTGGTAATGGCGGGCGCGAGCACGCTTTGGCGTGGAAAGCAGCGCAGTCTCCGCAGGTTGAAACCGTCTTTGTGGCACCGGGTAACGCCGGCACCGCACTGGAGCCCGCGCTACAGAACGTCGCCATCGGCGTAACCGATATCCCGGCGCTGCTGAGCTTTGCCCGGAACGAGAATATCGATCTGACGATTGTGGGCCCGGAAGCGCCGCTGGTGATCGGCGTTGTAGATGCCTTCCGCGCCGCGGGCCTGAAAATTTTCGGCCCAACGGAAGGTGCCGCACAGCTGGAAGGTTCAAAAGCCTTCACCAAAGATTTCCTCGCGCGTCATAACATCCCGACGGCGGAATATCAGAACTTCACCGAGGTAGAGCCTGCTCTGGCTTACCTGCGCGAAAAAGGCGCACCGATTGTCATTAAGGCCGACGGCCTGGCCGCCGGGAAAGGCGTGATCGTGGCGATGACCCTTGAAGAAGCCGAAGCCGCCGTTCACGATATGCTGGCCGGCAACGCCTTTGGCGATGCGGGTCATCGCATCGTGATTGAAGAGTTCCTCGACGGCGAAGAGGCGAGCTTTATCGTGATGGTCGACGGCGAGCACGTTCTGCCGATGGCCACCAGCCAGGATCACAAGCGCGTAGGCAATGCCGACACGGGTCCAAACACCGGCGGGATGGGTGCTTACTCCCCTGCTCCGGTGGTCACTGACGAAGTACACCAGCGCACCATGGACCGCATCATCTGGCCAACCGTAAAAGGGATGGCGGCGGAAGGCAATACCTACACCGGTTTCCTCTACGCAGGCCTGATGATCGACAAGCAGGGTAACCCGAAGGTGATTGAATTCAACTGCCGCTTCGGCGATCCGGAAACTCAGCCGATCATGCTGCGCATGAAGTCCGATCTGGTTGATCTGTGTCTGGCGGCGTGCGAAGGCAAGCTGAATGAGAAAACTTCCGAGTGGGACGAGCGTGCCTCTTTAGGTGTGGTGATTGCTGCGGGTGGCTATCCGGGTAGCTACAACACCGGGGATGAGATCCACGGCCTGCCGCTGGAAGAGATTGACGGCGCGAAGGTGTTCCACGCCGGTACAAAGCTCTCTGACGATGACCGCGTGCTCACTAATGGTGGACGCGTGCTGTGTGCGACCGCGCTGGGTCATACCGTGGCAGAGGCGCAGAAGCGCGCCTATGCGTTGATGGCGGATATTCACTGGAACGGCAGCTTCAGCCGTCAGGATATCGGTTATCGTGCTATTGCGCGGGAGCAGGGAGAGTAATTTCCCCCTCACCCTAACCCTCTCCCTCAAGGGAGAGGGGACTTAAATCAAAAACTCTTTTCTGTCGGCTGCCAGGTGCAGAAATCTTCATTCGCCACCAGCAACAGCTGAGAGCCTTCCGGCGCTTCCAGCCATGCCACACTCACCTCCACAGATGAATGCCGCTGACGACGCTGAATGTGTTCGGTTGCCCAGGATTCAAGCTCAGGCTTCACCGTCTGCCCTTCGCAGGTGGTCACCGTGCCGTCGGCATGCCAGCGCCCCTGGCGCAGCACCACGCGGCCCTGACGCAGCGCATCGCTGGTCTGGCGAAGTTGTTCAGCACGGTAGCGGTAGAGCGCGACCTGATCGCTGGAAAGCTGCTGTTTCAGTCCACTGACCTCATGCTGCATAAAGCTCAGCTCGCCGTGGTCGTCAAAACGCACCTTCACGTGTTCGGGAGTCTTACTGTAGATATTCAGTTCAATGAGCGACAGCGCATCGCCCTGCCAGCGGTATTCTGCGGTCGAGGTATTGCCGTTATGCCACGGACTGAACGCGGTAAGCATATGCACTTCATCGCTGGAATCTTTGCGCCAGATCCTGACCGCACCCTGGTTGTCAGCGTAGCCGCTGGCGGTAAACGGGGGGAGTGAGGAATCATGACTACAGGCAGACAGCAACAGTACGCCTGCCAGCGCGAGCGGTCCACGCCAGAATGACAAAAGGGGCGTTGCCGCCCCTTCGTTAAAACTGTTCACTGCCACGCGTCTTACTTAACTGCGTCTTTCAGTGCTTTACCAGAAACAAATGCCGGCACGTTAGCTGCGGCGATTTTGATTTCTTTACCGGTCTGCGGGTTGCGGCCAGTACGCTCAGCGCGGTGGTTCACTTTGAAGGTACCGAAACCAACCAGTTGTACAGCATCGCCTTCTTTCAGAGACTCAGTAATAGCAGCCAGGGTAGATTCCAGAGCAGCTTTAGCCTGCACTTTAGACAGATCAGCCTTGTCCGCAATTACATCAATCAGTTGAGTCTTGTTCATAAGTTATCCTTTCAATGTGTTTATCGCTTGCTAAGCATCGAGTGCGACGAAAATGCCAAAAAAGCACTCTCCTGCATACACGCACCGATAGCCACTTTTTTTCGCCCCCCAAATGTAGACCAGACGGGGGGCGAAAGGGAAGAGTCGAGGAGTGACAAAACAGGCGTTAAATCACGTTTTGTTGTCTCATTGGTTAAAAATTATACCAATATTGCTCTCGCCGGCCTCGCGCAGGTCCGCGCGAAGCCCTTTGATCAGCTCAATATCACGTTCTTCACACTCTGCCAGCAGGCGGAAAATCTCCCACTGAATGTCCCATTCCTGTTCTACCGCCGGGTTAGCACGCAGCTCCTCGTCGGTCATTTCACGGCCTTCCTGGGTCATTTCCAGCATCGCAACGGTGGTAATGGATGCCTTACTGACTTCAATGGCGTGTTCCAGGGTTTCACCGCTCAGACGGGAGTGGATCAGCTCGCTCAACGCCACACAGGCATCAATGGCCGGGTAGACGCCATACAGGTCGAAATCATCCGCAGCCGGAATAGCCTCTTCCAGCTTTTCGAGCTGAGAGTCAAAATTCACCTTCGCGTCTTTGACCGTCAGCGTCTCCCAGATTAAATCCAGGATACGACGATAAATCTGGCCTTCGCCAAACGCTGTCTGCTTGCAGAACGCGGCATAGTTGGGATACATGCGCTCGCACAGGCAAGCCATAAACGTCACGTGCTGCCAGCTTTCCAGCTTTTCAAGGCGCAGATGAATCGGGTTTTGTAACATGATGATGTCTCGAATCGAAAATTAGCCGCAGTTTACCTGAATCACGGCTGAATTTCCTGCCAACGAATGAACGCCGGACGTGAAGAGGCCACGGCGTCAGCCCAGCGGGTTGGCTCCGGTAAACGGTAGCCCTTCATACAGCGTTGCACCCACGCCAGGGCGCTATCCATGCTGATCCGATGCCCGGTTGCGATAAACAGCGGGTTGCAGCGCGCTTTACTGCGCCAGACCCACGCCAGCTGCTCGCCTTTATGGATAAGCGGCGCCAGCGCGCCCGGTTCGGCAGAGAGCGGCTCAAACGCGCCGCACAGGCGTTTTTTCGCCACGCCGATGGTCGGCACGTCTACCAGCAGACCAAAGTGGCTGGCAACGCCCAGGCGACGCGGATGGGAGATGCCGTGCCCATCCACAAACAGCAGATCGGGTTTTTGCGAGAGTTGCTCCCACGCGGCCAGCAGCGCGGGATATTCGCGGAAGGAGAGAAAGCCGGGGATATAGGGCATGGTGGTGGCGATACGCGCCACCTTGTACTCCACCAGCTCCAGCGACGGGTATTTCAGCACCACCATCGCCGCTCGCGTCACTTCACCGCCTTGCTCAAACCCGACATCCGCCCCGCCAATGTATCGCGGAGGGTCCGTATCCAGACGATCCTCGCGGATCACCGATGAAGCCAGTTCGATTTGCTGAGCGCGTAGCGACGCGAGATCCATAACCACTCCTTACTTGTGATACTGGGCAGAAAGCCGATGCACCGCCTCCACAAATACGCCAGCGTGTTCTGGCGGTACATCCTGATGAATACCGTGACCGAGGTTGAAGACGTGGCCTTCGCCCTGGCCGAAACCAGACAGTATAGTCGACACTTCTTCTTCGATACGGGCAGGCTGTGCATAGAGCATGGACGGGTCCATGTTGCCCTGGAGCGCCACTTTATCCCCCACGCGACGACGCGCATCGGCAATATCAGTGGTCCAGTCGAGGCCCAGCGCATCACAGCCGGTGGCCGCCATCGCTTCCAGCCACTGACCGCCGCCTTTCGTAAACAGCGTTACCGGCACGCGACGGCCTTCGTTTTCACGCAGCAGACCATCGACAATTTTGTGCATGTAGTACAGGGAGAACTGCTGATAATCACGCCCGGTCAGCACGCCGCCCCAGGTGTCGAAAATCATCACCGACTGCGCGCCCGCTTTAATCTGCGCGTTGAGATAGAGCGTGACGCTCTTCGCCAGCTTGTCGAGCAGGGCATGCAGGGCCTGCGGCTCTGCGTACATCATCTTTTTGATGACGGTAAAGGCTTTGCTGCTGCCACCTTCCACCATGTAGGTTGCCAGCGTCCACGGACTACCGGAGAAGCCAATCAGCGGCACGTCGCCTTTGAGCTCGCGGCGGATGGTGCGCACGGCGTTCATCACATAGCCCAGCTCGCCTTCCGGATCGGGGATCGGCAGCTTATCAACGTCGGCTTTGCTTTTGATCGGTGAGGTAAAACGCGGCCCCTCGCCGGTTTCGAAATAGAGCCCAAGGCCCATCGCGTCCGGAATGGTAAGAATGTCCGAAAAAAGAATGGCGGCATCGAGCGGGAAGCGGCGCAGCGGCTGGAGCGTCACCTCACAGGCCAGCTCGGCGTTTTTGCACAGCGACATAAAATCGCCCGCCTGCGCACGCGTGGCTTTGTACTCTGGCAGATAGCGTCCCGCCTGGCGCATCATCCACACCGGGGTGACATCAACGGGCTGGCGCAGCAGCGCACGCAGATAACGATCGTTCTTCAGTTCGGTCATTTTGCAGTTCCTTATTGCGTCAGTCCGTCAGTGTAACACTACTCATACTCGGCCCGACACATTGCCACGGTATCTTCTATCAGGCGACGCGCCACCGTTCCCGGCGGGGGCAGCAGCGGTAAATCGTCGTAGCGATACCAGTTCGCCTCCAGCAGCTCTTTCTGATCGATAACAATCTCGCCGCTGTCGTATTCCGCCATAAACGCGGTCATCAGGGACATCGGGAACGGCCACGGCTGCGACGTCACATAGCGCAGGTTTTTCACCTTAATGCCGCTCTCCTCCATCACCTCGCGCGCCACCGCCTGTTCCAGCGTTTCGCCGACTTCCACGAACCCGGCGAGGACGGTGTGAATGCCGTTGCGATGGCGGGTATGCTGCGCCAGCAGGATGGAATCATCACGGCGGATGGCGACAATGATGCACGGTGCGATTTGCGGGTAGTAACGTTCACGGCAGTGGCCGCAGAGCAGCGCCCATTCGGTTTTGCTCGGGTGCATGGTGTGGCCGCAGTAACCGCAGTATTTATGCGAGCGGTAAAACTCCGCCAGCTGTACGCCGCGCCCCGCCAGCTGGAACAGGCCGACGTCCAGATCCAGCACCTGACGTACGGATCCCATATCCTGACGGCGCGCCTGTTGGATCAACCACACGGGATCGCCCTGCCACTCGCCGATCTTCAGCGCGGACTGGCCCACCAGATCGAACGTTTCCGCGGCACCGTAGGGCAACTCTCCTGAGGGCAGCCATAATTTTTGTTCGTGGCTGACGATCCACCAACCCAGATCTGATTTTTCAATAATACGATCCATATCTATTGCACTACCTTCGCTTCACTGACATGTTGTTAGCATTGTGGTTACATTTTGGATAAGCAGATCCCATTTTAAACCTTATGGAGTCGACCATGTTAAACCAGCTGGAAAGCCTGACTGAGCGCGTTGGAGGAAGTAACACCCTGGTGGATCGCTGGCTACATGTGCGCAAGCATCTCCTTGTGGCGTATTACAATCTGGTTGGTCTTAAGCCTGGCAAAGAATCCTTTATGCGACTCAATGAAAAAGCGCTGGACGACTTTTGTCAGAGCCTGGTCGACTACCTCTCCGACGGCCATTTCAACCTTTATGAACGCATTATCCGCGAAATGGAAGGGACAACGCCGTATTTAGTGGCCAGTAAACTCTGTCCGTTGCTTGAAGCCAACACCCAGCAGATCATGGACTACTACGATTCCACGCTGGAGAACGCTATCGATCACGATAACTATCTTGAGTTTCAGCAGGCGCTTTCCGACCTTGGCGAAGCACTGGAAGAGCGATTCACGCTGGAAGACAAGCTCATCGCCCTCGTGCTGGACAACAACCTGACTATCAGCACCAGCGATAACGTTGCGCGCCCTGCTTGAGTTCTTAATCGTTAACGAGTAATTTACAACCATTCGCCCCTCTGCGGAGGGGGATTTTTCTTGTCGGAGTGCCCAGTGTGAAAGCACGGGCTGAGACCGTTAATTCGGGATCCGCGGAACCTGATCAGGTTAATACCTGCGAAGGGAACAAGAGTCACACTGCTGTTGTATCGCCCTGAGGCGATCTTCTCTTGCTTCATCCGTCGTCTGACAAGCCATGTCCTTCACATCTGGAATGAGCTATGTCTACAACAAAACTGACCCGCCGCGAACAGCGCGAACACGCACAACGCTTCATCGACACCCTGGAAGGCACCGCTTTCCCGAACTCAACGCGCATCTACATCACCGGTTCACAGGCCGATATCCGCGTGCCGATGCGCGAAATCCAGCTCAGCCCGACGCTTATCGGCGGCAGCAAAGAGCACCCGCAGTTTGAAGACAACGAAGCCGTGCCGGTGTATGACACCTCCGGCCCGTACGGCGATCCTGATGTTGCTATCAACGTGCAGCAGGGTCTGGCAAAGCTTCGCCAGCCGTGGATTGATGCCCGTAACGACTGCGAAGAACTGAGCGTGCGCAGCTCGGCGTACACCAACGCGCGCCTGGCCGACGACGGTCTGGACGAGCTGCGCTTTACCGGCCTGCTGACGCCGAAACGCGCTAAAGCGGGCAAATGCGTAACCCAATTGCACTACGCGCGACAGGGTATCGTCACGCCGGAGATGGAGTTCATCGCCATCCGCGAAAACATGGGCCGCGAGCGCATTCGCAGCGAAGTGCTGCGCCACCAGCATCCGGGTGAAGGGTTTGGCGCTCGCCTGCCGGAGAACATCACGCCGGAATTCGTGCGTGATGAAGTAGCCGCCGGGCGCGCGATTATTCCCGCCAACATCAACCACCCGGAATCCGAGCCGATGATTATCGGCCGCAACTTTCTGGTGAAGGTCAACGCCAACATCGGCAACTCTGCCGTCACCTCTTCCATCGAAGAAGAGGTGGAAAAGCTGGTCTGGTCGACGCGCTGGGGCGCGGACACGGTGATGGACCTCTCCACCGGCCGTTACATTCACGAAACCCGCGAATGGATCCTGCGTAACAGCCCGGTTCCGATTGGCACCGTCCCGATTTATCAGGCGCTGGAGAAGGTCAACGGCATCGCCGAAAACCTCACCTGGGAAGCGTTCCGCGACACGCTGCTGGAGCAGGCGGAACAGGGCGTGGACTACTTCACCATTCACGCGGGCGTACTGCTGCGCTACGTGCCGATGACCGCGAAGCGTCTGACCGGTATCGTCTCACGCGGCGGTTCGATTATGGCGAAATGGTGCCTTTCCCATCATCAGGAAAACTTCCTCTACGAGCACTTCCGCGAAATCTGCGAGATCTGCGCCGCTTATGACGTTTCTCTGTCGCTGGGCGACGGCCTGCGTCCTGGCTCCATCCGTGACGCTAACGACGAGGCGCAGTTTGCCGAGCTGCACACGCTGGGCGAGCTGACCAAAATCGCCTGGGAGTACGATGTGCAGGTTATGATTGAAGGCCCGGGCCATGTGCCGATGCAGATGATCCGCCGCAACATGACCGAGGAGCTGGAGCACTGCCACGAAGCACCGTTCTACACCCTGGGGCCGTTGACCACCGATATTGCACCGGGCTATGACCACTTCACTTCCGGGATCGGCGCGGCGATGATCGGCTGGTTCGGCTGCGCCATGCTCTGCTACGTGACGCCGAAAGAGCACCTCGGGCTGCCAAACAAAGAGGACGTGAAGCAGGGGCTGATCACCTACAAAATTGCCGCCCACGCGGCGGATCTGGCGAAAGGCCATCCGGGCGCGCAAATTCGCGACAACGCCATGTCCAAAGCGCGCTTTGAATTCCGCTGGGAAGACCAGTTCAACCTGGCGCTGGATCCGTTCACCGCCCGCGCCTACCACGACGAAACCCTGCCGCAGGAATCGGGCAAAGTCGCGCACTTCTGCTCCATGTGTGGGCCGAAGTTCTGCTCGATGAAAATCAGCCAGGAGGTACGCGATTACGCCGCCGCGCAGACCATTGAAGTCGGCATGGCAGACATGTCCGAAACCTTCCGCGCCAAAGGCGGCGAAATCTACCTCAAAAAGGAGGAGGCGTAATGTACCAGCCCGATTTCCCACCTGTCCCCTTCCGCTTAGGGCTTTACCCGGTGGTGGACAGCGTGGCGTGGATAGAGCGCTTGCTGGAGGCAGGCGTTCGCACCCTCCAGCTGCGCATCAAGGATAAACGCGACGAAGAGGTGGAGGGCGATGTGGCCGCCGCTATCGCGCTGGGACGTCGCTACCACGCCCGCCTGTTTATCAACGACTACTGGCGGCTGGCGGTTAAACACCAGGCGTACGGCGTGCATCTGGGACAGGAAGATCTGGAAACGACCGATCTCAACGCAATCCGTGACGCCGGTCTGCGGCTGGGCGTTTCCACCCACGATGATATGGAGATCGACGTGGCGCTGGCGGCCCGCCCCTCCTACATCGCCCTCGGCCACGTTTTCCCGACGCAAACCAAACAGATGCCGTCTGCCCCACAGGGTTTGGCTCAGCTGGCAGCCCACGTTAAGCGCCTTGCCGATTACCCCACCGTCGCCATCGGCGGGATCAGCCTTGAACGTGCGCCCGCCGTGCTGGAAACCGGCGTCGGCAGTATCGCCGTCGTCAGCGCTATCACCCAGGCCGCAGACTGGCAGGCCGCCACCGCACGGCTTTTACAACTGGCAGGAGCAGGCGATGAAAGATCGTGATTTTATGCGCTACAGCCGCCAGATCCTGCTGGAGGATATCGCCATTGACGGGCAGCAAAAGCTGCTCGCCAGCCGGGTACTGATTGTCGGTTTGGGTGGCTTGGGCGCGCCCGCCGCGCTGTATCTGGCCGGGGCGGGCGCGGGAACGCTGGTACTGGCCGATGACGATGAGGTACACCTCAGCAACCTGCAACGGCAAATCCTCTTCACGACAGAAGATGTTAACCAGCCTAAAGCACAGGTTACGCGCAAGCGGCTGAACCAGCTTAACCCCGATATTGAACTGGTGGCGCTCCAGACGCGGCTGAGCGGAGAAGATCTGCAACGCGAAGTTGCCCTTGCCGACGTGGTGCTGGACTGCACGGACAATATGGCAACGCGTCAGGCCATTAATGCGGCCTGTGTTGCACAGAACACGCCGCTGATCACCGCCAGCGCGGTCGGTTTCGGCGGGCAGATAATGGTGCTTACGCCGCCGTGGGCGCAGGGCTGCTACCGCTGCCTGTGGCCGGACGAGGCTGAACCGGAGCGTAACTGCCGCACGGCTGGCATTCTTGGGCCGGTGGTGGGCGTGATGGGTACCCTTCAGGCGCTGGAAGCCATCAAGTTGCTCAGCGGCATGGAAACAGAGCGCAACACGCTCCGGCTGTTCGACGCCCGTTCCAGCGGCTGGCGCCATCTGGCGTTAAACCGCGCCAACCGCTGCCCGGTATGCGGAGGCCGCGATGCGCATTCTGTTTAACGATGAGCCGATGACGTGTGACGACGATCTCACCGTTGCCGCCCTGCTCGACACGCTGCGCCAGCTGAAGCCGGGAACGGCACTGGCGCTCAATCAACAGATCCTGCCGCGCGAGCGGTGGGAACATCAGCAGGTCATTGAAGGCGACCAGATCCTGCTGTTTCAGGTTATCGCTGGGGGCTGAGATGTTACGTATTGCCGACAAAGTCTTTGATTCACATCTGTTTACCGGAACCGGAAAATTCGCCTCCCCGCAGCTAATGGTGGATGCTATTCGTGAAAGCGGCAGCCAGCTGGTGACGCTGGCGATGAAGCGCGTGGATCTGCGTCAGCACAACGATGCCATACTTGCGCCGTTACTGGAGGCAGGCGTGACGCTCTTACCCAATACCTCCGGTGCGAAAACGGCCGAGGAAGCAATTTTCGCTGCGCATCTGGCCCGGGAAGCGCTCGGCACCTGCTGGCTGAAGCTGGAAATTCACCCGGACGCCCGCTGGCTGTTGCCCGATCCGATCGAAACCCTGAAAGCGGCAGAGACGCTGGTGCAGCAGGGATTCACCGTTCTGCCCTACTGTGGTGCCGATCCCGTGCTGTGTAAGCGTCTGGAAGAGGTCGGCTGCGCGGCCGTGATGCCGTTAGGGGCGCCCATTGGCTCCAACCAGGGACTGGAGACCCGCGCGATGCTGGAGATCATCATCGAGCAGGCGACCGTGCCCGTGGTGGTGGATGCGGGCATCGGCGTACCCAGTCATGCCGCGCAGGCGCTGGAGATGGGGGCCGATGCGGTGCTGGTCAATACCGCGATTGCGGTGGCCGACGACCCGGTGATGATGGCGCGTGCGTTCCGCCTTGCCGTGGAGTCCGGTCTGCTGGCACGACAGTCCGGCCCCGGCTCGCGCAGCTTTCAGGCGCAGGCCACCAGCCCGCTGACCGGTTTTCTGGAGGCACTCTGATGGCAACCTTTACCGATCGCTGGCGTCAGCTTAACTGGGACGATATTGCCTTACGCATCAACAGTAAAACCTCTGCGGACGTAGAGCGGGCATTAACAGCCCGGCATGTGACCCGCGAGGATTTGATGGCCCTGCTTTCTCCGGCTGCTAGCGCATACCTTGAACCGATGGCGCAGCGCGCGCAACGCCTCACCCGCCAGCGCTTTGGCAACACGGTGAGCTTTTACGTGCCGCTTTATCTCTCTAACCTGTGCGCCAACGACTGCACCTACTGTGGCTTCTCAATGAGCAACCGCATTAAGCGTAAAACGCTGGATGAGCATGAGATCGCCCGCGAGTGTGCGGCTATTCGTGAGATGGGTTTTGAACATCTCTTACTGGTGACGGGTGAACATCAGGGCAAAGTGGGGATGGACTATTTTCGCCAGCATCTTCCGGCCATCCGCCGCGAATTTGCCTCATTGCAAATGGAAGTGCAGCCTCTGTCGCAAGAGGAATATGCGGAACTGAAAACCCTCGGGCTGGACGGCGTAATGGTTTATCAGGAAACCTACCATGAGGCGACCTATGCCCGACATCACCTGAAAGGGAAGAAGCAGGATTTCATCTTCCGGCTGGAAACGCCGGACAGGCTGGGGCGCGCCGGTATCGATAAAATTGGGCTGGGCGCGCTTATCGGGCTGTCCGACAGCTGGCGGGTTGACTGCTATATGGTGGCAGAGCATCTGCTGTGGCTACAGCAGTACTACTGGCAAAGCCGCTATTCCATCTCATTCCCACGGCTGCGTCCGTGTACGGGAGGCATTGAACCCGCCTCGCTGATGGATGAGCGCCAGCTGGTGCAAACCCTGTGCGCATTTCGCCTGTTCGCGCCGGAAGTGGAATTGTCGCTCTCCACGCGTGAATCCCCCGCGTTTCGCGACCGCGCGATCCCTCTGGCGATCAACAACGTCAGCGCCTTTTCCAAAACGCAGCCGGGCGGTTACGCGGACGATCGCCCGGAACTGGAACAGTTTGCACCGCACGACGGACGACGGCCCGACGCGGTGGCGGAAGCCCTGACTGCACAGGGGCTACAGCCCGTGTGGAAAGACTGGGACAGCTGGCTGGGAAGAGCTTCGCATTTGCGCTGAAACCGCCTGCAACAACGCGGAAAGGTTACGAGACGGCTCGTAAGATCAACGCCGGGCGATTGAGGAGATCTGCCCGGTTTTATTAGGATTAACCACGTCAGCAACGGACGCTGACCAGGGTGAAAATGCTTCTTCCTCGTTTCGCCCTGCCCTCCGCCTCTTAAACAAAATTTCAATTGATAAAATAAATACGTCGTTTCTTATCTACTCTTAAGATAAATCAACCCGTCGGAAATCGCTTTCTGTATAATTTACTACCAGCAATCTGACAGCGACTATGCTGAGGATATCGACAGACGCAACGCGTCTACCATCTGGATTGATGCACAACTCATGGCACTCCACAGTAAAAAGCTTTCTTTCACCCGACCAATTATGGTCAGCTTTGCGGGGATTCTGTTCAGTTTCGCGATAATCGCGATCCTGGTCATCCTTTCACAACGGAAGGATTTTATTGAGGATTATCATAAAATTAATGGTAACTTCACCCATAATCTGGCGGTGAACTATACCGAATCCATCCTGCGAGAAAACGACTATATTCTTGGTCGCGCTGCGATGTACTACGCCCGTGACGACAGAGTGAATCAGACGATAAATATCGATCCAGCACAGGGTTTGCAGATGTTAATGCATTTGCAGAACCTGATGCCGACGGTGTCGTCTATCTCTCTGGCGGACACCGAAGGGCACCATCTGCGCGCGCCGGAAGTACTGCCAACGGAGAAGAGTAGGTCGTTCGACGCACGAACACGCCCATGGTTTATCGGGCAAGCGGAAGCCAGCAACTTTCCTCACTACACCCGCCCCTATCTGGACTATTTCACCCAACATCCTACGGTCACCCTCTATAAACCGGTCATTTCACCGGAAGGCCGTCTGAAGGGCACGCTCGCTTTCCATCTTGATTTAACCTCCATGGGGTATACCCTGCGCCAGATGGTGGCACCGGTTCAGGGTGAGTTTTTTGTCGTGGAACGTGACGGCGCCGTTGTGCTGCATCCGGACACGGGGGCGCTCTTTAAGCAGTACGTAAGCGAAGCGCTGATGGACAAAATGACCAGCGGCGAAGGGCATCTTTTCGACCCCAAAAGTAAAACCTGGTATTACTACTACTCTTTCACCAATCCGGACTGGTTTGTGATTTATCGGGTCTCCGATGCCACGCTTTCCGTCATCACCCGGCATGAAACCACCGTCGTCGGCTGGGGATTTGCGCTGGCGGCAATCATCATCATTCTGTTCGGGCTCTATCTGCGCCATGCCTCGCGTTCTGTGCTGATGAACATTATCAACGCCATCAAAACCGGAGACGTCAATCAGGCGCCACGTCTTGAGGCGATGCTCAGCCATACCATTCGAACCAATAAGGAACGTGAGATGGCCTATGTCCGTCAGGCCACCCATGATGCGCTGACAGGCTGCAAGAACCGCCGTGCTTTCGACAACGATGTGGATGAGCTGCTGACCGCTCATCAACCCTTCGTTCTGGCGCTGGTCGATATCGATAACTTCAAATCTATTAACGACACCTGGGGCCACCTGAGCGGGGATATTGTTCTGCGCAGCGTGGCGCGCGAAGGTATTCAGATCATGCAGCCGCACCACGTTTCCGTTTACCGCTACGGTGGGGAAGAGTTCGGGGTGATTTTCCCGGCCGAGCTGATGAACTCCGCGCACGCGCTACTGGAAGCCTGGCGCACTGCCGTGGAAAAACGGACCTGGCGGGAAGAGAACCTGCGAGTAACCTTCAGCGCGGGGGTGGGAGAGTGGCACTTCGAACCGCTGGAACAATTTATCGGCAGCGTAGATGAAGCGCTGTATACCGCTAAACAACAGGGTAAAAACCGCATCGTAAGCACGGCCAGCCGATAATACCCTTCCTGAAATTCCGCCCGTTAAGACGGGCAGAATGCTTTCATGTATAAAATTGTAACCGGTTTCAGAAAAATGCCGATTTCTTTGTGATGCCTGACACACAATCGCGGTAAAGCGGTTGTTGAAGCGGTCTGCGCGGGATAATTATCAATAAACACATGTAGATCGAGGCTGACTATGAAGAACATCGTTTTATGCTGTGCAGCGGGAATGTCAACCAGCATGCTGGTTCAACGTATGAAAGATGCCGCGCAGAAAAAAGGAGTCGAAGTAACCATTAAAGCCGTTCCGGTCGCGGAGTTTAAAGATAACATCGCGACGGCTGATATCGTATTACTGGGGCCACAGGTTAAATACGAACAGGCAAAACTCCAGGCGCAGGCCGATCCGCTTGGAAAAAAGGTCGCGGTTATCGACATGATGGATTACGGCATGATGAAAGGTGATGCCGTACTGGAAAAAGCGCTCAAGCTGCTGGAGTCATAATGGAAGACTTAGAAACCACAATCATGGAGATACTGGTCAATGCAGGTGCGGCGCGCAGTGCGGCCCTGACAGCGTTGCAGATGGCGCGAAAAGGTGACTTTGACGAAGCCGAGAAAGCGATGGAAGAGTCGCGTGAATATGTGAAACATGCGCATACGATCCAGACGCAGCTCATCGGTCTTGACGAAGGGACCGGGAAACTTCCGGTTAACCTGATCACCGTTCACTCTCAGGATCACCTGATGAACGCGATGGTCATTCAGGATCTGGCGGGCGATATGATTGAGCTTTATCGACGCATCCCGTTAGTGAATTGAAGACATACAGACGTAAAAAAACCCGCCGAGGCGGGTTTTTTATTGTCGGGTGGCGCTGCGCTTACCCGACCTGTGATTCATATGCCCGGTAATTTTACCTACCGGGCATCAACGATTACTCGTTGTCGGAACCGCCCAGACCTGCGTTCAGCAGTTCTGCAAGGCTCGCGGATGCATCTTCGGCAGTCACCTGCGGTGCAGCTGGCAGTTCACCCGCTGCACGACGACGCATACGATCCTGGTGGTACGCATAACCGGTACCGGCCGGGATCAGACGACCCACGATAACGTTCTCTTTCAGACCGCGCAGTTCATCACGTTTACCTGCAACAGCTGCTTCGGTCAGGACACGAGTGGTTTCCTGGAACGATGCAGCAGAGATGAAGGACTCGGTTGCCAGAGACGCTTTGGTGATACCCAGCAGATCGCGTGCAAAGGTCGCACCGATTTTGCCGTTCGCTTCCAGATCGCGGTTAGCGATCTTAACGCGTGAGTATTCAACCTGCTCGCCTTCCAGGAAGTCGGAGCTGCCCGCGTTTTCGATGGTTGCTTTACGCAGCATCTGACGAACGATAACTTCGATGTGCTTATCGTTAATCTTAACGCCCTGCAGACGGTATACGTCCTGTACTTCGTTAACAATGTAACGAGTAACAGCATGCACACCACGCAGACGCAGGATGTCGTGCGGCGCTTCTGGACCATCGGAGACCACGTCACCACGTTCCACGCGTTCACCTTCGAACACGTTGAGCTGACGCCACTTAGGAATCATCTCTTCGTACGGCTCGCTGCCATCTACTGGCGTGATAACCAGACGGCGCTTACCTTTGGTCTCTTTACCGAAGGAGATGATACCGCTGATTTCGGCCAGGATAGCAGGCTCTTTCGGACGACGTGCTTCGAACAGGTCCGCAACGCGTGGCAGACCACCGGTGATGTCCTTGGTACCGCCGGATTCCTGAGGAATACGCGCCAGGGTGTCACCAGAGCTGATCTGTACGCCATCTTCCAGCTGTACAATCGCTTTACCCGGCAGGAAGTACTGCGCAGGCATATCGGTGCCAGGGATCAGAACGTCGTTACCCTGAGCATCAACGATTTTCAGTGCAGGACGCAGATCTTTACCACCGGTAGTACGTTCAGCAGAATCCAGAACCACCAGAGAAGACAGACCGGTCAGCTCGTCGGTCTGACGAGTAATGGTCTGGCCGTCGATCATGTCAGTGAAGCGGATGAAACCACTTACTTCGGTGATAACCGGCATGGTGTGTGGATCCCAGTTTGCTACGGTTTCGCCGCCGGCAACCTGCTCGCCATCACCTTTCGCCATAACCGCACCGTAAGGCACTTTATAGCTCTCTTTGGTACGACCGAATTCGTCGATCAGCTTCAGCTCGGTGTTACGAGAAGTCACAACCAGCTTGCCTGCGGAGTTAACAACAGACTTCGCGTTGCTGAGCTTGATGCTACCTTTGTTTTTCACCTGGATGCTGGATTCAGCAGCCGCACGAGATGCCGCACCACCGATGTGGAACGTACGCATCGTCAGCTGTGTACCCGGCTCACCGATGGACTGTGCTGCGATAACGCCGATAGCCTCACCTTTGTTGATGATGTGGCCACGCGCCAGGTCACGACCGTAGCAGTGCGCACACACACCAAAGTCGGTGTCACAGGATACAACGGAACGCACTTTCACAGAGTCAACAGAGTTCGCTTCCAGCAGGTCACACCACTGTTCGTGCAGCAGAGTGTTGCGTGGAACCAGAATGTCTGCGGTGCCCGGCTTCAGGATGTCTTCCGCGGTCACACGACCCAGTACGCGATCGCGCAGCGGCTCTTTAACATCACCACCCTCGATAACCGGGGTCATGGTGATACCTTCGAGGGTGCCACAATCGTCTTCGGTGACGACCAGATCCTGCGCAACGTCAACCAGACGACGCGTCAGATAACCGGAGTTCGCCGTTTTCAATGCGGTATCCGCCAGACCTTTACGCGCACCGTGCGTGGAGATGAAGTACTGGAGTACGTTCAGACCTTCACGGAAGTTCGCGGTGATTGGCGTTTCGATGATGGAGCCATCTGGCTTCGCCATCAGACCACGCATACCTGCCAGCTGACGAATCTGTGCCGCAGAACCACGCGCACCGGAGTCGGCCATCATGTAGATGCTGTTGAAGGAGACCTGCTGCTCTTCTACGCCGTCACGGTTAATCACGGTTTCGGTTTGCAGGTTATCCATCATCGCTTTGGATACACGATCGTTCGCCGCAGCCCAGATATCGATAACTTTGTTGTAACGTTCGCCTGCGGTTACCAGACCAGACTGGAACTGCTCCTGGATCTCAGCAACTTCAGCTTCCGCTTCAGAGATGATCTCGTGTTTCTTCTCTGGGATGACCATGTCATCGATACCAACAGATGCACCTGAACGCGCTGCATAAGCAAAGCCGGTGTACATTGTCTGGTCAGCGAAGATAACGGTCGGCTTCAGGCCCAGAATGCGGTAACAGGTGTTCAGCATTTTGGAGATCGCTTTCTTGCCCAGCGCCTGGTTGACGATGGAGAAAGGCAGACCTTTCGGTACGATCATCCACAGAATCGCACGGCCAACGGTCGTGTCTTTCAGGCTGGTAATCGCCACGAATTCGCCGTTTTCATCTTTTTCGTATTCGGTGATACGCACTTTAACGCGCGCATGCAGAGAGGCCAGGCCAGCGCGATAAATACGCTCAGCTTCTTTCGGGCCAGTCAGCACCATGCCTTCGCCTTTGGCGTTAACACAGTCACGGGTCATATAGTACAGACCCAATACAACGTCCTGAGAAGGAACGATGATAGGTTCACCGTTCGCTGGAGACAGGATGTTGTTGGTAGACATCATCAGCGCACGCGCTTCGAGCTGGGCTTCCAGCGTCAGCGGTACGTGAACAGCCATCTGGTCACCATCGAAGTCGGCGTTATAGGCCGCACAAACCAGCGGGTGCAGCTGGATCGCTTTACCTTCGATCAGGACTGGCTCAAATGCCTGGATACCCAAACGGTGCAGAGTTGGTGCACGGTTCAGCAGTACCGGGTGTTCGCGGATTACTTCGTCCAGGATATCCCAAACGACAGCTTCTTCACGCTCAACCATTTTCTTAGCGGCTTTGATGGTGGTGGCCAGGCCACGCAGTTCCAGCTTGCCGTAGATGAACGGTTTGAACAGCTCCAGAGCCATTTTCTTCGGCAGACCGCACTGATGCAGACGCAGGTATGGACCTACGGTGATTACAGAACGACCGGAGTAGTCAACACGCTTACCGAGCAGGTTCTGACGGAAACGACCCTGCTTACCTTTGATCATGTCGGCCAAAGATTTCAGAGGACGTTTGTTAGAACCGGTGATCGCACGACCGCGACGACCGTTATCCAGCAGGGCATCTACCGCTTCCTGCAGCATACGTTTTTCGTTGCGTACGATGATGTCCGGCGCAGCCAGATCCAGCAGACGTTTCAGACGGTTGTTACGGTTGATCACGCGACGGTACAGATCGTTCAGATCCGACGTTGCGAAACGACCACCATCCAGCGGAACCAGCGGACGCAGATCTGGCGGCAGAACCGGCAGAACGGTCAGGATCATCCACTCTGGTTTGTTACCAGACTGAACGAACGCTTCCAGCAGTTTGATACGCTTGGTCAGCTTTTTACGCTTGGTTTCGGAGTTGGTTTCGTTCAGCTCTTCGCGCAGAGTTTCACACTCTTGCTCCAGATCCATACTCTTCAGCAGGGCCTGGATAGCTTCCGCACCCATCTTCGCGTCGAATTCGTCACCGAACTCTTCCAGCGCGTCCAGATACTGTTCTTCGGTCAGGATCTGGTTACGTTCCAGATTCGTCATCCCGCCTTCGATCACAACATAAGATTCGAAGTACAGAACACGTTCGATATCGCGCAGCGGCATATCCAGCAGCAGGCCGATACGGGACGGCAGAGATTTCAGGAACCAGATGTGAGCAGTTGGAGACGCCAGCTCAATGTGGCCCATACGCTCACGGCGTACTTTGGTCTGGGTCACTTCAACGCCGCACTTCTCACAGATCACACCACGGTGTTTCAGGCGCTTGTACTTACCGCACAGGCACTCGTAGTCTTTTACTGGCCCGAAAATACGCGCACAGAAAAGGCCGTCACGCTCAGGTTTGAACGTACGGTAGTTGATGGTTTCCGGCTTTTTAACTTCACCAAAAGACCATGAACGGATCATGTCTGGCGAAGCCAGAGCAATTTTGATCGCATCAAACTCTTCGGTTTTAGTCTGCGCTTTCAGAAACTTTAATAAATCTTTCACGGATTTGCTCCCGTCGGAGTTAGCACAATCTGGTGTCGGGGGTTAACCCGACACCAGTGACCTGTTTGAGCGAGAATTACTCGTCTTCCAGTTCGATGTTGATACCCAGCGAACGAATCTCTTTCAACAGTACGTTGAAGGATTCTGGCATGCCCGGTTCCATCTGATGGTTGCCGTCTACGATGTTCTTATACATCTTAGTACGACCATTCACGTCATCAGACTTAACGGTGAGCATTTCCTGCAGGGTGTATGCTGCGCCGTATGCTTCCAGCGCCCACACTTCCATCTCCCCGAAGCGCTGACCACCGAACTGAGCCTTACCACCCAGCGGCTGCTGAGTAACCAGGCTGTAAGAACCGGTAGAACGAGCGTGCATCTTGTCGTCGACCAGGTGGTTCAGTTTCAGCATGTACATGTAACCTACGGTTACCGGACGCTCGAACTGTTCACCGGTACGGCCGTCAAACAGCGTAATCTGACCAGACGTTGGCAGACCACCCAGTTGCAGCAGCTCTTTAATTTCAGCTTCTTTTGCACCGTCGAATACCGGCGTTGCAATTGGCATACCCTTACGCAGGTTTTCCGCCAGACGCAGAACTTCATCATCGCTGAAGGTGTTCAGGTCGACTTTCTGACGCACGTCGGTACCCAGATCGTAGGCACGCTGGATGAACTCGCGCAGTTTCGCGACTTCTTCCTGCTGCTTCAGCATGGCGTTAATCTTGTCGCCGATACCTTTCGCAGCCATACCCAGGTGGGTTTCCAGGATCTGACCGATGTTCATACGAGACGGTACACCCAGTGGGTTCAGTACGATATCTACCGGCGTACCGTTAGCATCGTGCGGCATATCTTCGATCGGGTTGATCTTAGAGATAACACCCTTGTTACCGTGACGACCTGCCATCTTGTCACCAGGTTGGATCTGACGTTTAACAGCCAGATACACCTTAACAATCTTCAGCACGCCTGGTGCCAGATCGTCGCCCTGAGTGATTTTGCGGCGTTTCGCTTCGAGTTTTTTCTCGAACTCGTGTTTCAGTTCGTCATACTGCTCAGCCAGCTGCTCCAGCTGATTCTGTTTCTCTTCGTCGGTCAGGCCCAGCTCCAGCCAGCGATCGCGTGGCAGTTTGTCGAGCTTCTCAGCTTCAACGCCACCGGCAACCAGCACCGCATAGATACGGCTGAACAGACCCGCTTCGAGGATTTGCAGTTCTTCAGACAGGTCTTTCTTAGCCTGTTTGAGCTGCATCTCTTCGATTTCCAGCGCACGCTTATCTTTCTCAACGCCGTCACGAGTGAAGACCTGAACGTCGATAACCGTACCGGAAACACCGTTTGGTACGCGCAGAGAAGAGTCTTTAACGTCAGACGCTTTCTCACCGAAGATAGCACGCAGCAGTTTCTCTTCTGGCGTCAGCTGGGTTTCGCCTTTCGGTGTAACCTTACCAACCAGAATGTCGCCGCCGGTCACTTCCGCACCGATGTAAACAATACCGGATTCATCCAGTTTGGAGAGCGCAGCTTCACCCACGTTAGGGATGTCGGCAGTGATCTCTTCTGGCCCCAGCTTGGTGTCACGGGACACACAGGCCAGTTCCTGAATGTGGATGGTGGTGAAACGATCTTCCTGAACCACACGCTCGGAGACGAGGATGGAGTCTTCGAAGTTGTAACCGTTCCACGGCATGAACGCTACGCGCATGTTCTGACCGAGCGCCAGTTCACCGAGGTCGGTGGACGGACCGTCTGCCAGCACGTCGCCGCGCTCAACTGGCTCACCCAGAGATACGCAAGGCATCTGGTTGATACAGGTGTTCTGGTTAGAACGGGTGTATTTGGTCAGGTTGTAGATGTCGATACCCGCTTCGCCCGGGTACATCTCGTCTTCGTTAACTTTGATAACGATACGAGATGCGTCAACGTACTGAACGGTACCGCCACGCTTAGCAACTGCTGTAACACCGGAGTCAACGGCAACAGCACGTTCCATACCGGTACCAACCAGCGGCTTATCAGCACGCAGAGTTGGAACGGCCTGACGTTGCATGTTCGCACCCATCAATGCACGGTTGGCGTCATCGTGTTCCAGGAACGGGATCAGGGACGCACCGACGGATACCACCTGTTGGGTGGATACGTCCATGTAGTCAACCTGGTCGCGGCTGAACAGGCTGGATTCGCCTTTGCTACGGCAGGTAACCAGATCTTCTACAAAGTGGCCTTCGTCATCCAGGTTGGAGTTCGCCTGAGCGATAACGTAGTTGCCTTCTTCGATAGCAGACAGGTAATGAATTTCGTCGGTAACCACACCGTCGGTCACTTTACGATACGGGGTCTCAAGGAAACCGTATTCGTTTGTCTGTGCGTACACGGACAGGGAGTTGATCAGACCGATGTTTGGACCTTCAGGCGTTTCGATTGGACATACGCGACCGTAGTGAGTCGGGTGTACGTCTCGAACTTCAAAGCCTGCACGTTCACGGGTCAGACCGCCTGGGCCGAGTGCAGAGATACGACGTTTGTGCGTGATCTCAGACAGCGGGTTGTTCTGGTCCATGAACTGAGACAGCTGGCTGGAACCGAAGAACTCTTTCACTGCCGCAGAAATCGGCTTGGCGTTGATCATATCCTGAGGCATCAGGGTATCCAGATCGCCCAGAGACAGACGCTCTTTCACCGCACGCTCTACACGAACCAGGCCAACGCGGAACTGGTTTTCCGCCATTTCGCCTACGGAACGGATACGACGGTTGCCGAGGTGGTCGATATCGTCCACTTCGCCTTTACCGTTACGGATATCGATGAGCTTCTTCATCACTTCAATGATGTCGTCTTTGCTCAGGATACCGGAACCTTCGATTTCGTCGCGCAGCAGAGAACGGTTGAACTTCATACGACCTACCGCGGACAGATCGTAGCGGTCTTCGGAGAAGAACAGGTTCTCGAACAGGCTTTCAGCCGCTTCGCGAGTTGGTGGCTCACCAGGACGCATCATGCGGTAGATTTCAACCAGCGCGCTCAGACGATCGTTGGTTGGGTCGACGCGTACAGTCTCAGAGATGTACGGACCGTGGTCCAGATCGTTGGTGAACAGCGTTTCGATACGTTTGTGGCCAGACTGGCTCAGCTTAGCCAGCAGATCCAGGCTCAGCTCCATGTTCGCCGGGCAGATCAGCTCGCCAGTTGATTCATCAACGTAATCTTTCGCGGCTACTTTTCCTGCAATGTATTCAACCGGAACTTCGATGTGTTTGATATCATCTTTTTCCAGCTGGCGGATGTGGCGCGCGGTGATACGGCGACCTTTTTCCACATACACTTTGCCGTCGGCTTCGATGTCGAACGACGCGGTCTCACCACGCAGACGTTCCGGCACCAACTCCATCTGCAACTTGTTGTCGCGGATTTCAAAGATCACTTTCTCAAAGAACAGGTCCAGGATCTGCTCAGTGGTATAGTTCAGTGCACGCAGAATGATGGTTGCAGGCAGCTTACGACGACGGTCGATACGGACAAACAGGTTGTCTTTTGGATCGAATTCGAAGTCCAGCCATGAACCACGGTAAGGAATGATGCGTGCGTTATACAGTACTTTACCGGAAGAGTGCGTTTTACCTTTATCGCTGTCGAAGAAGACGCCCGGGCTACGGTGCAGCTGGGAAACGATAACACGCTCAGTACCGTTGATAACGAAAGTACCGTTGTCCGTCATGAGTGGAATTTCACCCATGTAGACTTCTTGTTCTTTAATGTCTTTTACGGTGCCTTCCGGCGCTTCGCGCTCGTAGATCACCAGACGCAGTTTTACGCGCAGCGGTGCGGAATAGGTCACGCCACGGATCTGACATTCCTGAACGTCAAACACCGGTTCGCCAAGGCGGTAGCTGACGTACTGCAGCTCGGAATTACCGCTGTAGCTCTGAATCGGGAACACGGAACGGAAGGCTGCTTCCAGGCCGTACTGCCCTTCAGGATCTTGCTCGATAAACTTCTGGAACGAGTCAAGCTGGATAGAAAGGAGATATGGAATGTCCAGAACTTGTGGACGTTTACCAAAATCCTTACGAATACGTTTTTTCTCGGTATAGGAGTAAACCATAGGGTTCCTCAGCTCGCTGACAAGTCGACCCATCTGTCCGACGAAGGGACAGTTTGTGCAACACCATTTTGTGGACCGGAAAATTGAATACTTTCCGCAATACCTGTTGCTATCACGCTTAAACCATTTCATTGCGATTTACACAGAGCGAGCACCCTGTCGCAGTATATTAAGTCGTCGATAGAAACAAGCATTGTCAGGACAACCAGCAGTCAAACAGTGTGAAATGCTGCTGATGCCTTACAGCGCAAAAAGGCTGGTGACTAAAAAGTCACCAGCCATCAGCCTAATTACTTAGGCTGCAACCAGAAAAGTTGGCTTATTTAACTTCAACTTCAGCGCCAGCTTCTTCCAGAGATTTTTTCAGTGCTTCTGCGTCGTCTTTGCTCACGCCTTCTTTCAGCGCAGCTGGAGCAGATTCTACCAGGTCTTTAGCTTCTTTCAGACCCAGGCCAGTTGCGCCACGTACTGCTTTGATTACAGCAACTTTGTTCGCGCCAGCAGCTTTCAGAATTACGTCGAATTCAGTTTTTTCTTCAGCAGCTTCAGCCGGGCCCGCAGCTACAGCTACAGCAGCAGCAGCAGAAACACCGAATTTTTCTTCCATTGCAGAAACCAGCTCTACAACGTCCATTACGGACATAGCTGCTACTGCTTCAATGATTTGATCTTTAGTGATAGACATTTAAATTGTTCCTGAAAATCAGAATAAGTTTATACGTAAGCAAATGCTTTATAAAGATAACTGCGATTAAGCAGCTTCTTTCGCATCGCGTACAGCAGCCAGAGTGCGAACCAGTTTGCCAGCCGCAGCTTCTTTCATGGTTGCCATCAGGCGTGCAATTGCTTCTTCGTAGGTCGGCAGGGTGGCCAGGCGATCGATTTGCGATGCCGGGATCAACTCACCTTCAAAGGCTGCAGCTTTGACCTCAAATTTTGCATTCGCTTTCGCGAACTCTTTGAACAGACGAGCAGCAGCGCCCGGGTGTTCCATAGAGTATGCAATCAGGGTCGGACCAACAAACGTGTCTTTCAGGCACTCGAACTGAGTACCTTCAACTACGCGACGCAGCAGGGTGTTACGAACAACACGCATGTATACGCCAGCTTCACGACCTGCTTTACGCAGTTCAGTCATTTTGTCTACAGTAACGCCACGGGAATCCGCAACTACTGCAGACAGCGCGCCTTTGGCTACTTCGCTGACTTCAGCAACAATCGCTTGTTTGTCTTGAAGATTTAAAGCCATTAGCTTTGCTCCTGGATGTTTGCCGGAACTCATGTTCCGGAACTCACTTCACTCGACCCAACGGGAAGAGCGTCTTAATACGGTGAGCAGAAACAAGCCAGAGTATTTAAAATAATCTTAGCGTTCTGTCACCGTCTACGCAGGGGATTAAGTTTCTTGCGAAACACCTGCGGTCTTCGACGGAGGCCTGGATAGGCCAGGCTCCAACGAACAATTCTTTTAGCCGCTAACTTTTGTTAGCAAACGTGGGGGTAAGATTGTAGACAAAATCACCGCCCACGTAAAGGCATTAGTTTGCAGCAGCGCTCAGGCCAGCCTGGTCAACTGCAACACCTGCACCCATGGTGGTGGAGATGCTAACTTTCTTGATGTACACGCCTTTCGCCTGAGTTGGTTTAGCTTTTTTCAGCGCAACCAGCAGAGCTTCCAGGTTTTCTTTCAGTTTGTCAGCGTCAAAGTCCACTTTACCGATGGTGGTGTGGATGATGCCGTTTTTGTCGTTACGGTAACGAACCTGACCTGCTTTAGCGTTCTTAACCGCTTCAGCAACGTTAGGAGTTACAGTACCCACTTTCGGGTTTGGCATCAGGCCGCGTGGACCCAGAACCTGGCCCAGCTGGCCAACAACGCGCATTGCATCTGGAGAAGCAATAACAACGTCAAAGTTCATTTCGCCTTTCTTGATCTGATCAGCCAGATCTTCCATACCTACCAGTTCAGCGCCGGCAGCTTTAGCCGCTTCAGCGTTTGCACCCTGAGCAAATACAGCTACGCGTACGGAACGGCCAGTACCGTGTGGCAGTACAGTTGCGCCACGAACGTTCTGATCGGATTTACGAGCGTCGATGCCCAGGTTAACGGCAACGTCAACGCTTTCAACGAACTTAGCAGTTGCCAGTTCTTTCAGCAGAGCGATAGCTTCGTTGATGTCGTACTGTTTGGTCGCATCAACTTTGTCACGGATCACGGACATGCGCTTGGTCAGTTTAGCCATTTCTTAGTCCTCCACTACCAGGCCCATGGAACGTGCAGTACCTTCAATGGAGCGAGTCATCGCTTCAATGTCGGAACCAGTCATGTCGGCAGCTTTGGTCTGCGCGATTTCCTGCAGCTGAGCGCGGGAAATTTTACCCACTTTGTCTTTGTTCGGCTTACCGGAACCAGACTTGATGCCCGCTGCTTTCTTCAGCAGAACTGCTGCTGGAGGGGTTTTGGTAACGAAAGTGAAAGAACGGTCAGCGTAAACAGTGATTACAACTGGGATTGGCAGACCTTTTTCCATGGATTCAGTTTTGGCGTTGAACGCTTTACAGAATTCCATGATGTTCACACCCTGCTGACCCAGAGCTGGACCAACTGGTGGACTTGGGTTCGCCATACCTGCTGCAACCTGCAGCTTGACGTAGGCTTGTACTTTCTTAGCCATTCTAAAATCCTCTGATTGGGTAATAACGCCTCGGAGAGGCTCCCCGTGAATAAAATTCGTTTTACGGGTCGGAACCCATAAAAACAAAAGGCGCGAAATTGTATTCCAATCTCGCGCCCTGTGCAACGATTAAATCGTCGCTTTTTTGATCGCTGCTTAGGCTTTTTCTACCTGAGCAAAGTCCAGCTCTACCGGGGTCGCACGACCAAAGATAGAAACG
The DNA here is from genome assembly GCF_049237025.1 of Enterobacter cloacae complex sp. SYL001. Lineage (NCBI taxonomy): Bacteria > Pseudomonadati > Pseudomonadota > Gammaproteobacteria > Enterobacterales > Enterobacteriaceae > Enterobacter > Enterobacter cloacae complex sp. SYL001. The sequence continues at coordinate 1,277 of NZ_JBMKJI010000040.1, read as the reverse complement.
GAAACTTTCAGGCGGGACTTCTCGTAGTCCACTTCTTCGACGACGCCATTAAAGTCAGCAAACGGACCGTCGTTAACACGAACCATCTCACCCGGTTCAAACAGCGTTTTCGGACGCGGTTTATCACCCACCTGCTGGAGGCGGTTCATAATCGCATCAACTTCTTTGTCGCTGATTGGCGCCGGACGGTCAGACGTGCCGCCGATAAAGCCCATCACGCGTGGTACGCTGCGCACTAGGTGCCAGCTCGCGTCGTTCATCACCATCTGAACCAGCACGTAACCCGGGAAGAATTTACGCTCGCTTTTGCGACGTTGGCCGCCACGGATCTCAACCACTTCTTCGGTCGGAACCATAACTTCGCCAAATAACTCTTCCATATTGTGTAATTTGATATGCTCACGCAGCGACGTAGCTACGCGGCCTTCAAAACCGGAAAACGCCTGAACGACGTACCAGCGCTTTTTAGGGGCTTCAGACATCTCAGAACCTCAGGCCAGTGATAAAGGATACCAGGCGAACCAGAATACCATCCAGTCCCCACAGGATCAGTGACATTACAGCGGTTACCGCCGCTACAATCAGCGTGGTGTGCAATGTTTCCTGGCGAGTCGGCCAAATGACCTTGCGGACTTCGGTACGCGCTTCGCGGGCAAACGCAACGGTCGCTTTGCCTTTCGTCGTCAACAGCGCGACACCACCCGCCGCAGCAATCAGAATTACCACTGCAAGCGCGCGTAGCGGCAGCATCATGTCACGATAAAGATAGTTGCCGACAATCGCCACAATCAGCAGCACGGCTACAACTACCCATTTCATCGCTTCCAGGCCGCGCCCGCTCCCTTGAGCTTCGGTATTCGCACTCATAAACCAACCTGTCAGAAGTATTCTACAAACATTTTCACCCCGCGAGTGCGAGGCAAACCAATCGAAATGCTATTCGCTTTTCGTATTATACGCTCTCCGCAGAGCCTGTCTCAGCAATGATTATGACAAAATTAATCACTGATGAGCCAGGTTCTGATGTGAAAGCGTGCAAAAAGGGCATCAAATGATGCCCTTTTATTGCGCATTGCGTCAAATGTTATCAGCGATTAGCCGAGAACTTTAGCAACAACGCCCGCGCCAACGGTACGGCCGCCTTCACGGATTGCGAAACGCAGACCGTCGTCCATCGCGATTGGGTGGATCAGAGTCACAACCATCTTGATGTTGTCGCCTGGCATTACCATCTCTACGCCTTCTGGCAGTTCGATGGTACCGGTCACGTCAGTTGT
>NZ_JBMKJI010000039.1:0-29888 GCF_049237025.1 Enterobacter cloacae complex sp. SYL001 | reverse complement strand
CAGCCGGACCAGGGCATCGCTGACAGCCCTCAGTCATTTAGAAAGCAACTTTATTGCTTCTGCATAAAAAAATTACTGGGGATCCCTCAGCCCACAGGGAGAGGGAGAATATCAACACCGGGCGATACAGCATCAATCTTCCAGTGAATACGGCAGCGGCTCAATGCTGAGCGTGTTTGCATCGTCCCGCACGCGGAACACGCTGTCGGGCTCCATATCATTATTCATGACAACCTGCACCAGCAGGCGGCCATCATCGAGCTGGACGGCGGCTAACACGGTGCCGGTACGGCGCCAGTTTTCGCCCATCTTCATCTCGAGATCTTCACCCGCTTCCGGCACACGGCTGGCGTGACCAGCCAGCGTCCACAGGGCACGTTTGTTCGCGCCGCGGAATTTCGCACGCGCCACCATTTCCTGTCCGGTGTAGCAGCCCTTCTTAAAGCTGATACCACCCAGCGCCTGGATGTTTGTCGCCTGCGGGATAAACTGCGCGCTGTTTGCCGCGTCAATAACCGGCAGGCCCGCTTCGATGTTCAGCGCCAGCCACTGCTGGCTGTTGTTGAGCTGTGCTTCACCGCGCAGGGCGTCAGTGACGCGTTCCGCCGTTGCTTCGTCGGTTACCAGCAGGAAGCGCTCCGCAGGGTGTTCGAACCACAGAATGGAGGTTTCTCCCTCGCTGATCAGCTGTTTTCCGGCATCCGGTAGCTCGGCAAACAGGTTTTTCAGTGCTGCACGCGCCTGGAAACCCGCTACCCCCAGCAGAACGTGTTCATCGTCCGGGGCGATGGTGACTTTAGAAAAGACCGCGTATTTTTTCAGCTCTTTAAGCTGGGCGTCACGCAGGCTGCGACGCTCAATGAAGGCGAATCCGTCCTGACGGCGGAACAGACGCAGGTTGCTCCACATTTTGCCTTTTGGATCGCAATGCGCGGCCAGCAGATGCTGGTGCTCAGTCAACTGCGCCACGTCCGCCGTGACCTGGCCTTGCAGGTATTTTTCGCTGTCTGCACCGGTCAGTGTCGCCAGTGCCCAGTCATCAAGAGTAATCAGCGTCAGCGGCAGACGCGCAGAGGCGGCGGGCTGGCGAGGAGAAAATGGTGTAAATGCCATAGTGATGTCCTGAATTGCTTAACGCTTTGATAATACCTAATGGTAAAAGAGACTGTATTCAATGCAAGCGCTTTCAGCAGGCCATTCGTGCCATTACGCGGTTATGCGTGGCGCTACGCAAAATAGTGTAATCCGCTGTCTTTATAAGGATTATTCAGGAAGCCTGCTCGAGGTTCGCAATATTCCAGTAAAGAAACGGTCAAAAACACGTTACACTAGCAGGTGTTCCCGAAGAGCAATAATGAATACCGAACGGGATACCGACTGTGCCAAACGTAATGCAGGAAACAGAACATGGATATTAACAACAAGGCCCGTATTCACTGGGCGTGCCGTCGCGGCATGCGTGAACTTGATATCTCCATCATGCCTTTCTTCGAGTATGAGTACGACAGCTTAAGCGATGACGATAAGCGCCTGTTTGTCCGTCTGCTTGAGTCCGACGATCCGGATTTATTCAACTGGCTGATGAATCACGGCAAGCCCGCCGACACCGAGTTGCAACGGATGGTGCAATTAATTCAAACACGGAATCAGGAACGTGGTCCTGTGGCAATCTGATCTTCGCGTCTCGTGGCGCTCACAGTGGATGTCCTTACTGCTCCACGGTCTGGTCGCGGCAATGGTGTTATTGGTGCCGTGGCCGCTAAGCTATACCCCTCTGTGGCTGCTTTTGCTGTCGTTTGTAGTGTTTGACAGCGTGCGCAGCCAGCGTCGAATCAACGCCCGTCAGGGTGAGATTAAGCTGCTGATGGATTCTCGCCTGCGCTGGCAGGGAAAAGAGTGGGAAATGATAGGGACGCCGTGGATGCTCAACACCGGGATGATGCTACGGCTGCGTCGGGTCGAGGACAATCGTCGCCAGCACCTGTGGCTGGCAGCAGACAGTATGGATCCTGCGGAGTGGCGAGATCTGCGCCGGTTGATCGTGCAACAGCCGACGCAGGAGTAAATCAGCTGAACTGCTCGGCCATCTCACCCAGAATCTGCTCGCACCAGTTCTGGAGGCGCTCGTCGCTAAGATCGTACTGGTTGGTTTCATCCAGCGCGAGCCCGACAAACAGCTGACCGTCGGCAATAATCGGTTTTTGACTGGTGAACTCATAGCCTTCCGTAGGCCAGTAGCCGATAAAGGTCGCGCCCTTTGGGGCCAGTTTGTCGTGCAGCATGCCGAGTGCGTCAAGGAACCACTCCCCGTAGCCCAACTGGTCGCCCATGCCGTACATCGCAATGATTTTGCCTTCAAAATTGACTGAATCGAGCTGATCCCAGATGGCTTCCCAGTCTTCCTGAATCTCACCAAAGTCCCAGGTAGGGATACCCAGAATCAGCACATCGTACTGCTCCATCAAGGCAACCGCGTCATCTTTCAGGTTATGCAACGTCACCAGTTCCGGGCCAATAATGTCGCGAATTTTCTCCGCCGCCATTTCGGTGTAGCAGGTGCTGGAACCATAGAACAGACCAATATTCATCGCGTAACTATCTCAATTCTTGCTATGACTTTGCGCGTAGTGTACCAGAAACCGATGGCAATCAGGCATAATGGCCAGATTGCAGAACCATAGGGGTTGATGTGGAAAAGGATCTCGCACTCATCGAACAGTTTCTCGACGCGCTGTGGCTGGAGAAAAACCTCGCTGAAAATACGCTTAGCGCCTATCGTCGGGATCTCACTCTGCTGGTCGAGTGGCTGGCGCACCGGGGTCTGACGCTTGAAAGCGCACAAAGCGATGACCTGCAAGGGTTACTGGCTGAGCGGATGGAAGGGGGGTACAAAGCCACCAGCTCCGCACGTCTGCTGAGCGCCATGCGCCGCCTGTTCCAGCACCTTTACCGCGAGAAGATCCGCGCGGATGATCCCAGCGCACTGCTGGCATCGCCTAAACTACCTCAGCGGCTGCCAAAAGATCTCAGCGAAGCGCAAGTTGAGAGATTATTACAGTCGCCCGCAGTTGACCTTCCGCTGGAGTTACGCGATAAAGCCATGCTTGAACTATTGTATGCCACGGGCTTGCGCGTTTCTGAACTGGTGGGCCTGACGATGAGCGATATCAGCCTGCGTCAGGGCGTGGTGCGCGTTATCGGTAAAGGGAACAAAGAACGGCTGGTGCCGCTGGGTGAAGAGGCGGTCTACTGGCTGGAGACGTATCTGGAACACGGGCGTCCGTGGCTGCTGAACGGCGTCTCCATAGATGTATTATTCCCGAGCCAGCGCGCGCAGCAGATGACGCGACAAACGTTCTGGCATCGCATTAAACATTACGCCACACTGGCGGGTATTGACAGTGAGAAGCTGTCGCCGCACGTTTTGCGTCACGCCTTCGCGACGCATCTGTTAAACCACGGCGCGGATTTACGCGTGGTGCAGATGTTGCTTGGACACAGCGATCTTTCAACGACGCAAATATACACCCATGTCGCGACGGAACGCCTGCGGCAGCTACACCAACAGCACCACCCTCGCGCGTGAGTGCCGACGAATTGTTACAGGATCATATATGAAAAAGTCTTTAGCGCTGTTCACCCTGCTGGCAGCTTCGGTTTCCGGTTTTGCCCATGCGGATGATGCCGCCATTAAACAGTCTCTGACGAAACTCGGCGTCGCCAGCAGCGAGATCCAGCCAGCGCCGGTGGCTGGCATGAAAACGGTGCTGACCAACAGCGGCGTGCTGTACGTGACCGAAGACGGAAAGCACATCATTCAGGGGCCAATGTACGACGTGAGCGGTGCGCAGCCGGTGAACGTCACCAACCAGCTACTGATGAAAAACCTGAATGCGCTCGAAAAAGAGATGATTGTCTACAAAGCGGCGCAGGAAAAGCACGTCATTACCGTCTTCACCGACATCACCTGCGGCTACTGCCACAAGCTGCATGAAGAGATGAAAGACTACAACGCGCTGGGCATTACCGTGCGTTACCTGGCCTTCCCACGCGCTGGCGTGCAGAGTCAGCCTGAGCAGGATATGAAAGCGATCTGGTGTGCGAAAGACCGCAACAAGGCCTTTGATGACGCGATGAACGGCAAAGGCGTGAAGCCCGCCTCCTGCGATATCGACATCGCTAACCACTACGCGCTGGGCGTACAGTTTGGCGTGAGCGGTACGCCAGCCATTGTGCTGAGCAACGGCTATGTGGTGCCGGGCTACCAGGGGCCAAAAGAGATGAAAGCGTTCCTCAACGAACACCAGAAACAGACGGGTGGTAAATAATTCGCGTGAAAGCCCCGATAAAACTGCGCCGCCGCGATGCGGTTGAAACCGCGGATTTACCAGATACGCTTCCGCTGCTGTTAAAGCGGTTGTACGCCAGCCGTGGCGTGCGTACGGCAAGCGATCTTGAGCGCAGCGTTAAAGGCATGCTGCCCTGGCAAGCGCTGAGTGGCATCGAAAAAGCGACTGAAATGCTCTACGACGCGTTCCGTGACGGGACGCGGATTGTCGTGGTGGGCGATTTCGATGCCGACGGCGCAACCAGTACCGCGCTGAGCGTACTCAGCCTGCGTGCGCTGGGCTGCGATAACGTGGCTTACCTGGTGCCGAACCGGTTTGAAGACGGCTACGGCCTCAGCCCGGAAGTGGTCGATCAGGCCCATGCCCGTGGTGCACAGATGATCATGACCGTGGATAACGGGATCTCTTCTCATGCGGGGGTCGATCATGCCCATGCGCTGGGGATCCCGGTACTGGTCACCGATCACCACCTGCCAGGAGAAACCCTGCCAGACGCTGAAGCCATCATTAACCCGAACCTGCGCGACTGCGATTTCCCGTCGAAATCGCTGGCCGGAGTAGGGGTGGCGTTTTATCTGATGCTGGCGTTACGCACGTTGCTGCGTGATAAGGGCTGGTTCGAATCGCGCGGGATTGCCGTGCCGAATCTTGCGGAGTATCTCGATCTGGTGGCGCTGGGAACCGTGGCGGACGTGGTGCCGCTCGATACCAATAACCGTATTCTCACCTGGCAGGGCTTGAGCCGCATTCGGGCGGGCAAATGCCGTCCGGGGATCAAGGCGCTGCTGGAAATTGCCAACCGCGATCCGCTGAAGCTTACGGCAAGCGATTTGGGTTTTGCCCTCGGCCCGCGCCTGAACGCGGCGGGGCGGCTGGACGATATGTCGGTTGGCGTTGCGCTGCTCCTGTGCGACAACATCGGCGAAGCGCGCGTGCTGGCCAGTGAGCTGGACGCACTCAACCAGACCCGTAAAGAGATTGAGCAGGGGATGCAGGCCGAAGCGCTGACCCTGTGCGAAAAGCTGGAGCGCAGCGGTGACACCCTGCCGGGCGGGCTGGCGATGTATCACCCCGAATGGCACCAGGGCGTGGTGGGCATTCTGGCATCGCGTATTAAAGAGCGTTTCCACCGCCCGGTGATCGCGTTCGCCCCCGCCGGGGACGGCACGCTGAAAGGCTCCGGTCGTTCCATTCAGGGGCTGCATATGCGCGATGCGCTGGAGCGTCTCGACACGCTTCATCCGAACCTGATGATTAAGTTCGGCGGCCACGCGATGGCGGCAGGCCTGTCGCTGGAAGAGGCGAAGTTCGACGAGTTCCAGCGTCTGTTTGGCGAACTGGTCACCGAGTGGATCGATCCGTCTCTGTTGCAGGGTGAAGTGGTTTCTGACGGCGAGCTTTCTCCGGCTGAAATGACCATGGAGGTGGCGCAGATGCTGCGCGATGCTGGCCCATGGGGGCAGATGTTCCCGGAGCCGCTTTTCGACGGACGTTTTCGTTTGCTGCAACAGCGCATCGTGGGCGAACGCCATCTCAAAGTGATGGTGGAACCGGTCGGCGGCGGGCCGCTGCTCGACGGCATCGCCTTTAACGTTGATACCTCCATCTGGCCGGACAACGGCGTGCGCGAGGTTGAGCTGGCCTATAAGCTGGATATTAACGAGTTCCGCGGTAACCGCACCCTTCAGATCATCATCGACAATATCTGGCCAATTTAGCGTCAGTAATCTCTATAAAAAAGGGCGTGGATTCGGTACAATCCCGCTCTTATCACCGCATTTTGACAAGCTCATAAAAGAAAACAGACCATGTTTGAAATTAATCCGGTAAAAAACCGCATTCAGGACCTCACGGAGCGCTCTGACGTTCTTAGGGGGTATCTTTGACTACGATGCCAAGAAAGAGCGTCTCGAAGAAGTAAACGCCGAGCTGGAACAGCCGGACGTCTGGAACGAACCTGAACGCGCGCAGGCGCTGGGTAAAGAACGTTCCTCCCTCGAAGCCATCGTAGATACGCTGGATCAAATGGCGCAGGGTCTGGAAGATGTTTCTGGGCTGCTGGAGCTGGCTGTCGAAGCCGACGACGAAGAAACCTTTAACGAAGCCGTGGCAGAGCTTGACGTGCTGGAAGAGAAGCTGGCGCAGCTGGAATTCCGTCGCATGTTCTCCGGCGAATACGACAGCGCTGACTGCTATCTCGATATTCAGGCAGGCTCTGGCGGTACCGAAGCGCAGGACTGGGCCAGCATGCTGATGCGCATGTACCTGCGCTGGGCTGAAGCGCGCGGTTTCAAAACCGAGATTATCGAAGAGTCCGAAGGTGAAGTGGCGGGTATTAAATCCGTCACCATCAAGATTATTGGCGATTACGCCTACGGCTGGCTGCGTACTGAAACCGGCGTTCACCGCCTGGTGCGTAAGAGCCCGTTCGATTCCGGTGGCCGTCGCCACACCTCCTTCAGCTCCGCGTTTGTCTACCCGGAAGTGGATGAAGATATCGATATCGACATCAACCCGGCGGACCTGCGTATCGACGTTTACCGCGCATCCGGCGCGGGCGGTCAGCACGTTAACCGTACGGAATCTGCGGTGCGTATTACCCACATTCCAACCGGGCTGGTAACACAGTGCCAGAACGACCGTTCCCAGCATAAGAACAAAGACCAGGCCATGAAGCAGATGAAAGCGAAGCTTTATGAGCTGGAGATGCAGAAGAAAAATGCTGAGAAGCAGGCGATGGAAGACAACAAGTCCGACATCGGCTGGGGCAGCCAGATCCGTTCTTACGTCCTTGATGACTCCCGCATCAAAGACCTGCGTACCGGGGTTGAAACCCGTAACACGCAGGCGGTGCTGGACGGCAGCCTGGATCAATTTATCGAAGCAAGTTTGAAAGCAGGGTTATGAGGAACCAACATGTCTGAACAACAATCACAGGGCGCTGACGCGGTAGTCGATCTTAACAACGAACTGAAAACCCGCCGCGAGAAGCTGGCAGCGCTGCGCGAGCAGGGCGTGCCGTTCCCGAACGATTTTCGTCGTGACCACACCTCAGACCAACTGCACGCAGACTTCGACGGTAAAGAGAACGAAGAGCTTGAAGCGCTGAACGTTGAAGTGTCCGTGGCGGGCCGCATGATGACCCGTCGTATCATGGGTAGAGCCTCCTTCGTGACCTTACAGGACGTTGGCGGCCGCATTCAGCTGTATGTCTCTCGTGACGACCTGCCGGAAGGCATCTATAACGAGCAGTTCAAGAAGTGGGACCTGGGCGACATCCTGGGCGCTAAAGGTAAACTGTTCAAAACCAAGACCGGTGAACTGTCTATCCACTGCACCGAGCTGCGTCTGCTGACCAAAGCCCTGCGCCCGCTGCCGGACAAGTTCCACGGTTTGCAGGATCAGGAAGCGCGCTATCGTCAGCGCTACCTGGATCTCATCTCTAATGATGAATCCCGTAAGACCTTCAAAATTCGCTCCCAGATCATGGCCGGTATTCGCCAGTTCATGGTTAACCGCGACTTTATGGAAGTAGAAACCCCGATGATGCAGGTGATCCCAGGCGGTGCCTCTGCCCGTCCGTTCATCACCCATCACAACGCCCTGGACCTGGACATGTACCTGCGTATCGCGCCGGAACTGTACCTGAAGCGTCTGGTGGTCGGTGGTTTCGACCGCGTGTTCGAGATCAACCGTAACTTCCGTAACGAAGGTATTTCCGTACGTCATAACCCAGAGTTCACCATGATGGAACTCTATATGGCGTATGCGGATTACAAAGATCTGATCGAGCTGACCGAATCCCTGTTCCGTACCCTAGCGCAGGATATTCTGGGCACCACGCAGGTCCCTTACGGTGAAGAAGTGTTCGACTTCGGCAAGCCGTTCGAAAAACTGACCATGCGCGAAGCGATCAAGAAATACCGTCCGGAAACCAATATGGCGGATCTGGATAACTTCGACTCTGCGAAAGCGATCGCTGAAAGCATCGGTATTAAGGTTGAGAAGAGCTGGGGTCTGGGCCGTATCGTGACCGAGATCTTCGAAGAAGTGGCCGAAGCGCACCTGATTCAGCCGACCTTCATCACCGAATACCCGGCGGAAGTGTCTCCGCTGGCGCGTCGTAATGACGAGAACCCGGAAATCACTGACCGCTTCGAATTCTTCATCGGTGGCCGCGAAATCGGTAACGGCTTTAGCGAGCTGAACGATGCAGAAGATCAGGCGCAGCGTTTCCAGGATCAGGTTAACGCGAAAGCGGCAGGCGACGACGAAGCGATGTTCTTCGACGAAGACTACGTAACCGCGCTGGAACACGGCCTGCCGCCGACGGCTGGCCTGGGTATTGGTATCGACCGTATGGTGATGCTGTTTACCAACAGCCACACCATCCGCGACGTGATCCTGTTCCCGGCGATGCGTCCGGTGAAATAAGCCGTTAAGACGTAAAAAAAGCCCCGTGCGTTTATCGCTGGGGCTTTTTTATTGCGCCGCAAAAGCGCTGAGTTTTTCGCGCGCAGTGTTCGCTTCCTGCACCATCCACGGACTAAATGCCCACGGTGTGGCGTCCAGCGCGCGGAAGAGCGCGTCCAGCTCCACCCACTGATACTCCATCACTTCGTCGCTATTGATTGCGAGGGTATTCGTTACGCGGGCGGCATAGACCGGGCAGATTTCGTTTTCAACGATCCCTGAAGGGTCGGCTTCACGGTAGCGGAACTCCGGGGCAACGGGAGTGATGTCTATGATTTCGGCCCCGACTTCAAAGCGGCAGCGGCGGATAATCGCCTGCTCTGTCGCTTCGTCGGCCTGTGGATGTCCGCAAACGGAGTTGGTCCACACGCCGGGCCAGGCTTTTTTACTTAAGGCGCGCCGGGTAATCAGACATTCTCCGTTAGCGTTAAACAGCCATGAAGAGAAGGCCAGGTGAAGCGGGGTGTGTGACGTGTGCGCGGCGTACTTCTCCTGAGTGCCAATCACCTTTCCCTGGTCATTTACCAAAATAACGTGTTCTTGAATACTCATTGATGCTCCAGTGCCATAATGCTTAATGGTTCAGCACCATCAGCGGAATTATTATACTGCATTCTTATGCAAACGGTTTGGCCCACAGAGCGGAAAAGGGCATGACCCGCATCAGTTTGGGCTGCTATCATAGTGCGCCATTCACGCTGACCGAGGAGCTGTTTTGTTTGCAGGAAGCCTGACGAGAAACCCGATCATTGCCGTTTTCTGCCTGACGCTGACGCTACTTGTAGCAGGATGCTCGGGGAGTAAATCTTCGGATATGGGCAGTTATTCCGGTGCCGTCTATACCGTTAAGCGCGGGGACACGCTCTACCGCATCTCACGTGCCACGGGGACCAGCGTGAAGGAGCTGGCGCGCCTGAATAATATCTCTCCACCGTATACCATTGAGATAGGGCAAAAGCTCAAGGTTAACGGCGGTTCCTCCTCAGGGAAAAAGTCCTCAACGCGTAAAACAGCCAAAGTGACGCCATCCTATCAGGTGCCTAAATCATCCTGGCCGCCGGTCGGTCAGCGCTGCTGGATCTGGCCTGCAAGCGGAAAAGTGGTTGCGCCGTACTCGCTCTCGGAAGGGGGCAATAAAGGTATTGATATCGCTGCCGCACGCGGCACGCCGGTTTACGCTTCAGGGGCCGGAAAGGTGGTCTATGTCGGTAACCAGCTTCGTGGATACGGTAACCTGATCATGATTAAGCATGGTGAGGACTACATTACGGCATATGCGCATAACGACACGATGTTGGTGAATAATGGCCAGAACGTGAAGGCGGGGCAGAAGATTGCGACCATGGGCAGTACCGGGACGGATACGGTGAAGCTGCATTTCCAGATTCGCTATAAGGCCACGGCCATCGATCCGCAGCGTTATCTTCCGGCGCAGGGCAGTAAACCGAAGTGCTAAGTGATTATTTAATCGCCACTTAGTAGGGTAAAGGCTTGTATGAAGAGGCGTAAGGTCTATAATGCCTTACGCACCTCAAAGCGGGCGTAGTTCAATGGTAGAACGAGAGCTTCCCAAGCTCTATACGAGGGTTCGATTCCCTTCGCCCGCTCCAGAACTCTCCCCTTGTGGAACCGTTCGAAAAACTCCGGTTCTTTCAGCATGTTACGCAGTAGTGCTTACTAACATGCTTAGGCGTTCTACCATAGTTCACTACTTTGACACTTGTCACGAATGGTTACTCGGTGAAATGAGAGTGTAGCCAATCGTCGGCGGTGGTTTCAAGTTCTTACCGCGATAGCCCAACAATGAACGCAAAGCCTACACCAGGCAGCGACGGATCGCACTTCTCATAACCTTACAGTGAAGCGCATTTTTTGCCGATGCTCCCACATGCCACACGTCGCGATGACGTTGCAGGGAATAAACAGGTTTATGGTGGTGTTCGTACCTACAAACGATATGTAGGCTCTGCCAGCGGTTCGGCCTCGCTCCTTCGGGTACATGGTCATCCTGATAAACTTCACTGTCTGACATATCCCTGATGTTGTCGCCTAACGGCTCCGCGTGTTGTCTTACCACCAACGGGCATTAGGCTTCTATTGTCCAAAATCTGTTAGTTGCACAATTTTTGCACCCTGTATAACCTGAGATTAATCTTAATCACTCAAGGGTGGGTATGTCAGATAAGGAATCAATACGAAGGGAGTTAACTCTTTTGTTGGAGATACTCGCCTTGACTGGAGAGCAACGAGATTTTGTTGAATCAATGTACCAAGACAATGCAAACAGTAGGGGGATGGTAATGACCAACAAGCAGTTACGTATCCGCTATGGATTTCATGGAAAACACATGGAAAAAAATGTTGCCTGGGATGGCAATGATCAGGTGAATAGTGTTTTGGCTGTTCTTATTGAGGAGTTGTCTCTCCCGATAGGTGAGAAACCAGTGAATCTGATTGAACACGGTGTAGATGATGTATTTTTCTACGATGAAGAGAGTCAGAAATGGCTCGAAATCCCTCCTAAATGGCTAATCAAGGCATAAGGTCAGGGGGCAACTCGCCCCCCGCTTCTTCACTTCAACGCGCGTATGTAATCAAGCAAGGCTTTCAGTTGGCTACCTTTCATCGCCGGAACACGAATACGTATATCAGCCTTTCCTGTACTGGCGTACCTGCTTTCCCCTTGCAGTAATCGAAGGCTCATTGTTATGATCTGATGGTCTGGCATTCCTAACACTCCGTGGTGGTTTGTTGTTTGTCGGATCGCTGTGTGGGATGTTCTCAGCATCCTGCACAGCACTATTAACAGCATTGCGTAAATTTCTCGGTAACAGATGACGCTGTATCGTCGTCCCTGCAAACTTCACTACCTGCGTATAAACGCACACCGTAGCACCACACCAGATAAAGCTGGTGATTAGCTCTTCTTCCTTTTTCAATACTCATCTCCGAGAATTGCACCTAAGAAAAATTCTGTTTGCTCTTCGCTGCCTTTGACGCTGTAACACTCGATAGCCTTTCTCATTTCGCTTTCGTCCGTGTTACCAGCCAGCCATTCTATCAGGCTTTCTAAATACTCCTCCGCTCTGTTCACGTCGTGATCTTCTGGTAACACCTTGATTGCATCTGCCATGAAACAGGCTTCTACGTGGTCGTAATGAAACAGCAGGGCAAGAATACTTTCTTGTTGCCATTGTTCAGGCGTTTTCAATCCGTAACTGTTAGTCATTTGATACTCACCCATTTACGATCCTCGTTCGGTGTTGCTTGTTGAATTGCATCTTTCAACACCTGTTCAAAGTTCACGCCGTGCTCCTGGCTTCTCTGCCACATGTCCAAAAATGCTACGGCGAATTTCAATTCTTCTTCGCTCTTAATAGGGCTGAAAGCGGTTGTGTGTTCGTTCATCTCTATAATCTCCATACTCATTACTCCTCTTCAAAGGTCATTGTGTAGCGGCATTGCTGCGACGGTCTGATCGTCACTGTCTCTGTATAATTGGCGTTGCTATAAACGCAAATCCGCGCGTTGTCTGTTTCCTGTTCGTCACTAAGAACAAGGGTTATTTGTCCGGCATTTGCCAGGGCTGGCAGTAGTGCCAGCGTCAGCACAAGATATTTAGATTTCAAGGCTAAACTCCTCTGTCAATTCGTCGCCTACTTCGAGCGTGTAACCAATATAAAAGAGCGTTGACCGTGGATCAGCATGACCCAGGAGAAGGGCGATCTGTTCAACCGGCACACCTGCACTGAATAAAATTCGCCCTTTTGATTTTCGCGGGGTATGACACCCTACGTTAGAGAATCCCACTCTACGCCCGATCTTGCTGAACTCAGTGAACACAGTGTTACGAGTTACGGCGTTGCCTCTGCTACGGAGATCGCCTTTGCTAAAGATGAAATCCGTCTTCACAGGCATAGTGGATTGTTCCTCTCTCCGCATCTCTACGATTTTCCGCATGGTGTCAGTAATCTTGATACGGAGCGGTTTCACCTTCTTATTAGGATCTGCCTTTCGTTTAGATTTCTGCTGTTTCACCTCGATATGCGTTTTCCCTGCACTGAATTGTGACCAGGTGAGGGTTAACAGGTCAGAGATACGTAATGCGCTCTCATACTGCATCACCCATGCACAGTAGAACAGGTTTGTTCTGGTATTGCGTCGTAGCTCTGCCGCCACTGCTTTCACGTCCTCCGCGCTTTTAAGCGCAACTGCGATACCTTCCATTCTTTATCCCTCCTCTTGTTCGTTTCGTTGAAATCATAATTGATCAGAAATTGATCATTTTCAATATGTTGCACGATACATTTGTTTATGAAGAGCACGAAATGATCAAAAGGTATGCGCGGTTGCTTGAGTTGCTTAACGGCGTGATCAAGGCCGCCCCAATTCTGCTGTCCGTCAGCACCGAATATCTGTAACTGATTGAAAAATAACAATAAATGTAATTTCATAAATGATTCATGAAACGGTGGTTATGTCAAGAAATTTATTTTCGATGACGGGGAGTTACCCCTGTTTGCACGGCGAAGTGATGGAAAAGTGTACTGATTGAATAAAATCAAATAGTTACAAAATACACTTTACGAAAGTGTATCGAAGCTGGGCGATATCGCACGATAGATGATAATAATTCTCACCTGAGTTGATTGCACCAAGAAATGATTAGAATGCTAATGAATTGGAAGGTTTCGGCATGGAATAATCGCGATTAAAATAAATTTGATAGAACACAAAAAGTCTTTAAGTATATTGCACCTATCATGAAAGTGTACATTGTGGACAATGATCGCTGTGAGCCGCACGGCGCAAGGCTTTCGTATAAGTGATGAAAGATACTTCGAAAGTGAGAAAGGCGCTCAGAGAACGTTACAGGCGGGTTATTTAGAATAGATTAAGCATCGCTTTACCTGGGGTTTAGCGGGTATTTAGAATGTAATTAGCGTGGGATTTTTCCGGCGCTATGGAGGCGAGTATTCGCTATTAACACGTAATCAGGATTGATGGAGGGTTAATTCTCCATAAAGTGGACTGTACAATTTGGTATGCGCTGATCACGCGCATGGGAGATAGCTATACAGGAAAGTAACCTCTACTGAAAGTTATTGTTGAGAAGAGGTTTTCCTGTAGAGAAACTTGTCATGTTCGCTTCACTCACTGACACAAACCAACTACTAACTACCCTTAATTAAATTAAGGTTATTAATTATCTCTCTTATGTTCTCGTATTCCTCGAACATACATCATTGTGCAGGATGATCATGAGCAGATACTTTTTCATGCGACATTCACCCGCTGATCGCTGGTTCATTGTGAGCCTACGATCTCAACACATCAAAATTATGTAAAAGGGCTTATCATTAAAATGATGTGTTAACAGGTTAATTGTGCAATGTAGCGTAGCTACAAGATCGGCTCACTTGCATGAAGAGCCGGAAATGATACCCTTCCTTGAGAAGCCGTCTTATCCTATTATGAAAAAATTGTTGACGACAAATTTATTTTGTGGCAGGGGTTGACAAACGCTATTAAAATAGTGTATTATGGTAAGTATGAATGGGAGAAAACCTTCTGAACTTTTCAGCCCTGGGCGGGGTAACTGCCTGGGGCTTTTTGCATCCAAAATCCGAAGGAGGTAGTTATTGAAGTATTTCAGTAGTGACCAGGTGTTTTATGAACTGGTGAGTGGTAAAGCCACAAGAGATTTAATCTACGCATCTATGTACGTAGCCAGAAAACGAAAGTATTTCGAACGTGAACAGATGTTTAAAGAAGCATTATCCCGTTTTGATGAATTTAAGAAGGATTCCAAAGAATGAAGATTAACTTCACCCCTGAAACTTACGAGGCTCTGATCAATCGGGCTAATCGTGAAAATAAAGCCGCCGCCGCACTGGTGAGCGAATTAATAACAACAGTCCTTAACAAAGAGGAAACCAATGAACCAAAGAAGAAAAGTAGTAAAATTCGTTGATGCAATTTGCGGATCTGGAAAATCCACCACGTTACAGCACTACATCAAATCAAGTTTATTAACAAACTCCGAAGCAATTCCCCCTCGTTATCTTCTCGTGATGCCAACACATGAATTATGTGGACAGGTGAGGGAAGAACTAAAAGACAGACGGGTGAAGAGTTTCCATGTGGACACCGAAACAGAAGCGGTAAGACACCTAATTTCCACCTTGGAATACGATTTCCAGCATTCGGTTATTATCTGTACACATCAATGTTTCATTCATTACTGCTATCGTGCAGCGCTTGAAACGGAACTTCAAAACCTTCTCCGTAATTTCAGTATCTTTGTTGATGAAATCCCTGATGCAATGTTTGGCGCTTACATCAAAGTGCAGCATACCAAACGGACGGAACAAAATTTCCCATTCCTGGATTGGCTGGAAGAGCGGGACGGATTGTTATTCCTGAGTGAGGATAAGCGTGAAGATTTCTACGACTATTGGCACGAAACAGAGGCGAATGGTGCTGAGTTAAAGCGCCTGCTCTGGGCGATTATGCAGGGTGCTGGACTTCTCTACGAAGAGAATAAACACCTGTTTGCCTTCACTGCTTCACCAATTATCAGATCTGTAGAATGGGCTGAACAACTTACACTCTTAGGTGCTGGCTCTTCTCGAAGTTTGTTTGTCTGGGCTGCTGAACATCTGACGAAATACGAAGTTGAGGAAGCTGGTGAAGATTTACAGCCGCCACTTGAAAGACGTAAACATAAGCGTGTACCGATCTCCCTGGTCGCCGTATGTGAAAACAGATGCACCTTGTCAGCATTACAGGAAGTGTTTCACGAACATCTCCAGGAAATCATCCAGCGCGTGCCTGGTGAATTTATCTTCGCTACCAACAGAGATAAATCCCTGTGTCAGTTTACTACGATAGGGGATGAAATTCTTACCGATGCTTCCCGTGGTATCCGTGTTTCAATGGCTTCCTATGGCCTGAACCATTACCAGCACATACACAATGCAGCGTTTCTTGGTTGCAGTAATCTTGATAAAGATTTCCAAGGTAAATGGCGGCAGTATGCGGAGCTTAACGGCTGGAATGTTGAAGAATTTGAACATAAGCAACGCTCCGCGATGAATTATGAACGGTGCTACCAGTTTATTAGTCGTACATCTATCCGTAATGCTGACACTGATCACCCTCTGGTGTTCGTAGTACCTGATCTGGCAACTGCTGAATACATCAAAGAGCATTATTTCCCTGGAGCAAAGATTGAATGTCTGAAATTTGGGAAAGTGAGAAAGAAAGTTAAAGGTAACAACACCCGTAAAGAAGTACAGGAACACAAATCCAAAGGATTGACCCAAAGACAAACGGCTGAACTAATGAAGAAAGGGATCGCCACAATACAACGCCACTGGAACTAATCAGGAGGACTAATTGATACAATACATAAAACTGAACAACACAAACCAGATACAGATCAACGATAGCGGGAAGGGCGTTTACCATGCCTTGGTTTGGTTCTGGAAAGGACGTAGGACTCGCATTTCTTACGGAGAGCTATCTGATAAATCCGGTGTAAGTGATCACGGGATCAGGTTCTGGCTTCGTGCGCTGCGCAACATTGGTGTGATTGAGATAGATGATGAAAGTAGCTATTTATCATTCACGCTGAAACACATCGAACGAGACAATGTAGAATTTATCTACTCTAATTTCTAAAACTCACAATAGGGAAACTTTTATGATCATCGCTATGTATTGGTTATTTGCATTTTACGCAGTATGGACATTAACGAGAAAACACGGAAGTTTCCCTCTACGAGGAATGAATGGGAAAAAGAAAACGTAACGTAGTTACAAAATTTGAACGAAACGCACAATCATTATTACGAACATCTGATTTTCAAAATCTATCTCGCCTTTCGAAGGAATACAATTCTGTTCCTGGTGAATGGCAAACTACAATAATTGAAGAGAATAGCCCTGCAATGTCTCCTGACGAGATGGGCGCATTACAGGATATTCTCAATAGCTGCCCTGGTGCATTCTGGAAACCCAGGAAGATGAAAATCTTTAATGTGGATTCTTCAAATCTTCACAAATGGCAAATTCTTAATTTCTCCTCATACGAACATTATTGCGGCTGGCTTTCGGTTAATCACCTTAACAATTTAACCCGCGACTTTGACACCCTATTTGATACCAAGGAACATTATGACTCTTAACACTATGGACACCGTGAACATCGTGAACACCCTTATTAACTCTTTCCACGATATCTGGCATCTACCAGCCCTGCGGCTTGTTAATAAGGCGTGGCGTGAGAGAACGCCCTCCGCGCTCCTGGAAGCGCTGCAATACACCGAGCAGGCAATCACCGCCCTTGAACACTGGAGCGCTGCTGTAGAGCACCTGGTGCAGATGAACGGGGATACCGTCACCGTGGATCAGGCGTGGCGCATTGCGAATGACCTTGAAGAGCTTGCTTGCTCCCTGCAATACATCACCGCCGAACTTGCGGAACTGGCAGGAGCCATTGCCGAGAAATACGCAGTAAGTGAATTTGAATAAAAATGCAAAGAAAGTGAATAAAATGTCGATTTTGGTATTGACAAATTAACAGAAATGTTATAGAATAAGAAGTAGGGATAGTATTCGAATCACTTCTCCCATAGATGGCTACTCCTCCCTTGTAGGGTAGCCCTCTTCTCTAAAATCATTCCTTCTTGATTTTTGGTTGTGTCCTTTATTGCTACGTTTCGTTTGTTTCTAACAAGGGATCTCCACTGCCTTATTTATTGCCTCTTCTCAATGAATAGGGGATATCCGGTGGAGAACACCTTCTAAGGGTAGTAATTCACAACGAGTGATTTTATAGAAGAGCAATCCCGCTCTTTACAACTGAAATCGTTATACGTCTTTATAATGCGCAGTTGTCAGACAATACAGAGAATTCAGACACTGGAACATTTTTTCTTTAGTCGAGTTGTATTGTCTCCTTATTAATTATTAAGTCGAAAGGCTTGGTAGTGATAAGAAATTCCAATAGGCGAACATTCATCCTAAGCGTGTTTTGCAACGACACGGAATGATCCCCAGGCTGGTTTATAAGATTTCCAGCTATCCCAAAGAAGCGGCTTTATTGCCGCTTTCTTTTTACCCACAGTAACAAAAACGTTATAAATACGAGGAAACGACAATGTTTCTGATGAATAAAGGTGAGAGTTTGACACTCTCTGATGAAACTATTACGGCAGTTTCTAAGCTACTTAACATTTCTAAAGAAGAGCTAATCAAAGAAACTGAACGTTTATTTAAAACCAAAGCAGCTAATAAAGATACATCCTACGGATTGAAAGACAAGTTATCAGCATTAGCGGCAAAGAATAAGGACTGATAACACAATGTCATTTAACGACCTAATCCGAGCATCAGTGGTTTGCTACGTAGCAGATGGTATTTTGCAGGATTCTTTAATCAAACTGGATGCTGGTATCTCTACCGATCTCCCTGTCGGGGCTGTGGTGGACGAAGACGGCGAATCAGCCGCAAGCACTGGCTCAATTGCGTATGTACTCGTAGAACCAGCGAAAGCAGGGGATAAATATCTGATTGTTGCCAATCCGGTAATGGTGGTTCTGAATGCGGAAGCTCTGGAAACATCTCTCGATCACGCTTCTGTCGTGGCGACCCTTTTAGCTAAAGGCTATGTCTTTGCCGATTATGGCACTGTTGCACTGCGTACCACATAAGAATAATAAGGAATAACAACATAATGTCTTACACCGATCTATTTTCTGGGAAAATGTATGATTTCGCCTCTCCCTTCGAGATCAGCGTTGCCCCCAATAATGTCATCTCGAATTTAAATCTATTTAAGATTGAACATCACCAGCTAAACCGCATTGCAATTGATACCAGCATTATCTCTGATAATCTGACTGCACCGGAACAGCCAGCCTACGCACAAAGCGCCTGGGGTACGGCACGCCGTCCAGAGTTCAGCACTCAGCTTTATGGTCTTCGCTACGTGAACTCTTTAAACTCCGTAACCTCGCGTGATCTGGAACAGTACCGCAGCCGTCAAATTCCAGATGTAGGCGATCAGATTACGCTGGCACTGGCTGATTTCTCTGCCGCCCAATACAGTCAGATTCAAAACAGTATCGAGCTTGCACTTTGTGAAGCCCTGTTGGAGCTGAAACAGGACAGCGACTACACCGATCAGGGAAACTTAGATTTCCTTGCAGGTGGTGCTAAAACGCAGTTCACGCTTGATGCAAGCGACACAGCGAATATCTTTGAACAGCTAACGCAGATTAACCGTATTCAGTCGGTAACTCTGGGTGAAGGGCTGGCAAAACAACGCCGTGGTATGGTGATTCTGGCAGCAGGAAAGGCCGCAAGCGCCCTCCGTTACCATTCAAGCATTTCGCAGTTTATGACCTACACCCTGAGCGTTAACAATCCTGATAACTTCTTTACCAAAGTGCAGACCGATAACCCTGGGCTTGAGTCCTGGCAGTTAAACGGCGTTACCGTGATCGATGTTACCGGAATCCCTTCCATTGCCTCCCGCATTGGCGCTGATGGTTTCGTAGCGATCCCACTGCTTGATAACAATGCTTTCACTCTGCATAGCGGTGTGGGTACTCGCCACGCTACACAGGGCAAGGGTGCTGATCTGGTTCATCAATACGTTGTGGTTGATCAGCAATTTGGTTTCCCTTCTATCTGTTCCGAGTCTTCATTCCTGCCGTTCATCCCACAAGTGGTGGCACAGTCGATTGTATTCGGTAGCTTGAGCGCTTAACGAGCGTAGACGGTAGTTCTAACCGTCTGAAATAAAGAAGAACTATTTGAATAGGGCGTGTGAACGTTGGGAACATCTCCCCAGTGTTCCCGCCCTTTTTTATTTCCAGAATAAGAGGAAAGATGAAATTGGAACTTATCCTAAAGAGTCGAGGCTTGCATTTACAACTTAATGATACGAATGCCGAGCAACTACTGAATTTAGCAGCCGTATCGAGAGCACTTGATGTGAGCTATTCAAATTTAAGACAACTCATTTTCAAAGGAATGAGTGTATCAGATGCGCTTAATTATCTTGTGAACGAAAAGAAAGGCGGTGAATAATCATGCTTGAAATCCACACAAGTTCTATCAAGAACACGGTGAAATTTAGTGTTGATCGTAATTCAATGAAAGAAGCTATGGACGCTTTCGATCAAATTCAGAAGAAAGCTAAAGGCATTAAAGATCCCACGTTGAATATGAAAAAATTCAGCCAAGGGCTTAAATCTGCTGAAAGAGAATTAGACAAGCTGAATAAGAAAGCGTCAAAGCCTCGTAATAGCGATGAACGAGAAAAGGCAAGGGCAGCTAAGGCGCAAGCCCGTGTAGAGGCTCAGGCAGCGAAAGAGGCCGCAAGAAACGCACAGCGCCGTGAACGGGCTGAATTGAAGCTATTGGACACTGCCAGCAGCTTTAGAAGTATGCAACACCTTACCAACGTCGAATTAACCCAGGCGGCATTACAGGCCAGCAGGATCACTAAGGCTTATGCAGCAGGTACTATCTCATTACAACGCCAAAACAGCGAGATCAAACGACTCCAGCAGAGCTACAGACGCATTAACGCTGAGCGTAGGGCTGCGGCGAAAGCGGGAGGGGCTAACGCTCTTGGTGGCGGTGGTAAGGCTACAGGGGCTATCTCTGGCTCTCTGATGGGCTTAGGCACTGGTGCGCTTGCTGGCGCTGGTATTGGTGCGGCGGCTTACGGTGCTTATTCATGGGGGAAAGAGGCTGTTACAGCACAGGAAGAGCGTAGCGAAATTGTGCAACGTGCCAGATTGGGCGGTGTAGATTATAACTTTTTACAATCGTTAGGCCAATTTGCACAGGCTAATGGTATCGATAGCGGGATGGGAACCCAGGGAGCCAGAAAAAACCTCGATGTAGCAAAAGATGTTTCTGAAAAGCTCGCAGATGGTGCGTTGAATGCGAAACGTAATAAACAAGGTGAATGGACAGGAGCACCAACAGGTATTAACACCGCTTTGAATATGGGGTACACGCCTGAACAGCTTAAAGAATGGGCTAAAAATCCGTTTGGTTTTGTCTCTTCATATACCAACACAATGCAATCTAAAGGATTGAGCGAACAAGAAATTTTGCACAATCTTGAAGACCTCGGGGACGATCTCGGACTTTACGCCAAAGCCTTTATGAATGGCGGGAAGGCTCTTACTTATCAGGTGGACGTGCTCAAGCGTAACGGGCAGTGGCTGGATGAAGCACAGCAGGATCAGCTTGTGGCCTACCGTAAGTTTAATCAGGAGCTTAGCATTCTCTCCGATAGCCAGAAGCTGGCATTCTTCGAAGGGTTTATGTCAGAGATTGACCCTGAAACCATGCGAGAGTTTAAGGACGCTATGCAGGAGGCGTTACCCTTCTTTCAGGGTGTCGGACGGGCTGCGGGCGATGTGGTGGATGGTCTGATGAAGCTAACCAACTGGATCACAGGTAAGCTCAACCTACTCAATGGGGATAACACCTCTAAAGAAGCTGTTAGCCAGCATTACGGCACTACGTCAGCACCTGTACAGGCTGGAAGTAATCCAGTGGCTAACGCCTATGGAGCCAGCCAGCCGAAAGCGGATGGTCATGAGCATAATGTATTCGACACAGTGCGCGAATGGTGGAACGGGACAAGCGACGCTAAGGACGTGAGCAGCTACGTGCAGAGCACCAACGGAGATTACTCTCCTGTTTCGATGTTGAAACAGAGTGCAGCAGCGCCCGCTAAGCCAGCCAGTGCGCCGATCATGCAGCCTGTAGTATTGCAGAATCAGCTACCGGAAGGGCTTATCCATCTAACTATTTCTCCTGATCCGACATTCGGAAACATGCTTAATGCTACCGTTGATCAGCGTATCAATGATAACAATCAGCGTATGGTGCTGGCTGTTTCATCTGGACAAGGGACGGGGGGCTAAATGGCAACACCAGGTAGTTTAACTATCGGGGGCAGCGATGCCTCCCGTATCAATTCAACTCAGAACAGTAATAACAGCAGTGCTACCCGCACCAAAGGTGAAAACGGATTCACCATCCTTGCATCTGTATATAATTCGTCCTCAGATAGCTATATTCAGAACTATCAGGCGATAGTGTTTGATGCCGTGACGGATACGGGAATACGCAGACAGGCTGATATTACCAGCTATCCCGTTGAGAGCGGGGCAGAGGTGAGCGATCACGTTCAGATTAAGAATAATACATTCAAGCTATCGGGGATTATTTCCGAAACTCCGGTGAGGCTGGAAAAGGATTTGTTATACAGCGCTGGTGTGAATGGCACTCGTATCAGTCAAGCTATCGAATACCTCGATAAGATGTTTGAAAGTCGCCAGCCCATCACATTAGTGACAGAGCACAAAGTGTACGATAATGTTATTCTCTCCGGTATTTCCTACGATTATAAATCTGAATACGCGATGCAATTCGATCTTGAATTTGAACAGATCAGGCTTGTCAGTAAAGCTACAGTTAATGTGATTGCAACTAAAACGCAGGGAAATAAATCTGTAGGCGGTACGGTGAAACAGAAGGTGGTGAACAATGCACCTAAGAAAACTGAATCTGACACTGTTACGACGGAGTTTAAAAAATGAGGGGCTTATGCCCCTTTTTTGATGGTTTCAACACTAAAGCAATGAATCCACATTTTTAAAAGGGACAGATTTAAAAAGATAGCCCTGTAATCCCCAAATTCCCACCTCACGCAGTAACCCCATATGATCTCTATTCTCAATCCCTTCAATAATAATTTTGTCGCAGTGTTTTTTGATTGATGCAATCAACAGGTTGAAGGTTGGTTTCTGCACCTGTTCATTAAAGAAGCAGCGATCTATCTTTACAACCTCAAAGTATCCTTCGATCAAACTAACTACATTCGCGTTTCCTGCGCCAAGGTCATCGAGCCATAGCCCATTTACACCCTGGCTCAGCGATTTTAATAAGGGACTTTTCAATCCCTTATCCAAACCAGGGAAATGCTCAGAAAGTTCAAGTTTGACGAATGGCATAGATTCAAATGCTTTTATCAATGTTTGATCGTGCCGAACGAGAAAAGCCATTTGTTGATCAATGTTTAGTGTGCAAAAAAGTTTATTTCGTTCGAACCACTTTTGTTTGCTGGAAATGATACCGCATTGTTCGTATAGAAAGAGCCGCTTCCTATCTAAATCCCAAGATGAAATAACAAAGTCAGGATGACAAGGACGGCCATCATTGGAAATGAAACGAGTTAAAAGTTCAACGCCCATTAATCTCTCGTCAACATTCATTATTGGGTCTGCAATATAAATGTGTTCCATACTAATTGCTCATTTTAGTTATGTACTGATTATCATCTAAAAAATACCATTTATCAATAAAAGCGATCAATAATTTGTTTTTGATCGTTGTAATCTATTAATTTTTGGTGGTTGATTTTTTTAAAAGTTGTTTGAGTAAATAAATTCTGTCATCCTTTTTTATCTTTTATTTATTATTTATCAATTGGTTGGTTGTTTTTTTTGTGAGAGCTAAGCTCGCAGGTATGAGCAAGGTGAATAGCAGCGCATCAAAAAAATAATTTGACATTAGTTATAAATTTATGCGTGGGGAGCTTGCTCCTCTTTGTTTAATTCTGGGAAAGTGATCTCTGGATAGGCCACCATTTCCACATAGTCGGATAGCTCTTTCATGGAACACCCCGCGCTGTAGGTTTTGAATGCTTCTGTGGCAGCGGCTTGGGAAGAGTGTCCCGTGATGTAGCCGATCCGTTGTTCGGGTACTCCGGCACGGTCGAGACACGTGATAAAATGCCCCCTCAAACTGTGAAAGCATTGACGGTCTGTAGCCATAGGCACTACGCGACGCCGTAAGCGGGTGAATGCTTGGGAATAGAATGGTCCTTTCTTACCGTCTTTGCGTTCAATCTTGTTAGCCTGTGGTAACAGGTAATCTCCAGTGTTCAAACTCAGATAATAATCCACCATGCCGATCAGAAAAGCATGGATAGGAATGTGTCTAATCCCTGCCTTCGTCTTGGATTTGCTAATGTAGAATGTCCGTATCCCTTCCACCATAACGATCTCTTCTTTCTTCAAGCTGGCTATTTCGTCCAGCCTTGCACCAGAGAACAAACCGATCAGAATAACTGCTCGTAGCTCTTCGTCTGCTTCGTTGAGTAGTGTAGATAGCTGATGCCATTCAAACGGCTGATAGCTTTCAATTGTGCGCCGCGCTTCAAGGTTGTGACCATGAAACGGATTTAGGGGGGCTATAGCGTCATAGCGGCGTTTGGCGAACTCGTAGAGGCTACCTAACGATGTAAGCCAGTTTTGCACGGTCTGGGGCGCTACATCGCGTTTCTGCTGCTCTTCTATGAAGTCTGTAACTAATCGGCGTCCAATCTGATCCAGGCTGATATCAACTTTCCCAATACTCTGGAGAAACACCTCAACGGCTCGCGCCGATTTGCTCAGTGTGGAGAATGATCTCCGATCCTGGTAGGCAGTAGCGTATTCATCTCGTAAGAAGCACAGGTGAGGAATCGAACTGGCTCGCTCTTCAATCAATGGTTTATTCTTGTTCTTCCTGATTTGAGAGTGCAGGGAAGTGATCGCAAGCTGAATACGCTTATCCTCAGTATCAGGCTTGAACTGTTCTTTAAGGTTGTTCCACTCTACCAGCATGTGGTTACGGAAGTGACGCGCCTTGTAGATATCTCTTGTCCCTGTACTTTTCCGATACAGGCGCTTCCCGCCGAACATGTGACGCATATAAGACGGGATGTAGATTTGAAACTGCCATACACCGTCCGGTGAAAGATAAAGATACTCCTGGCCCTTGATTGTCATGAGACTGATCCTCTAAAATCTCGCAATCAAGTATCAATAATAGTTACTATGTTGATTCGATGATCGTCGCGTTGCGGAAATTATGAAACAGAGTTTCGATTCCCTTCGCCCGCTCCATGACCATTCTTAAAGTCTACTAACTTACTGAATCCTAAGGGATACGGCTTAAAGCCTTCCAATAGTTTTACTCACTGTAACCAACACTGTGACTAACTTTGTTGAAGTAGTGAGCAGACCTAAGGTCTCAGTACATGCTCAATTCAAGAACCTACCTTTATCAGCGTAACGGTGTCTTTTACATCCGTCTTAGGATGAAGACCACGGGTCGCCTGACCGCTTCGCTTCCTTCTCACAACCGTTATAAACTAGCGTCAGTATCACTACGGACTAAGGACAGACGCACCGCTATGGCTCACTCTCGGCACATCAAGTCAGCACTGAAGGCAATACACGCAGACAACCCTAGCGCGTCCTATGAGGAACTACGGGAGCACCTGAAGACCATTGTTGAGTGGGAACTTAGTGTCAGCCGTGATGACCTGAACGACCCTGAGTCCTACCAGCTTTACGTTGACCAGTACGATGACATTAAGTCCAACCTTCGGGAAGCTGTAGCGACTGAGCGTCTGACTGTAGACCAGCATCGCTATATCAATGACGTTATCGGTGTGCTTAAGGCCTGTCAGGATAGACTCAAGGGTGATAGCTCTGGCCTGTTGTCTTACCTTGAGCCTGAGACTAGTAGTCTAAGACCGTCCGTCTCCCTATCTGTATCATCGGAGCCTGAAGTCCCTGAGCCTCTCGTGACTCTGGAACGAGTAACTAAAGCTCTGACCCTCGCGTCTCTCATTGAGCAGTACGAGCAGGAGAACGCCCAGAACTGGAAGCCAGCGACCCTAAGCGAGAACCGAGCGTCACACTCCACGCTAATTGAGATATTCGACCATCTGAATATTCAGGATGTCGGCAAGGCGACCCGTTCAGATATGCTCAGGGTCCGTGAAGTCCTCCAGCAGATACCGAAGAACCGCAAGCAACGCTTTAAGGATATGCCGCTGTCTGACCTGCTGAACCGAGAGTCTAAGACTGACTGTCTGGATGTAGTAACCATCAACAATAAATATCTTATCAAGATGGCTGCTGTCTTTAAGTGGGCGGCACGCAACGACCTGATAGCTAAGAACCTGACAGAAGGTCTTGAGCTGAAAGTCGCGCAGCGTAAAGCGTCCGACGCTCGTGATGCGTTCAGTCCTGAGCAGGTAGGGCAACTACTGGTAGCCGCTAAAGCGTACTCGCAGAAGACCTCAGGTAAGCCATACCATTATTACGTCACCGCTCTGGCTGCGATTACAGGTGCGAGACTTAACGAGGTGGCTCAGCTACAGGTCAAAGACGTCAGGGTCACTGAGGCCGGGACCGTGTATATCCATATCAACGAAGACGATAGCAGCCTGCCGGGTAAGAGCATCAAGAACGCCCATAGTGACCGCTGTGTCCCGCTGGTTGATGGCGCTTATGGTTTTGTATTGGCTGACTTTATGTCACTTGTGGAAGACCGCAGAAAGACTGTGGGTGATAATGCTATGGTATTCGATGGCCTCAAGCTAATGAAGAACGGCTACGGTGAGCAGGTGAGCAAATGGTTTAACCGAACGTTGCTACCGAAAGTCCTCGCTGACCGTAGCGGCTTAGCGTTTCACTCGTTTAGACATACAGTTGCGACCCAGTTAAAACAACATGGGGTCGAGTTAGCGTATGCTCAGGCGATTATGGGTCATAGCTCAGGGTCGATTACCTATGACAGGTATGCGAAAGAGGTCGAGGTAGATAGACTGGTTAATGTGATGGCTGGTGTTTATAAGGAGACTGAAGTAAATGGCTGATTATTATCCGGCAGTGTATGGTGGTACTGCTTTTAACTGCCCGAATTGTGGCGCGTATTCTCAACAGCGTTGGGTCCGCTTAAAATATGGCTCTAGCGTGATGTATGAGACACCTTTCGCCTTTTCTAAATGTGAACGATGCAGTGAGAAGGCCTATTGGTATGACGAAACTATGATTATACCAGCGTCAGCAAATATTGAGATGCCTAACCCGGACATGCCAGACGACTGTAAGGCCGACTATATGGAAGCCAGAAGCATCGTTAATCTATCCCCTAAAGGCGCTGCTGCGCTTCTACGCTTGTGTCTTCAGAAACTAATGGTCCATCTCAAGGAACCGGGTGAAAACATTAACACTGACATTCGGTCTCTCGTTAAGAAAGGACTCCCTGTTCGTATCCAGCAGGCCGCAGACATTTGCCGAATCGTCGGTAATCAGGCAGTCCATCCTGGAGAGATTAACCTTGATGATGACCCGAAGTTAGCTCATGGTCTCTTTAAGTTACTGAACATTATTGTTGATGACCAAATTACGAGACCGAAAGAGCTTGAAGATATGTTCCTAAGCATGCCTGAAGGCCCGCGCCAAGGTATTGAGAATCAGGATAAGAAGGCGAGGGAACAGCAACAGGCCGCTAACGAGTAGGGCTGACGGGGAAGGGGATTAAACTATCACTATAGGGGAGAGACCCTAAGTCACCAGACTTACCAGCAGTCACCGACCCACACATTCATTAAGTCTCAGGCTTCCGGTAGCGGACCGATTGGAAACCATCCGCAGACGCCTAGTGTTAAAATCACCTTGGCCTGAGACCATTATCTTTAACGTAGGTTATCTTCCCTTTTGACAGGCGGGGAGCAGAAGACCACATCCGACTTTAAGTTGGCTCTGTGATAATCGCTGCGCGGATAGCTGAAGAACCAAGACACCATTACTGAGGTCTGCCATCCATTTGTGGACAGGCGGAAACTCAAAGAGGTTAGACCAGTGGTGGTGTCTGAGGTTGGAGCTTTGAGATGACCAGCAGGCTGGAGGAGACCATGAGTTTGTCTTGTTATGGATTGTGTTTATCACAATTCCAATAAGAACTTTAAGTCCAGCCTCCAGTCCTGCCAATCCGAAGTAAAAACTATGGTCGCTATGATGTGGTCTCCATGCTTCGGGTCTCATTGGAAGTCCTGAACACTTTCGCGTCAAGTTCTCCGAAGTTCATTACTGTTTGACTAAAATATCACTATAGGAATGACACCGAGCAAATACTTATTTCTGCCTCTAGTCTTGATGCATCAAGTCATGCGGAAATATGCTGCTATCCGTTCACTTCTATTTAATGGTCATCCCCGACCAATCAATCCAATTCGCTTTCGTAAGCACTTTCGGCGGCTCCACTTGGTTGCGCTGAATTGGTGTGGATACCCGCAGGGGACGAGAGTGCTTAACTAAAGGAGCAACCTTTATTATGTCTATCAAATTAACGACCATGCAAGCCGCTTACCTTACTCGTGCAATGACTACAGGCGGTGGATTAATCGAGCTTGGAGAATTGGCTAAGGGATTGGGTAAACAGAAAGCCCATGTGGTCCGTAAGCTGGAAGCTAATTTTGACAAAGAGCGGCTTTCCAAAATGGAAACCCACTTAACCGTAATGGGCGGCAACCATAAGAATGTAGCCCAGACCGTCAAAACCTACATGCTCGACTACAAGACTGCTGGCGCTCTGGCGATGAGCTACGATCTTCAGTTAGGTGTAGAAGTCCTCACGCTGCTAGAGGAGGCCGTTCAGACTATCGGCGCTATGACTAGGGCCGTGCAAGCAGGAGATACACAAGCAGCACTTGAGGCGTCATTATCGTTCTCTGAGCGTATGCGTAACCGTCTGGAATATACGTCCGGTGAGACAGAAAATGAAACCCGTAGCGTAGCTTTAAAGCGTCTGGGACGTAAAGGAGCTAGCGTATGATTGACCCGCGTACTCCCGAGGGACGTTTGACCCTACGTTACCGTGGTCTCCGTACTTCACTACTTTTGTCGATGCTTGGTTTGGATAAAGACGCCACGGATAACCGACCGTTTTATTCTCGTAATGAGCTAATAGAAAGATTGGTTATCCGTGATATGGAAATTAACCGAGGAAATAAGTAAGGAATCCTCTGGTCACTGCGTCAGTAAATCCCACAAGTAATGCGATAGCCGAAGGGATGATATTAATTGCTGCGACAGAAAGTGATTTTATTATTCTCTGTTCTTTGGATGCCTTTATTAAAACCGCAAAGATAAACACTGGGATGAATGCAAGTAGGGCTACGGTGATTATACGTTCAAGCATATACAGTGTGTGCCAAGTTATCCCACCTGTTATATATCCAGCGCCGTATCCAACTGCATAAAAGCAGGCCAAGTAAAGCAATAAGCTAATAGCTAATTTGGGCATAAATCATTCCTGAGTGTCTTGGTGAAAGATGGGCGTAGCTTAGCAAATAGCCATATCCCTATTGATCGTTTGTTTCAATCATAATGTCTTCAATTGATCGTTCAGAGTGATCAAACCTAACCCTATTTAACCTTTTGAGATGACCGATGCGGGGAGACGCCGCAGGACTAAACACGCCTGTGGTCGACCGATAGTCTCAACTCTCAAGAGGAGTATTTACTATGTTATTCAATAACCAAGACTGGAAACTGTCAGTCACCGATATCAATCTTTACGAGAATACTGTGAGTCTGGACGGTCAGTCCTATCCGTTGTCCCTCGCTATCAAGACCCTCATTCCGGGCTACCTGTCCGGCCTGCCGTCTACCAGCCGCGAGGCAATGGAGTTACTGGAAGCTCTGGCTGAAGCTGGTGTAGCTATTGGCAACTTCTTCAGTAATGACCTGATGACCGCCTACCAACGCCGCCAGATGAATAAGCGTGTCGAGGCTGAGCGTATCGCTAAAGAACTGGCGTCTCAGAAAGACCGTACCCGCGAAATGTTCATGACCGAAGACGGATGGCAGAAAGAGCTACAGCGCCGTGAACAGGTCAAAGCTGAACGCCGGACCTATGGTGAGAACCTCCGCAGTTCTACCCATTCCGCTGGTCGCTCCCGTGCCGCTATTGTCGCTGACCTTGAGTCTGGCGCTAACTGGATGGACAGCTTGTAAGCAAGCGACCCTCATCTAAGAACACACACGTCCCTGACTTCCTGTTAGGGACTTTGTAGTGGTTTACTGAATTTGGCCACCTGAACAGAGGTGATATGCTCATCTCAGAACATTACAGGTGCCTCAATGAAAAAAAGAAATTTCAGCGCAGAGTTTAAAC
>NZ_JBMKJI010000038.1:0-32809 GCF_049237025.1 Enterobacter cloacae complex sp. SYL001 | reverse complement strand
CCTCTTTCAGAGTCAACCCTGATTTTCAGGATTTTTTCTCTTCAACCGACCGGGTTGTTTGTGAAGTGATTCACATCCGCCGTGTCGATGGAGGCGCATTATAGGGAGTTCCCGAGCGACCGCAACAGAAAAGTTGCAAAAAAATGACTGACTGCTGTATTCCCCAGCAAAACCCCGCTTTATACCTTTTTACGCACAGAGTTATCCACAATCCATTGACGATCCCGGTGTGATCCAGCGATTTGAACACTATACTAGCGGCAAATATTTCTCTCGCGGGTCAACCTCATGACGACACAACGACTTCAACGTGACTGGCGTCTCCCAACCGCCGGGCTCACCGTGCTGGCGTTACTTATGGCAGGTTTTGCACTGCATACGCACTGGAATGCTTTTATTCAGTGGTGCCTCGCCACCCAGATCACCCTGCACCGTTATCTGGTGATGTATTTGCTGCAACTTAATAATCATCAGTACAGCGGTGGGCTGTGGTTGTTAACCGGTGCGTTTCTTTATGGTGTACTCCATGCCGTTGGACCAGGACACGGCAAATTTATCGTCGCCACGTATCTCAGCACCAATAAAGAGAGCCAGCTCGCGGCGCGCGTCGTACCGTTTATCGGTAGCCTGATGCAGGGCGTCAGCGCGATCCTCTTTGTCTTTATCCTGGCGGTTGGATTGAACCTCGCGGCAGGGGATATCAGTACCAGCCGTTGGTACGTCGAGAAAATCAGCGCCTTACTGATTGCCGCCTTCGGTGCGTTTATCATTTATCAGGCGCTCAGCAGCCTGCGTCCGCGCAAAATGGCGATTAGCGCCATCAAGCCGCATCATCAGCATAATGAACACTGTGGCTGCGGCCATCACGGCGTAGGGGTGGATCTGGCTAAAAGCGACTGGAAAACCCGTCTGGGCGTGGTGCTGGCCATTGGCGCACGCCCGTGCAGCGGAGCAATTATGATCCTGATGTTCTCGAATGCGCTCGGCATTATTAGCTGGGGAATTGCTGCTGTGATGACAATGTCGCTGGGAACGGCGTTGTCGATTATGGGGCTGTCGCTGGCAGTACGTTACGCGCGTGAACGCACAGTAGCCTGGTTTAGTGGCGGCACTTCCCTGAACTGGGTAATGCCGATGGTCAAAATAGCCGGAGGAGTTGTTCTGATACTGTTCGCAACTATCCTCTTCCTGACGGTGATCCCCGTCAGCGCCAGCGGCGACTATATCGCCGCAGGATGCTAATAAAAGAAAACCCGCCAGCGGCGGGTTTTTTATCACTCGTTAATTCGCGGATGCTGGTCAACCAGGCGAGAACGTTTTTTCTGAAGCTCTTCAATCTCTGCGTCAATATCTTCAATCTTCTGCTCTACGTTATCGTAGTGCTCGCGCAGGATCTCCTTCGCTTCCTGAATATCGGACGCCGCAGGCGTTGCCCCTTTCAGTGGACGGTTCGCCGTCTCCTTCATAGTAATACCGGTAATCAGGCCAATCACCGCAATAACCATCAGATAGTAAGCAGGCATCATCAGGTTCTGCGTGCTCTCCACCAGTGAAGCAGCAAGCGTCGGCGTCAGGCCCGCAATCAGAACGGAGATATTAAAGGCTGCCGCCAGCGCACTGTAGCGAATATGCGTCGGGAACATTGCCGGTAGCGTAGAAGCCATCACCCCGATAAAGCAGTTGAGGATCACCGCCAGCATCAGCAGACCGGCGAAAATCAGCCCCAGCACATTGCTGTTAATCAGAATAAAGGCCGGGATTGCCAGCGCGAACAGTGCGACGCTACCGAGAATAATGAATGGCTTACGGCCAAAGCGGTCGCTCAGCAGGCCCATAATCGGCTGCACGAACAGCATGCCTACCATGATGGCGATAATAATCAGCACACCGTGGTCTTCCGAGTAGTGCAGGTTATGCGACAGATAGCTCGGCATGTATGTCAGCAGCATGTAATAGGTCACGTTGGTGGAAATCACCAGACCGATACAGGTCAGCAGGCTGCGCCAGTGTTTGGTCGCAATCTCCTTGAACGACACTTTCGGGCCATCCTGCAACCCTTCACGGTCGCCCTGTTCCAGCTTTTCAACGTGCTGCTGGAACGCAGGCGTCTCTTCCAGGGCGTGACGCAGGTAAAGACCGATGATGCCAAGCGGCAGCGCCAGGAAGAACGGAATACGCCAGCCCCAGTCGAGGAAGTTCTCTTCACCCACTACGGTTGAAATCAGAACCACAACTCCCGCGCCCATGACAAACCCGGCAATCGAACCAAAGTCGAGCCAGCTGCCCATAAAGCCGCGTTTTCGATCCGGAGAATACTCAGCGACAAAAATCGATGCACCGGTATATTCGCCGCCAACGGAGAAGCCCTGCGCCATCTTACAGATCAACAGCAGGATCGGTGCCCATATACCAATGGTCGCATAGGACGGAATAAGGCCGATACAGAATGTACTTATCGACATGATGACAATAGTAATAGCCAGGATCTTCTGGCGACCATATTTATCACCCAGCATGCCGAAGAACAGGCCACCGAGAGGGCGAATAAGGAAGGGAACAGAGAACGTACCCAGCGCGGCAATCATCTGCAAGCTGGGATCGGCACCGGGGAAGAACACTTTACCAAGCGCATAGGCAACAAAGCCGTAGACACCAAAATCGAACCACTCCATCGCATTACCGAGCGAGGCCGCCGTAATCGCTTTGCGCAGTTTCGCGTCATCAATAATGGTGACATCGCGCAGCGTGATGGGTTTTACTTTTTTCCTTCTAAGCATAGCTTTCCTCGTAGACTCAGCCCCGTCCGTTTCACAGCGCATTTGCAAGCTGTGAACCAGAGATCCGCTCCATGCGAATCTCCTTATTCAAGCGTAGCAGGTTTACTTACATTGACGTTTTACCTCAATACAACCGAACCTGTTGACGCCTGTCTGGGCAGTTAAAGACCTTTTTACCCTACCAGCGTTTATATATGTGATCAACTTCACATATATTTTTCCGGTTCGTAAGTTGGCTTCAGGTTTTGTCAATTCACGATAAATAAGGTCATTCTCACCCCCTTTATCAAGCACATCTTAACACCCGTTATTATTCCTCTTAAAACAAAAAACAATCACATTTCTTCACATCGAATTTACACAAAATTTAATTATTAACAGCGGGCATTCCTGTTTACATTCAATATGTGACGCAGATAACTAAAACAGTGTTTTATTTTCATTGAATCGCAATTCCAAAGATCGCATGATAAACCCGAACACAATATCCCAGCGGCTTTCAAATGAAGGAATGCTAAGCACCTGAATTTCGCTTTACAGCATAAGTAACGAATCGATTGGTCTTCAAAAAAGGCAATCATTTGAATTTGTTGATCTATTTTTTGAGATTTCCGCCAGCCACGCGGGCGAGATGTGAGGGTTAATGATGAAGATTAAAGCAACAATAGAACGCATCCCGGGCGGGATGATGCTGGTCCCGCTGGTACTTGGCGCGATATTAAATACGCTGGCCCCGAATACCGGTGCTTATTTTGGCGGTTTTACAAAAGGTATGATCACCGGAACGGTACCGATTCTGGCAGTCTGGTTCTTTTGCATCGGCGCATCTATTAATTTACGTGCAACTGGTACGGTATTACGTAAATCAGGGACGCTGGTCATTACTAAAATTGCGGTCGCCTGGGTCGTTGCCATGATCTGCGCGATGTTCATTCCGGAGAATGGCATACAGACCGGATTCTTCGCCGGATTATCCGTTCTGGCCATTGTTTCAGCAATGGATATGACCAACGGCGGTCTCTATGCCAGCCTGATGAATCAATATGGCACCAAAGAAGAATCAGGCGCGTTCGTGCTGATGTCCCTGGAGTCGGGTCCGCTGATGACCATGCTGATTCTGGGTTCTGCCGGCCTTGCCTCCTTTGAACCCCACCATTTTGTCGGGGCGATCCTGCCGTTCCTGATTGGTTTTGCGCTAGGCAACCTCGATCACGATCTGCGCGATTTCTTCAGCAAAGCCACCCCGGTACTGATCCCGTTCTTCGGCTTCGCGTTGGGCAATACCATCAATCTGAACGTGATTCTGGAAACCGGCCTGCTGGGTATTGTGCTGGGTGTTGCCGTCATCGTCATCACGGGTATTCCGCTAATTATTGCAGACCGCGTCATCGGGGGCGGTAACGGAACCGCAGGTGTGGCCGCCTCGTCGGCCGCAGGCGCTGCGGTAGCTAACCCGGTGATTATCGCCCAGATTAACCCGGCCTTTGAACCGGTGGCGGCTTCCGCCACGGCCCTGGTTGCCGCCAGCGTGATTGTGACGGCGATTCTGGTCCCGATCATCACGGCGCTATACGCCAGACGTTTTGGACAGGTTCCGGAGACCCAGGCAGAGCCGAAAGCGGTAGAAATGCACCACTAAGTCGTTCGCCCCCTCCTTAAAAAGAGGGGGCAATCACGCACTAAATATCTCTTCCACCATGCCATCCACCAGCCGTTTTGCCGAACAGAGTCTCGGCATACCCAGCGCGACCGTTTGCCAGCTCTGCGTCACTGACCAGCTCACCGGATGTTTATCCGCCTGACACCAGTCCCCCAGCCAGCCAAGCATATCTTTATAATCCATCAGACCAGGAGAAGCGGGCGTCGTCAGCCACTGATGGTAAAAATGCCGGGTGGTGGGAGAAGCATTAATCCCCTGTGCCAGATAGTTTGCGGCCATGCTGCGCAGGTTATCTTTCAGCATGGCCGCCACATCACTATTCGCCAGACGACAGGCATCGCCAAACGCGCCCCAGCGCAACTCTTCCAGCACGATAAAGCAGCGGCCAGCCAGCGACCAGCCGTCATACTGCCCGGCTCGCCAGCGGGTAAAAATTTGCTCGCTGTGCTCACCCGCCTGAACCGTAAGGCCGCGCTGCGCGAGCGCTTTCTCTTTATAAGCGGCACGCTGGTTGAAATGTGCGGAGAGCGCCTCGTACTGTTGCAACAATCCGGAAGGTTGAGGGAGGCGTGGATTAACCTGCTGGCGCAGGGCTACCAGCTTGTCGGACATGCGGGTCAGCGCCAGGTGTCCGGGGTCGAGCATACCGGCCAGTTTCTCCGCCAGACCCAGCCGCAGTGCTGCATTTTCGTTGAGCATTCCCGCCATTGCCCATGGCCGCAACCGGGTCTGCGTAACGATCTCCTGCGTCAAACGCTCACGAAATTGCAGTTGCTGTGGCCCCAGGAGGGTGTGACGAGCAGCATCCGCCCCCTGGACCAAATCGACCATAAATTTTGGATGAATACACTCCAGCGTCCGCCCGGGACCGTCCAGTAGCTGTGTTGTCATGGTTGCTCTGCCGCGAATAAGGTTTGAATATCATCGCGTAACAGTCGGGTATCTTCCTGAATCCACGCCGCTGTGGTCATACTTTGCTTCAACAACTGGCTAAGCGCCCGGGTTGAATGCTCATTCTGCTGCCGCACGGCAAGGCTATCACGCAAGCTTTCCTGTAACCCGGTCAGGCACAACGAAAACTCTGCAAAGAACGTTGCCATACCTGCCGTAACAGAGACATCGACCTGCGCGGCCAAAGCTTTACGAATTTGATCGCAAAACTGATCGGTATGCTGCGTAAATTTGCCATGAAGCTGAGCGATATCGATGACATATCGGGTGCGCGTCTCCACATACGCTTCCCAGCCCCAGCCGGGATGATTGAGCCAGCGCGAGACGGTATTACGTACGCTGCCCGCCCCTGCGGGCTGACTGGCGGGAGGGGTGTCCTGCACAATGGCATCATTAAATAAGCCGCGCGTATTGAAGTTAAGCTGGTTTGCCTGAAACGCCGGAAAGCTAATCCGCGCCCGAAAGCCGGCATGACTGAGCTGTTCCTTAATTTGCATCTCGATGGGGCGCATCGCCTCATTCAACGATCGGGCGAGCGTAGACTCCAGCTGATCGAAGCGTAACGCCAGCTCCCGGCTAATTCTGCTCTGCGCATTCAGCAAAATCTGCTCGCATGACGATCGGATCTTGCTCAGGACAATCTGTGCCTGCCCTTCATCGTCAAGCACCAGCTGCTGGTGCTCATCCGTGTCGTCTGTACGCATGCTGGATGGCTCGCGCCCGGCTAAATCAAGAATTAACGGGCGGCTAAACATGTCGTCCAGCGCCTGGTGAAGTTCACCTTTCTGACTAAGCAGAAATGTATCCGCTGCGTTGAGCGCCTCTTCAACTTCATGCTGGACCTCATCGCTCACTACGCTCTGCCGCTGACGCAGCATCGCCATGTCCTCTTCCAGGCGCTTAATATTCCGCTCCAGCTCATCAAAGGCGACCGTCAGTCCCTGATGGCGAAAATCCAGGTATTCTCTGGCATTTTGCGCATAGTTCAGCAGCTTATGCGATGCCGACCGCAGGGCGAACAGCGAGGCGTTGGCGTAAGCCGCGTAAATCAGCTTGCGGATGGGCTGTTCGAACAGCGAATCCTCCCACAGCAGATCCGCCGCATGGCGAATATGGTCACTATCGTCGAGATCGGCCGTACGCCAGCGGCGGCCCAGCGCGGCCTCGGCAAAATCCTGTACCCAACGCTGATCCTGATGATCGGGAAGCCGCCCATGGGTGTTCATCTCATAGCGGGCGCGGTTTGCCAGGTAGGCCCACATGGAAGAGACCGGATAAATTTGTCCCGGAGAAATATTCCCTTTCATCAGCGTGCCGGAAATCATCGCCCGTACCTGCTCTTCATCGTCGCTGTTACGATCTTTCTGATCGAATTTATTGACCAGGGCGTAAAGCGGCACGGATTTCCCCGCCGCCGAAATTGCCTGACGAACCTCGGCGTCGGAAATAGATTTAAGCTGGGTATAGTCCATCACCGCCAGCACGGCGGAGGCGCGCGCCAGCTGCTCGCTGAGCATTTTTTGCAGGTGCGGCTGTCCGGCCTCGTTCGGCCCCGGCGTGTCGAGCAGCGTCAGTTGCCCCAGGTGCGCATCCAGACCGGCGAGGTGCACAAATTCCACCTCAATCACCGGAATATGTTCAATCGCGGCGTACTCAGAAAAAGGAAACTCCACGCCCAGCGCCTGAGAAAGCCGCACCAGATCGTTCAGGCTTTTAAGACAATGAAAGATGGGCTCCGCGCCCAGGTGATGTTTTCCGAACGCCTCACCTCTTTCGATGCGCTCCAGCAGCGTATTCATGTCCTTGTCGATTTCCAGACGCCGCGCCAGCTTGCCGCGATCTTTATCGCACAATTTCGTCTGCAACTGGGAAATCAGGGTATCAATGGGCGCAACGTGCAAAAAATGCAGCACCGGCTCCTTCTGGCCCGGCGTATGGCGGATCAGCGTGGGCAGCGCCGTCATCGGACGATTGCGGTTCGGCAGCACTTCCGTGCCCACAATCGCATTAATGGTGGTCGATTTTCCCGCTTTCATGGTACCCACAATCGCCAGCACCATTTCGAGGCGGGTTATTTTGCGTAATTCGTTATTCAGCAACGCCTGCTGAGCGTCGACACCCCGCGCGCTAAAATGTAATGGCAAAACGTTGTTATTAACGCCGCTCATGGCAGCGGCTGTGCTATCCAGCTTTGCAATCGGCATTGATTTTAATGAATCAAGATTGTTCAGAGCCAGCTGTAACAAACGTTCGGCTTCCTGGCTTAATTCAAATATGGTCTGTGTGTGCATGATAAAAGCCTTCCCTTAACGCAAATTTATTACTTTTATTAAGCCACGTTTTTTTAATTATACTGTTCAGGCTTATATGATCATGTATGGAAAACATGTTCATTTAATACAAGTAACTGAAGATAATGAGAATTTAAATCTCACCCTTCTAATACGTGTAAAACATCCCTCTGGTCAGAAGACCAAAAGTAAATAGACAAAACGCATTTTCAGGAAACATCAGGAGATATCATCGTTATTTACCCACC
The DNA here is from genome assembly GCF_049237025.1 of Enterobacter cloacae complex sp. SYL001. Taxonomy (NCBI): domain Bacteria; kingdom Pseudomonadati; phylum Pseudomonadota; class Gammaproteobacteria; order Enterobacterales; family Enterobacteriaceae; genus Enterobacter; species Enterobacter cloacae complex sp. SYL001. The sequence goes on along the minus strand of NZ_JBMKJI010000038.1, from coordinate 24,882 downwards.
AAAAAAGAGAGGTATTCCCTGACACCAAAAGATGTATAGCATTAGAAAGGATAGATAAATAACGGCTTGTTCCTTCACCTTATCCGAAATGGCACAGCGTAGCAATTTGCTGTAATAAAATATTCGATATATTTATCATCATAACGATCACTGCCGTGCAGGGCATAAGCTTCCCTTAATTCACTGACAGTTCGTGTCATCTTTTACGCATTTTTGCGCTATTTTTCTAAAACAATATCACCGACAAAAGTGGGGATTTGCGTTATACTCGCTGCCTTTTTCGGCACACTGCCGTCATTTAGCTGGCGTTTTCCAGCGTGTTAACACTTTTGAGGATACCAACATGCAACTTCCACACTGCCCGAAATGCAATTCTGAATACACCTATGAAGACAATGGCATGTTCGTTTGCCCGGAATGCGCCCATGAATGGAACGATGCGGAGCCTGCGCAGGACAGCGATACGCTGATTGTGAAAGACGCGAACGGCAACCTGCTGTCAGACGGCGACAGCGTTACCGTTGTGAAAGATCTGAAGGTAAAAGGCAGTTCTTCCATGCTGAAGATTGGTACCAAAGTGAAAAACATCCGTCTTGTTGAAGGCGATCATAATATCGATTGCAAAATTGACGGCTTCGGTCCGATGAAACTGAAATCTGAGTTCGTGAAAAAGAACTGATTGACCCGCCCGGTGACGCTTCGCTTACCGGGCGTTCGGGAACTACACTTAACGGGCTTTTCTTACGTGAGGTAAAGATTATGCCGTTAAGTCCCTACATCTCTTTCGCCGGCAACTGTGCGGAGGCCACCGCCTTCTATCAGCAGGCCGTCGGCGCAGAACTCCTCTACAAAATCACCTTCGGCGAAATGCCTAAAGACGAAAACAGCGAAGAAGGCTGTCCGTCCGGCATGAACTTCCCGGATACCGCCATCGCCCACTCTAACGTCCGCATCGCGGGCAGCGACATTATGATGAGCGACGGGATACCGCCTGGCAGCAGCGCGCAATACGCGGGTTTCACACTGGTGCTCGACACCCAGGATGTGTCGGAAGGCAAGCGCTGGTTCGACAACCTCGCCGATGGCGGCAATATTGAAATGGCCTGGCAGGAGACCTTCTGGGCGCACGGATTCGGCACTGTAACCGACAAATACGGCGTGCCGTGGATGATTAACGTCGTTAAATCGTAGGCTGGATAAGCGCAGCGCATCCGGCAACAGCGTCCGGTGGCGCTGCGCTGACCGGGCCTACGGTGATTGTCATCAAATCCCCCTCAACTCTTCAAACTCCCGCAACCAACACTTAACCTGAATGTCATATTGATGCGCCAGCATGAGGCCACATTTATCGTGAGGCCCAGCACATGCAAACTGTCATTCGCGTCGAGAAACTGAGCAAAACCTTCCATCACAACAAGGCGCTGCATGCCGTTGATCTGACCGTCCAGCAGGGCGAAATGGTGGCGCTGCTGGGGCCATCCGGTTCAGGAAAATCCACCCTTCTTCGTCACTTAAGCGGCCTCATTACCTGTGACAAAACGCCGGAAAGCCGCGTCGAGCTGCTGGGTAACACCGTGCAACATGCGGGGCGTCTGGCGAGCGATATTCGCAAAAGCCGCGCGCAGACGGGCTATATCTTTCAGCAGTTCAACCTAGTGAACCGCCTGACGGTGCTCGAGAACGTGCTGATTGGCGCGCTCGGCAGCACCCCGTTCTGGCGCACCTGCCTGCGCTGGTTCTCCCCTTCCCAGAAACAAGAAGCCTTACAGGCGCTGACCCGCGTCGGCATGGCGCATTTTGCCCACCAGCGCGTCTCAACGCTCTCCGGCGGACAGCAGCAGCGCGTCGCCATCGCCCGCGCCCTGATGCAGAAAGCCAAAATCATTCTGGCCGATGAGCCTATCGCCTCGCTGGATCCGGAATCGGCCCGCATCGTGATGGAAACCCTGCGCGACATCAACCAGAACGACGGCATCACCGTGGTGGTGACGCTGCATCAGGTGGATTACGCCCTGCGCTACTGCGAGCGCATCGTCGCCCTGCGTCAGGGCCACGTGTTCTTCGATGGCGCCAGCCATCAGTTTGATAACGAACGTTTTGATCATCTCTACCGCAGCGTAAACCGCGTCGAAGAACGCGCGCAGGCTGCTTAACGCCCCGATAACGAGGAATGGAAATGAACTACAAAGCCGTTGCCGCGCTGGCCTTCACCAGCATGTTCAGCATCAGCACCCTGTTAAGCCCGGCCTGGGCAGAGGAACAGGAAAAAGCGTTGAACTTTGGCATCATTTCAACGGAATCACAGCAAAACCTGAAGCCGCAGTGGGAACCGTTCCTGAAAGATATGGAAACCAAACTGGGGATCAAAGTGAACGCCTTCTTCGCCCCGGACTACGCGGGCATTATCCAGGGAATGCGCTTCAACAAAGTCGACATCGCGTGGTACGGCAACCTCTCTGCCATGGAAGCGGTAGATCGCGCCAACGGCCAGGTCTTTGCCCAGACCGTTGCAGCAGACGGCTCCCCGGGCTACTGGAGCGTGCTGATCGTTAACAAAGACAGCCCGATCAACAACCTCAACGATATGCTCGCCAAACGCAAAGAGCTGACCTTTGGTAACGGCGACCCGAATTCTACGTCCGGCTTCCTCGTCCCGGGTTACTACGTCTTCGCGAAAAACAACATCTCCGCCAGCGACTTCAAGCGCACGGTCAACGCCAGCCACGAAACCAACGCCCTGGCCGTAGCAAACAAGCAGGTAGACGTTGCCACCAACAACACTGAAAACCTCGACAAGCTGAAGACCTCCGCGCCGGACAAGCTGAAAGCGCTGAAGGTGATCTGGAAATCGCCATTGATCCCGGGCGACCCGATTGTGTGGCGTAAAAACCTCTCCGAAAGCACCAAAGACAAGGTCTACGACTTCTTTATGAACTACGGCAAAACGCCGGAAGAGAAAGCAGTGCTGGCGCACCTGGGCTGGGCACCGTTCCGCGCGTCCAGCGATTTGCAGCTGGTGCCGATTCGCCAGCTGGCGCTGTTTAAACAGATGCAGGGCGTGAAGGACAACAAAGGTCTGAAGGAAGAAGAGAAGACCAGCAAAGTGTCGGAAATACAGGCGCAGCTGGACGATCTCGACCGCCTGACCGCCGCGCTCGGGGCGATGACCAGCGTGAATAAAGCGGTGCAGTAACTCAAGTCCCCTCTCCCTTGAGGGAGAGGGTTAGGGTGAGGGGGAAAGGCGCACGCTGATGCCCTCACCCCGGCCCTCTCCCACAGGGAGAGGGAGAACAGATTAAGGAGCCAACATGCAAACCATCACCCTCCCGCCGCCAAAGCGCAGCTGGTTCTCGCTCATAAGCTGGGCCGTTCTGCTGGCGGTGCTCGTTATCTCCTGGAAGGGCGCGGAGATGGATCCGCTGCTGCTCTTCAGGGACTCGGGCAACATGGCGACCTTCGCCGCCGACTTCTTCCCGCCGGACTTCAGCCAGTGGCAGGACTACCTCAGTGAAATGGCCACCACCCTGCAAATCGCCGTCTGGGGCACCGCCCTCGCCGTGATCCTCTCCATTCCGTTTGGCCTGATGAGCGCCGAAAACATCGTGCCGTGGTGGATCTACCAGCCGATGCGTCGCCTGATGGATGCCTGCCGCGCCATCAACGAAATGGTCTTTGCGATGCTGTTCGTGGTCGCCGTCGGCCTGGGTCCGTTCGCTGGCGTGATGGCGCTGTTCATCCACACCACCGGCGTACTCTCCAAGCTGCTCTCCGAAGCGGTTGAAGCCATCGAGCCCGGCCCGGTGGAAGGCATCCGCGCAACCGGCGCGAACAAAATCGAAGAGATCCTCTACGGCGTCCTGCCGCAGGTCATGCCGCTGCTCATCTCCTATTCGCTATACCGCTTCGAGTCCAACGTTCGCTCCGCCACCGTGGTCGGCATGGTGGGCGCAGGCGGTATTGGCGTCACCCTGTGGGAAGCGATTCGCGGTTTCCAGTTCCAGCAAACCTGCGCATTGATGGTGCTTATCATCGTCACCGTCAGCCTGCTGGATTTCCTCTCTCAACGCTTGCGTAAGCACTTCATCTGAGAAGCGAGGCTTTGATTGGTATGCACTTATCCAGACATCCGACCAGTTACCCTACCCGCTGGCAAGAGATTGCGGCAAAGCTCGAAGTGGAGCTGCGCACGCACTATCGGTGCGGCGACTACCTGCCTGCCGAGCAGCAGCTTGCCGACCGCTACGAAGTGAATCGCCACACCCTGCGTCGCGCCATCGATCAGCTGGTGGAACGCGGCTGGGTCCAGCGTCGTCAGGGCGTCGGCGTGCTGGTGCTGATGCGTCCGTTTGACTACCCGCTCAATGCTCAGGCGCGTTTTAGCCAGAACCTGCTCGATCAGGGCAGCCACCCCACCAGCGAAAAGCTGCTGTCTGTCCTGCGCCCGGCCTCCCGCCACGTAGCGGACGCGCTGGGGATTCAGGAGGGCGACAACGTCGTTCACCTGCGCACGTTGCGCCGGGTGAACGGCGTGGCGGTCTGTCAGATCGACCACTACTTCGCGGACCTCTCCCTCTGGCCCGTGCTGCAACATTTCGCCAGCGGTTCCCTGCATGATTTTCTTCAGGAGGCGACGGGTATCGCGCTCAAACGCACCCAGACGCGCATCAGCGCCCGCCGCGCGCAGGCTAAAGAGAGCAAGGTGCTGGAGATCCCCAACATGGCCCCGCTGCTCTGCGTGCGCACCCTCAACCACCGTGACGGCGACGTCAACGCAACGGAATACTCCGTCAGCCTGACCCGCGCCGACATGATTGAATTTACCATGGAGCACTGAATGCACTTCGACACCTCCACTCGTCAGCGCTGGATGCGCGTGCTGGCCCACAGCCAGCCTGCTGCGCTGGCTGCCCGTATGAACGCGCTCGGCCTGACGCCGGACTACGACACGATCCGCGCGCCGGAGATCGGCCTGGTGCAGATCCAGGCACGCATGGGCGGCACCGGCGAGCGCTTCTTCGCCGGCGATGCCACCCTCACCCGCGCGGTGATCCGCCTGAGCAGCGGCACGCTGGGCTACGGCTACGTACTTGGGCGCGACAAAACACACGCCGAGCGCTGCGCCGTGATCGACGCGCTTTTACAGGAACAGCCGCATTTTCAGACCTTAATGGAAACCCTTATTGCCCCGCTGGAAGCTGACCGCGCCGCACGCCTTGCCGCGCGTCAGACCGAAGTGAATACCAGCCGGGTCGACTTCTTTACGCTCGTTCGCGGAGACAACGCATGACGCTTCAACCTGCCTTTACCCTGGCCGTCCAGGATGCCCAACAGAGTTTCCGTCGCCTGCTGAAAGCCATGAGCGAGCCCGGCGTGATCGTCTCGCTGCACCAGCTTTCGCAGGGCTGGCTGCCGCTGAACCTCGCCTCTACCAGCGTGCTGCTGACGCTGGCGGACAACGACACGCCGGTATGGCTGTCAGGGGCATTGCTGAACGATATCGCCAGCCAGAACCTGCGCTTTCATACCAACGCGCCGCTGGTCGAGCAGCCCCAGCAGGCGGTCTTCGCCGTGGCAGACGAGCAAATCAGCCACGAGCAGCTTAACGCCCTGAGCGAAGGCAGCGCCGTCGCCCCGGAAACCAGCGCCACGCTGATTTTGCAGGTCTCCAGCCTGAGCGGTGGTCGCATGCTTCGCCTGACGGGTGCAGGCATCGCCGACGAGCGGATGGTCGCCCCCCAGCTGCCGGAGTGCATCATCCATGAGCTGACCGAGCGCCCGCATCCGTTCCCGCTCGGTATCGACCTGATCCTGACCTGCGGCGAGCGCCTGCTGGCGATCCCGCGAACCACTCACGTGGAGGTGTGCTGATGTACGTTGCCGTCAAAGGGGGCGAGAAGGCGATCGCCGCCGCCCATGCCTTGCAGGCGCACAGACGCCGGGGGGATGACGCTCTTCCCGAGCTGAGCGTCGCCCAGATTGAACAGCAGTTAAATTTGGCCGTCGACCGCGTGATGACCGAAGGCGGCATCGCGGACCGTGAGCTGGCGGCGCTGGCGCTGAAACAAGCCAGCGGCGATAACGTGGAAGCCATCTTCCTGCTGCGCGCTTACCGCACAACGCTTGCGAAGCTGGCGGTGAGCGAGCCGGTAAATACGGCGGAAATGCGTTTAGAGCGCCGTATTTCTGCGGTGTATAAAGATATTCCTGGCGGCCAGCTGCTTGGCCCCACCTACGACTACACCCATCGTCTGATGGACTTCGCTCTGCTGGCAAACGGTGAAACACCGCAGCTCAGCGCCTCTGATGCTGAACAAGACGCCTCCCCGCACGTCTTTAGCCTGCTGGCAAACCAGGGGCTGGCGAAGGCGGAAGAAGACACCGGCAGCACACCGGATGACATCACCCGCACGCCGCCGGTCTATCCCTGTTCGCGCTCGTCCCGTCTGCAACAGCTGATGCGCGGCGACGAAGGGTATCTGCTGGCGCTGGCCTACTCCACGCAGCGCGGCTACGGGCGCAACCACCCGTTCGCGGCAGAGATCCGCAGCGGCTATCTCGATGTCGAAATTGTGCCAGAAGAGCTGGGGTTTGCGGTGAACATCGGCGAACTGCTGATGACCGAGTGCGAAATGGTCAACGGTTTTGTCGCGCCAGAAAATGAAGATCCACACTTTACCCGCGGCTACGGGCTGGTGTATGGCCTGAGCGAGCGCAAGGCGATGGCGATGGCGCTGGTTGACCGTGCGCTCCAGGCGCCTGACTACGGCGAGCATATTGCAGGCCCGGCACAGGATGAAGAGTTCGTGCTGGCCCACGCGGATAACGTTGAGGCCGCGGGCTTTGTCTCGCACCTCAAGCTGCCGCACTACGTCGATTTCCAGGCCGAACTGGAACTGCTGAAACGCCTGCAACGGGAGCGCGCCAATGGCTAACTTAAGCGGCTACAACTTTGCCTATCTGGACGAGCAAACTAAACGCATGATCCGCCGCGCCATCCTTAAGGCAGTGGCGATCCCCGGCTACCAGGTGCCGTTCGGCGGCCGCGAAATGCCGATGCCCTACGGCTGGGGCACCGGCGGTATTCAAATCACCGCCAGTGTGATTGGCGAAGCGGACGTGCTGAAGGTCATCGACCAGGGGGCAGACGACACCACCAATGCCGTGTCGATCCGCAACTTCTTCAGGCGCGTAACGGGCGTCAACACCACTGAAAAAACCGAAGACGCGACGCTGATCCAGACCCGTCACCGCATTCCGGAGACCCCGCTGACTGAAGATCAGATTTTGATTTTCCAGGTGCCGATCCCGGAGCCGCTGCGCTTTATCGAGCCGCGGGAAACCGAAACCCGCACCATGCACGCCCTGGAAGAGTACGGGATCATGCAGGTCAAACTGTATGAGGACATCGCCCGCTTCGGCCATATCGCCACCACCTACGCCTACCCGGTGAAGGTGAACGGCCGCTACGTGATGGACCCGTCGCCGATCCCGAAATTCGATAACCCGAAGATGGACATGATGCCCGCCCTGCAACTTTTTGGTGCCGGACGTGAAAAACGCATCTACGCCGTACCGCCGTTTACCCGCGTAGAGAGCCTGGATTTCGACGATCACCCGTTTACGGTGCAGGAGTGGGACGAGCCGTGCGCCATCTGCGGATCCAAACACAGCTATCTGGATGAAGTGGTGCTGGACGACACGGGCAAACGGATGTTTGTCTGCTCCGACACCGATTACTGCCGCCAACAGAGCGAGGCGAACAGCCAATGAAACCGCTGCTTTCGGTTAACAACCTGACTCACCTTTATGCGCCGGGCAAAGGCTTTAGCGACGTGTCGTTTGAGCTGTGGCCGGGCGAAGTGCTGGGCATCGTCGGCGAGTCCGGCTCCGGTAAAACCACCCTGTTGAAGTCCATCTCCGCGCGCCTGACGCCGCAGAATGGCGACATTTTGTATGAGGGCGCATCGCTGTACGGCATGAGCGAAGCCGAGCGCCGCCGCCTGCTGCGCACCGAGTGGGGCGTGGTGCATCAGCACCCGATGGACGGCCTGCGCCGTCAGGTGTCAGCGGGAGGCAACATCGGCGAACGGCTGATGGCCACCGGCGCACGCCACTACGGCAATATCCGCGCCACGGCGCAGCACTGGCTGGAGGAAGTTGAAATCCCCGCCTCGCGCATCGACGACCTGCCGACCACCTTCTCCGGCGGCATGCAGCAGCGTTTACAGATTGCCCGCAATCTCGTCACCCATCCGAAGCTGGTGTTTATGGACGAACCGACCGGCGGGCTGGACGTATCCGTGCAGGCTCGCCTGCTCGACCTGCTGCGCGGCCTGGTGGTGGAGCTGAACCTGGCGGTGGTGATTGTCACCCATGATTTAGGCGTCGCGCGCCTGCTGGCGGACCGTCTTCTGGTGATGAAGCAGGGTCAGGTGGTGGAAAGTGGGCTGACCGACCGCGTGCTCGACGATCCGCATCATCCGTACACCCAGCTGCTGGTGTCGTCGGTGTTGCAGAATTGAGGGCGCTGTTGCCGGGTGGCGCTGCGCTTACCCGGCCTACGAACAGCGCACCTGTAGGCCGGGTAAGGCGAAGCCACCACCCGGCAAAACGAACACCGCACCCGTAGGCCGGGTAAGGCGAAGCCACCACCCGGCAAAACGAACACCGCACCCGTAGGCCGGGTAAGGCGAAGCCGCCACCCGGCAAAACGAACACCGCACCCGTAGGCCGGGTAAGGCGAAGCCGCCACCCGGCAAAACGAATCGCGAGGCAAAAATGATCCACGTTGAAAATGTCAGTAAAACCTTTGTGCTCCACCAGCAAAACGGTGTCCGCCTGCCGGTACTGCAAAATGCCTCATTAGAGGTCAGCAACGGCGAATGCGTGGTGCTGCATGGCCATTCCGGCAGCGGAAAATCCACCCTGCTGCGCTCCCTGTATGCCAACTACCTGCCGGACGAAGGCCATATCCATATCCGCCATAACAATGAATGGGTCGATCTGGTCCAGGCTCCCGCGCGCAAGGTGCTGGAAGTACGCCGCTCGACGATCGGCTGGGTCAGCCAGTTCCTGCGGGTGATCCCGCGGATCTCTGCCCTGGACGTGGTCATGCAGCCCCTGCTGGATCTCGGCGTGCCGCGCGAAACCTGCGCCGCTAAAGCCGCCAGCCTGCTGACGCGTCTCAACGTACCGGAGCGTCTGTGGCACCTCGCCCCGTCGACCTTTTCCGGCGGCGAACAGCAGCGCGTGAACATCGCCCGCGGCTTTATCGTCGATTACCCGATTTTACTCCTGGATGAACCCACCGCCTCGCTCGACAGTAAAAACAGCGCAGCGGTGATGGAACTGATCGAACAGGCCAAAGCGCGCGGCGCGGCGATCGTCGGGATCTTCCACGACGACGCCGTACGCCATCGCGTGGCGGACAGACTGCACCCGATGGGGACAAACGTATGATTATCAATAACGTCAGGCTGGTACTGGAAAATGAAGTCGTGAACGGCTCGGTTGAGGTCCGGGACGGTGTCATCCGCGCCTTTGCTGAAACCCAGAGCCGCTCACCGGACGCGATGGATGGCGAAGGCGGTTGGCTGCTGCCGGGGCTGATTGAGCTGCATACCGATAATCTTGATAAATTTTTCACGCCCCGCCCGAAGGTCGACTGGCCCGCGCATTCAGCGATGAGCAGCCACGACGCGCTGATGGTCGCCAGCGGCATCACCACGGTGCTGGACGCGGTGGCGATCGGCGACGTGCGCGACGGCGGCGATCGGCTGGAGAACCTGGAGAAGATGATCAACGCCGTGGAGGAGACGCAAAAGCGCGGCCTCAACCGCGCCGAGCACCGCCTGCACCTGCGCTGCGAGCTGCCGCACCACACCACCCTGCCGCTGTTTGAAAAGCTGGTGGGCCGCGAGCCGGTCTCGCTGGTTTCCCTGATGGATCACTCGCCGGGGCAGCGCCAGTTCGCCAACATTGAAAAGTATCGCGAATACTATCAGGGCAAATACGCGCTCAATGATGCCGAGATGGCGCGCTATGAAGAAGAGCAGCTCCAGCTTGCGGCGCGGTGGTCGCAGCCGAATCGTCTCTCCATTGCCGCGATGTGCCGTGACCGTAATATTGCCCTGGCCAGCCATGATGATGCCACGCACGACCATGTTCGCGAATCCCACCAGCTTGGGAGCGTGATCGCCGAATTTCCCACCACGTTCGAGGCGGCAGAGGCATCGCGTAAGCATGGCATGAACGTGCTAATGGGTGCGCCGAACATCGTGCGCGGCGGGTCGCACTCCGGAAACGTGGCGGCAAGCAAGCTCGCCTCCCTCGGCCTGCTGGATATCCTCTCATCTGACTATTACCCCGCCAGCCTGCTGGACGCGGCCTTCCGCGTCGCGGACGACGAAGGCAACAGCTTTACGCTGCCGCAGGCGATTCGCCTGGTGACGAAAAACCCGGCCACCGCGCTCAATCTTCACGATCGCGGGGAAATCGCCGAAGGTAAACGCGCGGATCTGGTGCTGGCGCACCGTAAGGGCGAGCACATTCATATCGACCACGTCTGGCGTCAGGGAAAAAGGGTGTTCTGATGGGAAGACTCATCTGGTTAATGGGCCCGTCCGGCTCCGGGAAGGACAGCCTGCTGTCGGCGTTACGGCAGCGGGAACACTCACAGCTGCTGGTGGCGCACCGCTATATCACGCGCGATGCCAACGCCGGAAGCGAAAACCATATCGCCCTGAGCGAGCAGGAGTTTTTTACCCGCGCCGGACAAAACCTGCTGGCGCTAAGCTGGCATGCCAACGGTTACTACTATGGCGTCGGCATTGAGATCGACCTCTGGCTGCACGCGGGGTTCGACGTGCTGGTTAACGGCTCACGGGCGCATCTCCCGCAGGCTCGCGCCCGGTACGAAGCGGCGCTGCTCCCGGTCTGTTTGCAGGTTTCCCCGGAGGTTCTGCGTAGCCGGCTGCAAAAGCGGGGGCGCGAAAACGCACGCGAGATCGACCAGCGGCTGGAACGGGCGGCGCGCTACACCCCGTCGGGTTGCCATCTCCTCAATAACGACGGAAGTTTGCTACAGTCAGTCGAGACCTTTCTATCGCTTATTCGCCAGAAGGAGAAACAGCATGCCTGACTGCCAGCTTCGCCCCGCCACCGCCGACGATGCGCCGATCGTTTACGCTCTGATCTGCGAACTTAAGCAGGCCGAGTTCGATCATCAGGCGTTTCACGCCGGGTATCTGGCCAACTTGCAGGATCACAATATGCGCTACCAGCTGGCCGAGCTGGACGGGAAGATCATCGGGATGATCGGCCTGCACATGCAGTTTCACCTGCACCACGCCCGCTGGATCGGCGAGATCCAGGAGCTGGTGGTGATGCCGCAGGCGCGCGGATTGAAAGTGGGCAGCCAGCTGCTGGCCTGGGCAGAGGAGATCGCACGCCAGGCAGGCGCCGAGCTGACCGAGCTTTCCACCAGCGTGAAGCGCGTGGACGCGCACCGTTTTTATGTACGTGAAGGGTATACGCAAAGCCATTTCCGCTTCACCAAACCGCTGTAGAGGTGCGTTATGAGTCTGACGATCACGCTAACAGGAACGGGAGGGGCGCAGCTGGTGCCGGTGTTTGGCTGCGACTGCGCGGCGTGCCGACGGGCGCGTTTACAGGAAAATTATCGCCGTCGCCCCTGCAGCGCGGCGGTGAAATTCAACGATGCGGTCACCTTGCTGGACGCAGGTATTCCAGACCTGATGGACGACTGGCCCGCAGGGAGTTTCAGGCAGTTTTTGCTTACCCACTATCATATGGATCACGTTCAGGGGCTGTTTCCTCTGCGCTGGGGCGTGGGAGCGACCATTCCGGTTTACGGTCCGCCGGACGACGCAGGCTGTGACGACCTGTTCAAACATCCGGGCCTTCTGGATTTCAGCCACACGGTAGAGCCGTTTGTGACGTTTGAACTTCAGGGCTTGCGGGTCACGCCGCTGCCGCTCAACCATTCAAAACTCACATTTGGCTATCTGCTGGAGTCCGCCCACAGCCGCGTGGCGTGGCTTTCTGATACCGCCGGGCTACCGGATAAAACGGTGACGTTTCTGCTAAATAATCAGCCGCAGGCGATGATTATTGACTGTAGCCATGAACCGCGCCAGGAGACGCCGCGCAACCACTGTGATTTGAATACGGTGATTGCGCTGAACGAGGTGATTGGCTGTCCGCAGGTGATCCTGACGCATATCAGCCATCAGTTTGACGTCTGGATGATGGATAACCCGCTGCCGGACGGCATTGAAGCGGGGTATGACGGGATGGTACTGATGCTGGATTAGGTTTTGCCGGGTGGCGGCTGCGCCTTACCCGGCCTACGCGTTGCGATACCGGGGTTTACCACCGATCGTAATCATCCTCTAACCGGCGCTCATCCTCCTCTAACCGACGCCGGTCGTCATCCAGCTGCCGCTGACGCTCGTCTAAGCGCTGGCGTCGGTCTTCTAACTGCCGGCGACGATCGTCGTACTGGCGGCTGTCGGTTTGACGGCTGCGATCGTAACGATCGTCGTCATCGTCATTACGGCTGCTGCCGGGGTTATAGGCGTCGTTGATCGCCTGCTGAATATTGCCAATAGCATCATCAATCACATCGGCATGCGCCAGTTGGCTGGTTAAAGTCAGCAGACCCAATAACAGAGCGGTAGAGTAACGTTTCATAAGGCCAGACTCGCAGGTGAACTGGCCTTAAAGTAATGACTGGCTGTTAGCGGGAGTAGCGGAGGAATCTCAAATTACCATCACCTTGCGCAGCGCCTGCGCCAGCTGTGCGCGGGTGAACGGTTTTCGCAGTAACGGAACGTCCGGCAGCTGCGGGTTATGCGCCGGGCGCAAATCCTGCCCGCTGATCAGCAGAACTGGCAACTGCGGATAGTGGCTGCGTACATGGCCGATCACCTCCGCACCGCTCAGGCCGCCCGGTAACATCAGGTCGCTGATAAACATGCCGATATCCGGTGATGCGTCCAGCATGTTCAACGCCTGCTCGCCGTTTTCGGCTTCAAGTGTCAGGTAGCCAAGCTGGTGCAGTTGCTCGCACAGGGTCTGCCGCACGCCCGCCTCATCTTCCAGGACCAGCACAAGCAGCTCACTTTCTGCCGGGGCCGTGGTCGCCAGCGCGGCATCATCGGAGAACGCGGGCAGCGTCGAGCGCGGCAGCTGGAGCCGCACGGTGGTTCCCTGCCCCGGCGCGCTTTCGATCTCAACGCGACCACCCGACTGGCGCACAAAGCCGTACACCATCGACAGCCCTAGCCCGCTGCCGCTGCCGGTCTGTTTGGTGGTGAAGAACGGTTCAAAGACCTGCGATTTCACCTCCTGCGACATCCCGCAGCCGTGGTCAATCACCTCCAGCGCGACCATGTCCTGCCTGCGCCCGTCGCTGCGGGTCACACGCTGGTTCCAGGTGCGAATTTTAATCACACCGTTTTGCCCCTCCATTGCATCACGGGCGTTCATCACCAGGTTGATAATGGCGTTTTCCAGCTGGCTGACGTCAATCCATGCGGGCCAGGCCGGGGTTTGCGCTTCAATATCCAGCGTCAGCGTGGCGGGAAGCGAGTGCCGCATCAGCTCGCTCAGGTTCTCCAGCAGCGGCTTCATCTCTACCGCATGTGGATGCAGGGATTGCTTGCGCGAGAAGGCCAGCAGACGCTGGGTGAGCATGGCTCCGCGTTCCGCGGCTTTAAGCGCACGGGTGATGCGCGGCGCGTCCGGTGATGCCGAATCGGTCAGCTCCAGACTGCCGATAATCACCGCCAGCAGGTTATTAAAATCATGCGCCAGGCCACCCGTCAGTTGCCCGACCGCCTTCATTTTCTGGCTGTGCAGCAGCGCCTCCTCCAGCCCCTGACGTTCGATGCGGTCAACCTCCATCTGTGAGGTCTTCTCCTTCAGCAGCCGCGTGGTGTGCTCCAGCGAAGCGGTATTGCGGGCGAAAACGTTAAACGCGCGCGCCAGTTCCCCCAGCTCATCACGCCGCTGTAGCGCGGGCACCGACACATCCTGCTCCCCATGAGCGAGACGCGACATCGCCCTTGAGATAGCCGTCAGGTTGGAGCCCAGATTGCGGTAAATATACCAGCAGGCACAGCCGGTGATGATCAGCGCCAGCACCGCGAAGATGCTGATAAACACGCTGATGGATTGCAGCTCGTGATGGCTCTGGGCCGTGCGAAGCCGGGAAGCCTGCGCCACCTGTTCAACGTACTGATTAATGTCGCTGTTTAATATCGCCACCAGCGCCTTGATGTGGAACATGTACCAGCTGATGGACAGTTCGCTCTCCTCCAGCTGCGTCGACAGTGGTGCGAGCTTGCGCAGCTCATCATTAAAATCCGGGAGCACCAGGTTGGCCACCGGTTGCAGGGCGCTCGCGGATAACCCCGCGGTTACTGCATCCAGCTGCTGCACCGTGGCGCGCGGTGAAGGGGTATCAATGGCGGCAACGATCAGCCTGTCCATCTCTGCAAGCTGTCGGGCGTCTGGCACATTGCTCGCGTAACGGCGGTTGATATCCTGCAAATGACGCAGGTAGCTTTGGCTTTGATAGAGCGAGCTGAGCAGCGCGTTACGCTCCAGATGCCGCTTTTGCCCGCGCTCCAGCATTCCCGTCACGCTCTGCTGTAATTCATTACTCCTGCGAATAATTCGCGCCACCAGCGCCGGCTCCTGCTGCGCCAGCGGCGCATCGGCAAGTTGATCCAGCGAGTGGCGCAGCGCCATCTGCGTCTGTTTCAGCCGCTCGGCTTCGCCTTTGTACTCCAGCGCACCGACCACCTGCGACAGCCGCACCGCCGCCGTTGCCACATTTGCGGTATCACGGGCGAGGTTCATGCTGCCGGTCATGTCATCCAGCGTTTGCTGTTGGACCTGCTCCTGGATCTGGCTGGCGTGACGAAAGCCGAGCACCGCCACACCGCTGACCATCAGCGTGACGGCGACCACCAGCAGATTAAAAATCAGCAGGCGTCCGCGGGCGCTGGTGAAGAACGGGGGGCGTGAAGACATGGGTTTGGGCTCCTCTGCGGATTGGTGCCTTCACCCTGGCCCTCTCCCACAGGGAGAGGGAAAAGGAAAATGTGATGGCGATTAGCTATTCATAACTATGACAAATATGAACAGCTTCTGACATTTTGCATTTACGCGCCTGTGATGAAGTGCAGATATCGACATTCACAGGAGATCCGCCATGAGCAGAACCCCGGTTTTAGAGATGCGCAATATTGCCAAGACGTTTGGCAATTTCCACGCGCTCAAGGGCGTGGATTTGACGGTTTTCCCCGGTGAGATCCACGCGCTGATGGGGGAAAACGGCGCCGGAAAAAGCACGCTGATGAAGATCCTCGCAGGCGCCTATACCGCCAGCAGCGGCGACATCCTCATCGACGGCAAGCCATTTCACATCAAAGGTCCGAAAGATGCGCTGGCCGCAGGCATTACCCTGATTTATCAGGAGATGCAGCTTGCTCCTAACCTGACCGTGGCGGAAAACATTTTTCTCGGCAGCGAGCTGTCGCGCGGCGGGCTGGTCCAGCGCAAAGAGATGGCTGCCCAGGCGCAGGCGGTCATTGACCGCCTCGGTGCGCAGTTCAGCGCCACCGACCTGGTCATGAAGCTGACGATAGCCGAGCAGCAGCAGGTGGAGATCGCCCGCGCCCTGCACCGCAACAGCCGCATTCTGGTGATGGACGAACCTACCGCCGCCCTCTCCTCGCGCGAAACCCACCGTCTGTTCGAACTGATTTTGCGCCTGCGCGATGAAGGCATGGCGATTATTTACATCAGCCACCGGATGGCGGAAGTGTATGAACTCTCGGACCGCGTCAGCGTGCTGCGCGACGGGCAATACGTCGGCAGCCTGACGCGCGACAGGCTCAACGCCTCCGAGCTGGTGCGCATGATGGTGGGCCGTCCGCTCAGCGATCTGTTTAACAAAGAGCGCGATATTCCTCTCGGCAGCCCGCGTCTTAACGTCCACCACCTCACCGACGGCAAAAAAGTACAGCCGTGCAGTTTGCAGGTGCGCTCCGGTGAAATCGTCGGGCTGGCAGGGCTGGTCGGGGCCGGGCGTTCCGAGCTGGCGCAGCTGATCTTCGGCGTGCGCAAAGCCACCGGCGGCATGATTGAGGTGGACGGCGAACCGGTGGTGATCCACTCCCCGCGCGCGGCCATTGAGAACGGCATCGGTTTTCTTACCGAGAACCGCAAGGAGCAAGGTCTGTTTCTGGAGCTGGCGGCGCAGGAGAACATCACCATGGCGACGCTGGAGCGCGACGCCACCTTCGGCTGGCTGAACCGCAAAAAAGCGCAGTCGATTTCCGATGACGCCATCGCCCTGCTCAATATCCGCGTGCCCCATTCACAGGTGCGCGCGGGCGGGCTCTCCGGCGGCAACCAGCAAAAACTGCTGATCTCCCGCTGGGTGGCGATAGGCCCGCGCATTCTGATTCTGGACGAGCCCACGCGCGGCGTAGACGTCGGCGCAAAAAGCGAGATCTACCGCATCATGAACCAGATGGCGCGCAAAGGCGTTGCGATTCTGATGATCTCCAGCGAGCTGCCGGAAGTAGTAGGGATGAGCGACCGGGTGTACGTGATGCGGGAAGGCAGCATTGCGGGTGAACTGCACGGGCGCGACATCTCTCAGGAAAACATCATGACGCTGGCAACCGGCGTAAACGACACACATCATCAGGCGGTGTAATTATGACAACTCCAACCCATCCGCAGCAGGTGGCGAAATCCGCCTCCGCCAAAAAAATGCTGATGAGCGATCTGATGCAAACGATCGGCATTTTGCCGATTTTAATCCTGATTGTGGCGGTATTTGGCTTTATCGCCCCGAACTTTTTCACCGAGAGCAACCTGCTCAACATTACCCGGCAGGCGTCGATCAACATTGTGCTGGCGGCCGGGATGACCTTCATCATCCTGACCGGCGGGATTGACCTCTCCGTGGGCTCGATTCTGGGCACCACGGCAGTGGCGGCGATGGTAGTGTCGCTTATCCCTGAATTTGCGATGCTCTCCATTCCGGCGGCGCTGATGCTCGGTATGGTGCTGGGGCTGTTCAACGGTGCGCTGGTGGCCTTCGCCGGACTTCCGCCGTTTATCGTCACGCTCGGCACCTATACGGCGCTGCGCGGCGCGGCCTATCTGCTGGCGGACGGCACGACGGTTATTAACTCCAACATTAACTTCGAGTGGATCGGCAATAACTACCTCGGCCCGATTCCATGGCTGGTGGTGATCGCCCTGGCGGTGATTGTGGTGTGCTGGTTCATCCTGCGCCGCACCACCCTCGGCGTTCACATCTATGCGGTTGGTGGCAACATGCAGGCGGCACGCTTAACCGGCATTAAGGTCTGGCTGGTGCTGCTGTTTGTCTACGGCATGAGTGGCCTGCTCTCGGGCTTAGGCGGCGTGATGAGCGCTTCACGTCTCTACAGCGCCAACGGCAACCTCGGCACGGGGTACGAGCTGGATGCGATTGCGGCGGTGATCCTCGGCGGCACCAGCTTCGTCGGCGGGATCGGCACGATCACCGGCACCCTGGTGGGCGCGCTGATCATCGCCACCCTCAACAACGGCATGACGCTGATGGGCGTCTCCTATTTCTGGCAGCTGGTGATCAAAGGGGCGGTGATCATCATAGCGGTGCTGATCGACAAATACCGTACCCGACACCATCAAAGTGCATAACAACAATACCCTACGTGAGGAATACAGCATGAGATTGAAGCCCTTAGTGACCGCGCTCTGTGCTGGCGCGCTGCTGGCCGCAACCCCGTTTGCGCAGGCAAAAGATCTGAAATCCATCGGCGTGACGGTGGGTGACCTGGCTAACCCGTTCTTCGTGCAGATCACCAAAGGTGCCGAGCTGGAAGCGCGCAAGCTGGCGGGGGACAACGTCAAGGTGACGCTGGTCTCCAGCGGGTACGATCTGGGCCAGCAGGTGTCGCAGATCGATAACTTCATTGCGGCGAAAGTAGACATGATCATCCTCAATGCCGCGGATTCCAAAGGGATCGGCCCCGCGGTAAAACGCGCTAAAGAGGCGGGGATCGTGGTCGTGGCGGTGGACGTGGCGGCGGAAGGGGCCGATGCGACCATCACCTCCGATAACACTCAGGCGGGAGAAATGGCCTGTAAGTACATTACCGACCGCCTGAAAGGTAAAGGCAACGTGGTGATCATCAACGGACCGCCGGTTTCTGCGGTACAAAACCGCGTGGAGGGCTGCCAGACCGAGTTCAGGCGCCACCCGGATATCAAAGTGCTCTCGGATAATCAGAACGCCAAAGGCAGCCGCGAAGGCGGCCTGGAGGTCATGACCTCCCTGCTGGCTGCCAATCCGAAGATCGACGGCGTATTCGCGATTAACGATCCGACCGCGATCGGCGCCGATCTGGCGGCTAAACAGGCGCAACGCAACGAATTCTTTATCGTTGGCGTGGATGGCAGCCCGGATGGTGAAGAAGCCCTGAAGCGCGAAAACTCGCTGTTTGTTGCTACCCCGGCGCAGGATCCGCAGGTGATGGCGGCGAAGGCGGTGGAGATTGGCTATGACATTCTTCAGGGCAAACCTGCGCCGAAAGAGCCCGTGCTGATCCCGGTGACGATGATCGATAAAAAGAACGTCGGCACGTATAAGGGGTGGACGGTTAAGTAAGCCCCTCACCCCGGCCCTCTTCCCAAAGGGGAGAGGGTGTTCAAGTTCCCTCTCCCCTTTGGGGAGAGGGTTAGGGTGAGGGGGCGGCAAAAACGCAAGGAGTCCCCATGAAACGCTCCGACATCAATGAAATCCTCGGCCACACGCGGCAGTTCTTCTCCATGCACGACGTGCATCTCCCGCCTTTTGCCAGTTTTCCGCCGACAAAATGGCAGCAGCTTGACCAGGCAGCATGGCAGGAGGTGTTTGACCTCAGGCTCGGCTGGGACGTGACGGCGTTCGGCGGCAACAGCTTTGCCACCCAGGGCCTGACGCTGTTCACCCTGCGCAACGGCTCCCCCAACGGCGTGCCCTATGAAAAGTGCTATGCCGAAAAAATCATGCATGTCCGCGACGGCCAGGTGACGCCGATGCATTTTCACTGGCGCAAGCGGGAGGACATCATTAACCGCGGCGGCGGGAATCTGATTATTGAGTTATGGAATGCGGGCGCGCATGAAGAGACCGAAAACACCGACGTGACCGTCACGATAGATGGCTGTCGGCAGACGCACATGCCCGGCAGCCAGCTGCGCCTCACGCCAGGGGAGAGCATCTGCCTGACGCCCGGCCTGTACCACAGTTTCTGGGGTGAACGCGGCTTTGGTGACGTGCTGGTGGGCGAAGTGTCGTCGGTCAATGACGATGAACACGACAACCACTTTTTACAGCCCATTGACCGCTACAACACCATTGAAGAAGACGAACCGGCGGTGCTGGTGCTGTGCAACGAGTACACCCTCTTTCGGATATAAGGAGTGAATGATGCCATTGATTTCTCTTGCCGACGGTCTGGCCCACGCCAGGGAACACCGCTACGCCCTGGGCGCGTTCAACGTGCTCGACTCCCATTTTCTGCGCGCCCTGTTTGCCGCCGCGAAGCAGGAACGCTCGCCGTTTATCATCAACATCGCCGAAGTGCATTTTAAGTACGTGTCTCTGGAGTCGCTGGTGGAAGCGGTGAAATTCGAAGCTGCCCGCCACGATATTCCCGTGGTGCTTAACCTCGACCACGGACTGCATTTTGAGGCGGTGGTGCGCGCCCTGCGTTTAGGGTTCAGCTCGGTGATGTTCGACGGCTCCACGCTGAGCTATGAGGAAAATATCCGCCAGACCCGGGAAGTGGTGAAGATGTGCCACGCGGTGGGCGTCTCGGTAGAGGCGGAGCTGGGCGCGGTAGGCGGGGATGAAGGTGGCGCGCTGTACGGTCATGCGGATGAAGCCTTCTTTACCGACCCGCAGCTGGCGCGCGAATTTGTTGATTCAACCGGCATCGATGCGCTGGCGGTTGCCATTGGCAACGCGCACGGCAAATACAAGGGCGAGCCGAAGCTTGATTTTCCGCGTCTGGACGCCATTCGCCAGCAGACGGGCCTGCCGCTGGTTTTACACGGTGGCTCTGGCATAAGCGACACTGATTTCCGCCGCGCCATTGAACTCGGTATTCATAAAATCAATTTCTATACCGGCATGTCGCAGGCCGCACTTGCCGCCGTTGAGCAACGCATGGCGAACCGCCAATCGCTTTACGATGAGTTTGCCGAGCTGCTGCTGGGCATTGAAGAGGCCATTACCGATACGGTTGCGGAACAGATGCGCATCTTCGGCAGTGCGGGGCAGGCCTAATGGAACGCAAAGGGATCGTCGCCGCAGGCAATATGCTGGTGGATCACGTCCACCAGATCGTACAGTGGCCGGAGCGCGGCTGGCTGGCAGAAATCACCCACAGCGAACGCTCAACCGGCGGTGCGCCACTCAACGTTCTGCTGACGCTGGCGAAAATGCACGTCGGCCTGCCGTTACAGGCGGTGGGGCTGATTGGGGAAGACAGCGACGGAGACTATATTCTGGCGATGCTCGACCAGTATCACGTCAATCGCCAGCGCGTGCAGCGCACGACGTTCTCCCCAACGTCGATGTCGCAGGTGATGACCGACCCCAGCGGACAGCGCACCTTTTTCCACTCGCCGGGCGCCAACCGCCTGCTGGATCTTCCCGCCTTCGATCGTTTAGATGGATCGCTGAAGATCTTCCATCTCGGCTATCTGCTGCTGCTCGACAGCCTGGACATGCCGGATGACGAATTTGGCACCCGCAGCGCGCGGTTACTGGCACAGATGCACGATCAGGGGTATGAAACCTCGCTCGATCTGGTGTCCCGCAAGGGCGACCCGCGCTATCAGCCGCTGGTGCTCCCTGCCCTGCGCCATCTTGATTATCTGGTGATTAACGAGCTGGAAGCCGGTGAGTTTAGCGGGCTTGAGATCCGCGACAGCCATGATGCGCTGAACATGGCCCATATCGCCGACGCTGCCGCACAGCTTCTGGCGGCAGGCGTGCGGCAGCGGGTGGTGATCCACTGTCCGGAAGGGGCATGGGGTGAATCGCCGGGTGAAAAAGGGCAATGGGTTCCGTCGTGGAAGCTGACGCAGGACGAGATTATCGGCAGCGTCGGCGCGGGCGACGCGTTTTGCGCGGGCTTTTTATACGGCTGCCATGAATCCCTGCCGCTGACGGAGAGTATTTATCTGGCGCACGCCTGCGCGCGGGCCAGCCTGCTGGCGGCTAATGCAATTGACGGCGCGAAAACGCTGGCCGAGCTTCAGACGTTTATTCAGGAGAACGGTCAGGCGGCTTTCTCATGATGGGAAACGTCCGTGGCAAAAACATAGCCCAGACCGCGAATGGTTTTGATCAGCAGAGGCTGGTGCGGATTGACCTCAATTTTTCGCCGCAGCCGCATGATCAGCACGTCGATAGTGCGGTCAAAGACCTCAGCGCTTTCGCTGTGGGTCAGTTCAAGCAGCTGTTCACGGCTCAGTACCCGGCGGGCGTTTTGCGTTAATGCCAGCAGCAGGCCATATTCGCCCTGGGTTAATGGCACGGTATTACGCTGCGGATCGCTCAGCTCGCAGCGGGTGGTGTCCAGCGTCCAGCCGTTAAAGGTAATACCTTCAACGCGCGGCGCGGCAGGCTCCGCGGCCAGCGCACCGGTACGACGCAGCACCGCCTTAACGCGGGCGACCACCACGCGCGGATTGAACGGTTTTCCGATGTAATCATCAGCGCCCATTTCCAGCCCAACGACTACATCTGATTCACTTCCCAGCCCCGTCAGCATCACCACCGGTAGCGACGGTCGCCGCTTTTGCATCTGCAGCAAAACCTGTAATCCGTTGATATCCGGCAGCATCATGTCCAGCAGAACCAGCGCAATGCCGGAGTCCTGCTGGACACGGTTCACTGCTTCCTGACCGGTGTGACACGTCAGCACGGTAAAGACGTGCTCGCTGAGCACATCCTGTAGCAGTTCGCAGACTGCGACATCATCATCAACCACCAGAATCGCCGGTTTCATCGCATGCTTCCGTCAGGGAATTATGTTAAGTCTGAACCATTCTGCCGCCGACTCCAGCCGAATTGTTTTTTACGTGACGGAAATTCAATCCATGTCACATCCCCTGCCCTTTCGACACGTCAATTTTGACGATTGGCTGTTTTTCGTCAGGGTTTTGCCCCGCAAAGGGTCGTAAAGTCAGGAAATACCCATAGTAAAAACATGGCATAGAAGCTGCATATTGGGCAGGTAAGAACTGTTTAACTGGAGCAAAGTGATGAAAAAAGTCGTCACGGTTTGCCCTTATTGTGCCTCAGGTTGCAAGATCCACCTGGTGGTCGATAACGGCAAAATCGTCCGGGCGGAAGCGGCGCAGGGTAAAACCAATCAGGGCACGCTGTGCCTGAAAGGGTACTACGGCTGGGATTTTATTAACGATACCCAAATCCTCACGCCGCGCCTGAAAACCCCTATGATCCGCCGCGAGCGCGGCGGCAAACTGGAAGCCGTCTCCTGGAATGAAGCGCTGGATTACGTCGCCACGCGCCTTAGCGCCATCAAGGCCAAGTATGGCCCGGATGCGATTCAGACCACCGGCTCCTCACGCGGAACCGGGAATGAAACCAACTATGTGATGCAAAAATTCGCGCGCGCCGTTATTGGTACCAATAACGTCGACTGCTGCGCTCGCGTCTGACACGGCCCATCGGTTGCAGGTCTGCACCAGTCGGTCGGTAACGGCGCAATGAGTAATGCCATCAATGAGATAGATAACACCGATCTGGTGTTCATCTTCGGCTATAACCCGGCGGATTCTCACCCTATCGTCGCGAATCACGTGATTCGCGCCAAACAGAACGGGGCGAAAATCATCGTCTGCGATCCGCGCAAAATTGAAACCGCGCGCATTGCCGATATGCACATCGCACTGAAAAACGGCTCGAATATCGCGCTGTTAAATGCAATGGGGCACGTCATTATTGAGGAGAACCTCTACGACCAGGCGTTTGTCGCAAGCCGTACGGAAGGGTTTGAAGAGTATCGCAAGATTGTCGAAGGCTATACGCCGGAGTCCGTTGAGGCGATAACCGGCGTCAGCGCACAGGAGATCCGCCAGGCGGCGCGGATGTACGCCGGAGCGAAAACCGCCGCTATTCTGTGGGGTATGGGCGTGACCCAGTTCTACCAGGGCGTGGAAACCGTGCGCTCGCTCACCAGCCTCGCCATGTTAACCGGCAATCTGGGTAAAGCGCATGTGGGCGTGAACCCGGTACGTGGTCAGAATAACGTGCAGGGCGCGTGCGACATGGGCGCGCTGCCGGACACCTATCCGGGCTACCAGTACGTCAAATTCCCGGAAAATCGCGAGAAATTCGCGAAGGCCTGGGGCGTGGAGAGCCTGCCTGAGCACACGGGGTATCGCATCAGCGAGCTGCCGCACCGCGCGGCGCACGGTGAAGTGCGTGCGGCCTACATCATGGGTGAAGATCCGCTCCAGACCGACGCCGAGTTGTCTGCGGTGCGTAAGGGCTTTGAGGATCTGGAGCTGGTGATTGTTCAGGATATCTTTATGACCAAAACCGCGGCGGCGGCGGATGTGATTTTACCGTCGACCTCCTGGGGAGAGCATGAAGGTGTCTATACGGCGGCAGACCGCGGCTTCCAGCGCTTCTTCAAGGCTGTCGAGCCGAAGTGGGATCTGAAAACGGACTGGCAGATCATCAGCGAAATCGCCACCCGCATGGGCTACCCGATGCACTACAACAACACCCAGGAGATCTGGGACGAGTTGCGGCATCTGTGCCCGGACTTTTATGGGGCAACCTATGAAAAAATGGGTGAGCTAGGCTACATCCAGTGGCCGTGCCGGGATGAGTCAGAGGCGGATCAGGGAACGTCGTACCTCTTTAAAGAAAAATTCGACACCCCGAACGGGCTGGCGCAATTCTTCACCTGCGACTGGGTCGCGCCGATCGATAAACTCACCGACGAGTATCCGATGGTGCTCTCCACCGTGCGTGAAGTGGGCCATTACTCCTGCCGTTCCATGACCGGCAACTGCGCCGCGCTGGCGGCGCTGGCGGATGAACCGGGCTACGCGCAGATCAACACCGCCGATGCCGAACGGCTCGGTATTGAAGATGAAGCGCTGGTGTGGGTGAACTCGCGTAAAGGCCGCATCATTACCCGCGCGCAGGTCAGCGACCGTCCGAACAAAGGCGCGGTCTATATGACCTACCAGTGGTGGATTGGCGCCTGTAACGAGCTGGTGACGGAGAACTTAAGCCCGATAACCAAAACGCCGGAGTATAAATACTGCGCCGTAAACGTGGAGCCCATAGCGGATCAGCGCGCAGCGGAACAGTACGTGATCGACGAATATAACAAGCTGAAAGCCCGCCTGCGTGAAAGCGCAATGGGATGAAGCCGTTAATTTATCGTTGAATAAAGGGAGTGATATATTCACTCCCTTTTTATTTTCGATTAATTCATAAGAAATAGAAATTATTATTCTGGAAAGCGGCTCGCAGAAATAATGTAATTTACGCAGAATAGATTTACATCTTTGCATTTTAATTCAGAGGGATAAGATATGCGGCGGGTGCTTAAGACTTTCTGTCTTGAGCATTGTTGAGGGACAGAAAGTGGAAAGCCCCGGGAAATTTGCATTTACCTGTACTGCACCCATTTTGTTGGACGATGAAATGGAATAGTCCCTGATATGTCAAAGCCAAAATACCCCTTCGAAAAGCGCCTTGAAGTCGTGAATCACTACTTC
>NZ_JBMKJI010000037.1:0-37673 GCF_049237025.1 Enterobacter cloacae complex sp. SYL001 | reverse complement strand
CGGGCTGCCATGGTCATCACCGGGCGCAGTACCGGGGCATCTGAAGCACTTCTACAGTAATGCGGCAATGCTGAAACTGCCACTGAGGAGGGAGCGGGAATATGAAAAGGAAATCAGGCAGAAAAAATCAAAATATCCCTTTAAAAACAATGCTGGTCACCTTAAGTGACCAGCATTAGGCCTCAGGCCCCTTTTTGATTACTTATCCCAGCTCAGGATCACTTTCCCTGACTGGCCGGAACGCATTGCGTCGAAGCCCTGCTGGAACTCATCGATGGAGAAACGGTGAGTGATAATCGGGGACAGATCCAGACCGGACTGGATCAGCGCAGCCATCTTGTACCAGGTTTCGAACATCTCGCGGCCATAAATGCCCTTTATGAACAGCCCTTTGAAGATGACTTTGTTCCAGTCGATGGACATATCTGACGGCGGAATACCCAGCATCGCGATTCGGCCACCGTGGTTCATGGTGTCGAGCATGGTGCGGAACGCCGGTGGCGCGCCGGACATCTCCAGACCCACGTCAAAACCTTCGGTCATGCCCAGCTCTTCCATCACGTCTGTCAGGCTCTCTTTCGAGACATCCACCGCGCGGGTGACGCCCATTTTGCGCGCCAGCGACAGGCGGTATTCGTTCACGTCGGTGATCACCACGTTGCGCGCACCCACATGCTTCGCCACGGCTGCCGCCATAATGCCGATTGGGCCCGCGCCGGAGACCAGCACGTCTTCACCCACCAGGTCAAAGGAGAGCGCCGTGTGTACCGCGTTGCCGAACGGGTCGAAGATGGAGGCCAGGTCGTCAGAGATATTGTCCGGGATTTTGAACGCGTTAAACGCCGGGATCACCAGGTATTCCGCGAAGCATCCCGGACGGTTCACGCCCACGCCGACGGTGTTGCGGCACAGGTGCGTACGTCCGCCGCGACAGTTGCGGCAGTGACCGCAGGTAATGTGGCCTTCACCGGAGACGCGGTCGCCAATGTTGAAGCCTTTCACTTCCTGGCCAATGCCGACCACTTCGCCGACATATTCGTGGCCGACAACCATTGGCACGGGAATGGTTTTTTGCGACCACTGGTCCCAGTTGTAGATGTGAACGTCAGTACCGCAGATGGCGGTTTTACGAATTTTGATCAGCAGATCGTTATGACCGACTTCCGGCTCCGGCACGTCGGTCATCCAAATCCCTTCTTCCGCTTTCAGTTTGGATAACGCTTTCATCACACGTCCTCAGGCAATTACGCCCAGCTGTTTGCCGATGCGGGTAAAGGCTTCCACCGCACGTTCAATTTGTTCAGGCGAGTGCGCCGCAGACATCTGGGTGCGGATACGCGCCTGACCTTTTGGTACCACCGGGAAGAAGAACCCGGTCACGTAAATCCCTTCTTTCTGAAGCTCACGAGCAAATTTCTGCGCGACAACCGCGTCGCCCAGCATCACCGGAATGATCGCATGGTCAGCGCCGGCCAGGGTGAATCCTGCGGCACTCATTTTTTCACGGAACAGGCGGGCGTTAGCCCACAGGCGGTCGCGCAGCTCAGCCCCGGATTCCACCATCTCCAGCACTTTAATAGAGGCGGCCACAATCGCCGGCGCCAGGGAGTTGGAGAACAGGTACGGGCGGGAGCGCTGACGCAGCCACTCAACCACCTCTTTGCGCGCAGCAGTGTAGCCGCCAGACGCGCCACCAAGCGCTTTGCCCAGCGTACCGGTGATGATATCTACGCGGCCCATTACGTCGCAGTATTCGTGGGAGCCGCGGCCATTTTCGCCGACAAAGCCAACCGCGTGAGAGTCATCCACCATCACCAGCGCGTCGTATTTATCCGCCAGATCGCACACGCCTTTCAGGTTGGCGATCACGCCGTCCATGGAGAACACGCCGTCGGTGGCGATCAGCACGTGGCGGGCACCGGCTTCACGGGCCTCTTTCAGGCGGGCTTCCAGCTCAACCATGTCGTTGTTGGCGTAGCGGAAACGCTTCGCTTTGCACAGGCGTACACCGTCGATGATGGAGGCGTGGTTCAGGGCGTCGGAGATAATCGCGTCTTCTGCACCGAGCAGGGTCTCAAACAGACCGCCGTTGGCGTCGAAGCAGGAGGAGTACAGAATCGCGTCTTCCATTCCGAGGAAGTTCGCCAGCTTTTGCTCAAGCTGCTTGTGGCTGTCCTGGGTACCGCAGATAAAGCGAACGGAGGCCATGCCGAAGCCGTGGGTATCCATGCCGTTTTTCGCCGCGGCAATCAGCTCAGGGTGATTCGCAAGACCTAAATAGTTGTTCGCGCAAAAGTTGATCACATGGCTGCCGTCGGCAACGGTGATGTCCGCCTGCTGGGCAGACGTGATAATACGCTCTTCTTTGAACAACCCTTCCGCACGTGCGGTGTCGAGGTCGCTGTTTAACTGTTTGTAAAAATCACCACGCATTGCAATTCTCCAGACTCGGCAAATTTTGGCACATATTACCCAAACCAATAGTTCATGACGAGATGACGCCGTATCTCTTCTCGTTTTTGCAGCATAAATCACGTGTACCCCTGCTGCATATCGGTGAATGGCTGAAGACCGGGCATTGTGATGATATGATAAAGAGATTAGCGTTCGGGATGTTCCCCGGACTCCACACTTCAAAGGTTACAGTTATGATCATCGTTACCGGCGGCGCGGGCTTTATCGGCAGCAATATTGTTAAGGCCCTCAATGACAAAGGCATCACCGACATCCTGGTGGTGGACAACCTGAAAGACGGCACCAAGTTCGTAAACCTGGTGGATCTGAACATCGCTGACTACATGGATAAAGAAGACTTTCTTATCCAGATTATGGCGGGTGAAGAGTTCGGCGAGATCGAAGCCATCTTCCACGAAGGGGCCTGTTCCTCCACCACCGAGTGGGACGGCAAGTACATGATGGACAACAACTATCAGTACTCCAAAGAGATCCTGCACTACTGCCTGGAGCGTGAAATTCCGTTCCTGTACGCCTCTTCCGCGGCAACCTACGGTGGACGCACTTCAGATTTCATCGAATCCCGCGAGTATGAGCAGCCGCTGAACGTTTACGGTTACTCCAAATTCCTGTTTGATGAGTACGTGCGTCAGATCCTCCCAGAAGCCAACTCTCAGATTGTCGGCTTCCGCTACTTCAACGTCTACGGACCGCGCGAAGGCCACAAAGGCAGCATGGCGAGCGTGGCGTTCCACCTGAACACCCAGTTAAATAACGGCGAAAGTCCGAAACTGTTCGAAGGCAGCGACGGCTTTAAGCGTGACTTCGTCTACGTAGGCGACGTGGCGGCAGTGAACCTGTGGTTCCTGGAAAACGGCGTGTCCGGCATTTTCAACCTGGGCACAGGCCGCGCGGAATCCTTCCAGGCGGTGGCAGACGCGACGCTGGCTTACCATAAGAAAGGCAGCATCGAGTACATTCCGTTCCCGGATAAGCTGAAAGGCCGCTACCAGGCATTCACCCAGGCGGACCTGACTAACCTGCGCGCCGCAGGCTACGACAAGCCGTTCAAGACCGTTGCCGAAGGCGTAACGGAATATATGGCCTGGCTGAACCGTGACCGCGATATAAATTCACAAAATCATTCGAGCGGTATCAAGGCGGCAACTAAGTGAATCTCCGGGAGCTTACAAAAGTAAGTGACTGGAGTGAACGCAGGCAGCCAACGCAGAGACAGCTTGAAGGATGAAGTGAATGAAAATACTGGTGATCGGCCCGTCCTGGGTGGGCGACATGATGATGTCGCAAAGTCTCTATCGCACGCTCAAGGCGCGTTATCCCCAGGCGATAATCGACGTGATGGCACCCGCATGGTGCCGTCCGCTGTTATCGCGTATGCCGGAAGTGAACGAGGCGATCCCGATGCCGCTCGGCCACGGGGCGCTGGAAATCGGTGAACGCCGCAAACTCGGCCATAGCCTGCGCGAGAAACGCTATGATCGCGCATATGTCCTGCCAAACTCCTTCAAATCCGCTCTCGTGCCCTTCTTTGCGGGCATCCCGCACCGTACCGGTTGGCGCGGTGAAATGCGCTACGGCCTGCTTAACGACGCCCGGGTGCTGGATAAAGAGGCCTGGCCGCTGATGGTAGAACGCTACGTGGCGCTGGCCTACGACAAAGGCGTGATGCGCAGCGCGAAAGATCTGCCGCAGCCGCTACTGTGGCCGCAGCTCCAGGTAAGCGACGGGGAGAAATCCCACACCTGCAACGCGTTTGGCATTTCGTCCGAACGCCCGAAGATTAGCTTCTGCCCCGGCGCGGAGTTTGGTCCGGCAAAACGCTGGCCGCACTATCACTACGCAGAGCTGGCGAAACAGCTGATCGACGAAGGCTATCAAATTGTGCTGTTTGGCTCGGCGAAAGATCACGAGGCGGGCAATGAAATTCTCGCCACGCTCAGCACCGAGCAACAGGCCTGGTGCCGAAACCTGGCCGGGGAAACGCAGCTCGAGCAGGCGGTTATTTTGATTGCCGCCTGTAAAGCCGTTGTCAGCAACGACTCTGGCCTGATGCACGTCGCCGCCGCGCTGGATCGTCCGCTGGTGGCGCTGTATGGCCCGAGCAGCCCGGACTTCACGCCGCCGCTGTCGCACAAAGCGCGCGTGATCCGTTTGATCACCGGCTACCACAAGGTACGTAAAGGTGATGCCGCAGAAGGCTACCATCAGAGCCTGATCGACATTACGCCGCAGCGCGTTCTCGAAGAGCTCAACGAACTTCTGTTGAGCGAAGAAGGATAACGAATGCGGGTATTGATCGTTAAAACCTCTTCGATGGGCGATGTGCTGCATACGCTGCCGTCACTGACGGACGCGATGCGGGCCATTCCCGGCATTCGTTTTGACTGGGTGGTGGAAGAAGGCTTCGCGCAGATCCCCACCTGGCACGAAGCGGTTGACCGCGTGATCCCGGTGGCCATTCGCCGCTGGCGCAAAGCATGGTTCTCCGCACCGATTAAAGCCGAACGTAAAGCCTTCCGCGAAGCGGTGCAGGCCCGGCGTTACGACGCGATCATTGACGCTCAGGGCCTGGTGAAAAGCGCCGCGCTGGTCACGCGTCTGGCGCACGGCGTAAAGCACGGCATGGACTGGCAAACCGCCCGCGAACCGCTGGCGAGCCTGTTCTATAATCGTCGCCACCATATTGCGAAGCAGCAGCACGCCGTGGAACGTACCCGCGAGCTGTTCGCGAAAAGCCTGGGCTATGCAAAACCTGAAGCCCAGGGTGACTACGCTATTGCACAGCATTTTTTGCGCGAGACGGAGGAGCATGCCGAACCGTATCTGGTGTTCCTGCATGCCACAACGCGCGACGATAAGCACTGGCCGGAAACGCACTGGAGAAGGCTGATTGAACTAATGCAACCTTGCGGTATCCATATTAAACTCCCGTGGGGTGCAGAACATGAGCGGCAGCGTGCGGAACGTCTGGCAGCAGGCTTTTCCCACGTTGAGGTGTTACCCAAACTCACGCTGGCGCAGGTTGCCGCACAGCTAGCGGGCGCTAACGCCGTCGTTTCTGTGGATACAGGGTTAAGCCATTTAACCGCCGCACTGGATCGTCCTAATATCACGATTTTCGGCCCGACCGATCCGGGGTTGATCGGGGGTTACGGTAAAAACCAGCATCAGATGGTCAGCCCTACGCAACAAACGAAGGATATTAGCGCAGATGCTATTTTTTCATTTTTACAGGGCAGCCATCGGCTTTCCAACAGGGATATTTAACCCATGAGTTATGTATTTCTGCTGATTTTACTCTTTCCGGTGAAACTCCTCCGGAAGCTGTTTCGAAAAGACACGGGCAAAAACCTTGTCATTCAGACAGCCAAAATCGGTGACTTTATTAATGCGACACCTCTACTGGCATATCTGCAAAAAAGCGATGTGTTGGTCAGTCGCAGCGTTGGTGCGCTGGCGAAGCATGATGAGACTATCGAGCAGATCTATTTTATTGAGCAGCATAAGCGCAACCTGTGGCGTAAACTGTGCTTCGCGTGCAGGATCATGAACCGCTACGACAACGTCTACCTGCTACAACCCAACAGCGTGAACCTCTTTTTTGCCGCCGTCTGCAATGCTAAAAACAAACAATTTTTAACCATTTACACGCGCAGGTGGTATCACGGGATTTTCTATCTTGCGGCTGACGGTACCGTTGAGCATGGCAAAAAAACGCTTTCGGTGTCGAACTACCTGAAACTGGCCGACCGCGCACTCACATGGCAAGACTCTCCCAAGCACGCCACAAAGCCGCTCTTTAAACCGACGACCTGGCCGGCCATTCTTGATAAACCTGACGTTATCCGCATCGGCATCAGTATTGCGGCGGGCAATAAAGCCAAAACCGTCCCTCCGGTTATCTGGAAGCGGATTGTTGATCAACTCGCTGATTTACCCTGCGAGTTTTATGTCTTCGGCGCGCCAAATGAACAGTCGTGGATGGACGATATCACCCGCCTTTACGGTGAAATCCCTAATTTTATCAATCTTATTGGCAAAATTTCGCTGGAAGAGCTTCCCTGGGCCATTTCTAAGATGGACTGTTATATCGCGTCTGACTCGGGGAATGTGTATATCGCAGACGCCGTTGGCGTTCCGGTAGTCCTGCTGTTTGGTCCGTGTTGTCACTATGAACAACGTCCGCTTGGCAATGTGTTGCTGATCGGGAATGACGACAACATTTGTTCTTATGTGTTTGAAACGCGCTATTACTTCCCGCAAGAACGGGAAGCACTATTCTCTGTCACTGACTCCGCGTTACACGATCTTCAGCAGTTTATCCGTACATTACCCAAAGCCCGCTCACTGGCTAGCGCTACCGACGCTCAAGGAAACTAATTTTTATGGCTTTTTTAAGCGTCATTATTGCTGCTCATAACGCTGAAGCTACGCTGCATGCCACGCTTTCAAGCCTGCTGGCAGCCACCGTTCAAGACACTGAAATTATTATTTTTAATGACAGTTCTGAGGATACCACGCAGGCAATAATTGAAGAGTGGTCACCTAAATTTCCTCAGATCATAACGCGCACCGTGAACTTTCGTAACGTCGGCCGGGTACGAAACAGTGCTGTCGCACTGGCATCCGGTGAATATATTACGATGCTCGACAGTGACGATTGCTTAAAGCCGGGCAGCCTCAGGGACGCAATTACCTTTCTGAAAGCGCAACGTCCGGATATGTTACTGACACGTTTGCTTGAGATTCGCGATCCCCGGAAAATGACTTCAGACTGGCAGGGATTCAATCCTGTGCCATTGTCACAACATGAAGCAGTCGCTCGTTTCTTACGCCATAAAGACTTTCAGGCGCATCTCATTGGCCAGTTTATTCATCGTAGCCTGTACGAAAGCAACCCTATTCCTCCAATGTTATGTTATGAGGATTTCGCTGTCTTCCCCGGAATGTTGATGCAGTCGAGCAAAATAGTCTATCAACGCCAGGGGCATTATTATTACGTCAAGCGTCGCGACAGTTTGTCGAGCAGTCTGGACGCCAGCAAAATTTCAACGCTTGTCGAATGCACGTTACAGATGGAAAGAACATTTCCGTCAAGCTACAAGCATCTTGTCAATTGCCACTGGTTTGATATTTACAGCAACCATCGGTCCTGTCTTACAGACCAACAATTGCAACTCGTGAAACAACGCGTAAAGGCCATGTACACATTGTCTTTTTTCCTGTCCACCGATGTTCGTTTTAGCTACAAAAAAAGGGTTATTGAGGCGTTATGGAAAAAATAAAGTTAAGAACTTACCAGTTAACACTCGCATTGAGCCTTATCTCTTTAGCTCTTGTGCTTGTTAATTCAGGGAAACAACGAGAGTTTTTCTATATTGCAATATATGCAAGTATCTTGGGTTTGGCATTTGAGTATAAAAAAATCTCCTGGCATCCTTTTAGTATCGCCTATCCTATTATGCTGATAGGGTTACTTAATCTTATTTGGTATGTCACTTATGAATTGCATAATGAGGGATTAAACGCATACAGTGATTATCTTGGATCGAGTAAAAAATTAATTCTGGCAAGCCTTTTGATTTTTTACCTTGACCGTTTCAAAAATTATGTAACAAAAGATAATTTTGTGAAATATTTCTTAATTAGTACAGCTGTAGGTTATACCCTTGCCACAGCTTATGGCCTTTATCAGGCTGTACAAGGTATTAATCGCGTAGAGATGGCTATAAACCGTCCAACTATCGCAGCGTATGTATATTCTGTTCTATCATTAGCCTTTGTTTACAGCTTATACCTAAAGAATAATGTGAAATTATACCTTTTGGCAGGCGTCGTAGTCCTGATATCTTTCTTCCTGATTCTTTTGACAGCCACGCGTGCCGCCATGGCCCTTTACCTGTTACTGGCTATTATTCTTACACTTTATCATTTCCGAAAAATTCACCTTAAATCATTAATGATTTTTTTATGCATCGTTGCAGGGATCATAATTGTAAGTTATAAACCATTGATATCACCTAAAATTCAACAAACAGTGACTGAGATAACTAAATATCAGGAAGGGCATGATGCAACTTCTCTGGGGGCTCGTTTTTCAATGTGGAACGTGGGTCTTATGACTGGCATTGCGCATCCACTGGGACAGTCTATTGAAAGCAGGGAATCATGGGTTCGAAATTATGTCGCAAATGGACATCAACATGTTGCAGCAGCGCTCGGTTACATTCGAATTCATTTGCACAATGAGTTTATTGAAAAATATTCACTGCAAGGCATTCCTGGACTGCTAATTTTGTGCTTCTTTTTTGTTTCGATAATAGCTTACTCTATTAGAAGTAAAAACGCACTGCTGCTAACCTCGATGCTACTTTTGCTTTTGTATGGTCTGACGGATGTCATACTGCTCAGTTCAGAAGCCTTAATCTTCTTTATGGTTTTGTTTGCATTAAGTACACCTTTCACCCAAACAAAGCAGCAATAGCAAATATGCCCGCCTGGCGGGCATAACTATTTTTTGTACTGGTAAAACTCCGCCAGCGTCATCCCCACGGTCTTATCTGATAACCAGGTAAAGAGCTGCTCCAGATCCTGATAAAGCCCCTCAATCGCGGCCTCGTCTTTAAAAGTAGGGCTCCCGCCAGGCATAAATTCCGACGAATGCAGCATGAACTCTACGTAGTCATTTCCCTGAGACAGGCACTGCTGCGCAACCTTAATCATCTCCTGCGCGTTACCGCCGGACGGGCGTAACCAGTTAACTGACGGAGAACGGTATTTACCGCGCAGACGATCGTAACCCTGCTTCAGGGAATTCAGCCATGCCGGGTGTTTATACTGGATGCTCATTGGCACTTCGAGGAGAAGGCTGTTTCCCGGCCGGGAAATGTCGTCTACGTCCAAAAAGTAGGCGCGATCGGGAAAATGCTGGTAATTCGTTCCGCCATTACCCTGCGGGGCACCTTTCGCGTTGCGCCAGTTCACGCGCGGCGTAACGGAACAATCTACCTGATACCCCAGCTCAATCAGCAACCGGGCGTAACGGCTGTCGAATGCCCAGCGCCCGGCGCGATGGCTGAGCATTTTTGTCTGGAAGGTCTCTTCCAGTAGGCGGGTCATGAACAGCACTTTCTCACGCATGACCTCGTCTGAAAACTCAATCAGATAAGGCTGCCAGCGCCAGTCATCACCGGTCAGATCGTGCTCCGGAGGGCTGTTCCAGGCATGGAGATGCATTCCTACCTCGCCCTGCCCCCGGGCTATGACCTCTTTCGCGAACTCAATGAACACCGGTTCGACGGCCATCTCGTAGTTGGTGAGCCAGACAGGCTTAAAGCCGAAACGCTCGCAAAGCGTCTGAAACCGCGCCAGGTAGCGCGCGTTTTCCGTTTTGATGACCCGGTGGTTCTGCCAGAGATTATCCCCTTCTGTATCGATCGTGATGATAAACGCTGGTTTTTTCATAATGAGTCCGCAAGACAAAATAGTTAGCGCTATGTTACGCACGCCCGAAAGCAGGAGTAAACCCTTCCAGGGAAATTCCTGACATTATGGAGAAAGAGTGCAAGTCGTTACCAGGTCTATTAGAATTGCCAACAGTACAACGCCGATAAGATGATGATGAATAACTTACCTGACACGCCTGATTTGCGCATTTTACTGATTAAACTTCGCCATCATGGTGACATGTTACTCACCACCCCCGTCATCAATTCATTGCGCCAGAAATGGCCTGAAGCCCAAATCGACGTGCTTCTCTATGAAGAGACGCGAGACATGCTCGCCGCGCATCCGGCAATCGGTACGATCTATGGTATCGATCGTAAATGGAAGCAGTTGGGGACGCTGAAGCACCTGCAAAAAGAGTGGCAGTTGCTTCGTGCTTTACGCGCTCAGCATTATCATCTGGTGATCAATCTTGCCGATCAGTGGCGCAGCGCGCTGGTTACCCGCTTCACCGGCGCACCGGTTCGGCTCGGGTTCGCTTTTAACAAGCGCAATAATGCCTTCTGGCGTTTTTGTCACAGTGAACTGGTCTCGGTCGCCAGCCATCAGAACCTGCACACCGTTGAACAAAACCTGTCCATACTGAAACCATTACCCGTTGCCGCCAGACCCGCCGTCACCATGGCTTACAGCGCGGATGACTGGCACCATGCTCATCACAAGCTGACACAAAAGGGCGTGGGGGAACGCTATATCGTTATTCAACCCACTTCACGCTGGTTCTTTAAGTGCTGGGACGAAGGCAAAATGGCGCAAACTATCGCCGCGTTGCAGCAGGACGGCCACACTATCGTCCTTACGGCGGGACCGGATAAGAAAGAGCTGGCGATGATTGACCGCATTCTTGCCGCCTCCCCGCAGACGGGTGTTGTATCGCTGGCAGGGCAGTTAACCCTGCGCCAGCTGGCCTCGCTTATCGATCACGCAGCCCTGTTCATTGGCGTTGACTCCGTCCCCATGCACATGGCCGCCGCCCTTCAGACGCCCTGCGTGGCGCTGTTTGGCCCATCAAAGTTGACGTTCTGGTCGCCATGGCAGGTTAACGGCGAGGTCATCTGGGCTGGTAACTACGGCCCGCTTCCCAACCCTGACGCCATTGATACAAAAACGACGGAACGTTATCTCGACGCCATCCCCGTTGATGCTGTCGTCTCCGCCGCAAGGAGATACCTGCAATGAAGCTTCATCGTCTGGCCATTGTGCGCCAAAAATATCGGCCGGATGGGGGAGCAGAACGTTTTGTCTCCAGGGCACTCACCGCGCTGAGCAATCAAAATCTTGAGCTCAACGTCATCACCCGCGAGTGGCAGGGCGAAAAGCAGGACGACTGGCATATTCATATTTGCGATCCACGAAAGTGGGGCCGCATCAGCCGTGAACGCGGCTTTGCACACGCCGCGCGCGCGCTGTGGCAGCAACAGCAGTTTGATATTGTACAGAGCCACGAACGTATTCCGGGCTGCGATATTTACCGCGCCGGAGATGGTGTACATCGACGCTGGCTGCTACAGCGTACGCGTATTCTTCCCGCCTGGCGCGCTAAGCTGCTCATGCACGATCGCTATCACCGCTACGTGATGAACGCCGAACGTGAAATGTACCAGGCTCCCGAGTTGAAAGCCGTTATCTGTAATGCGGAGATGATCAAGCGCGAAATCGTCGAAGACTTTGATATTGACGCAAAAAAGATACATGTGATTTATAATTCAATAGATTCCCGCCGCTTCGTTCCGGCAGAAGAGAGGCAGCGCGCTGTACTGCGTAAGCAATTTGGCTTACCCGCTGATGCCGTCATTTTCTGCTTCGTGGGTTCAGGGTTTGAACGCAAGGGGCTGGCAAGCGCTATTCAGGCTATAGCAGGAACATCGGCGTGGCTGGTTGTGGTCGGTCAGGATAAAGCGGAAAGCCGCTATCGCGACCTCGCCCGTTCATTAGGCTGTGAGGGGCAAATCCGTTTCCTGGGGATGCAAAAAGAGACGCTGCCATTTTATCAGCTTTCTGATGGTTTACTGCTGCCGACGCTGTATGATCCTTTCCCTAACGTCATACTTGAAGCAATGGCCTGTGGATTGCCCGTCATTACGTCAGAGAGTTGCGGTGGTTCAGAATTTATTGAGCAAGGCCAGAACGGGTTTTACTGTGATGCACTTGATATCCACACATTGAAGGAGGCCGTCATGTCCATCCCTTCACTGGAAAAAAATAACAATATGGGGCTTGTGGCGCGTGAACGCGTCAGAGAAGCAACCCCTGAAAAACTATCAAGTCAGCTTATTTCGCTTTATCAAAAATTACTGGATTAATAATGCGCATCCTAATGATTATTGATGGTTTACCCGGTGGAGGAGCCGAAAAAACGGTTCTCACCCTCTCCAGCGGACTGACAGAACTGGGGCATCAGGTCATCCTTTTCTCCTTACGGAAGGTGTGCGACTACGCCATTCCGGAAGGCATCGATTTTCAGGTCGTGCAGGATACCTGTAAAAAACCCTGGCGGAAGCTGACCGAGATCCCGCGTCGCGCCCGTTTGCTGGATCGCGCCATTGAGCAGGCAGAACGCAGCGGTAAATTTGACGTCGTCTTCTCGCATCTGCATAAAACCGACCGTATCGTGGCGCACAGCCGCGTGCTGGATCGCGATAAGGTCTGGTTTTGCGTACACGGGATGTTCTCCTTCTCCTATTTGCGCCATCGCAGCGGGCTTTCTCGCTGGTTTAAGCATTATAAAATTCGTCATACCTATGAAAACCGCAACGTGGTGGCGGTATCCGGTGCCGTGCTGCACGATCTGTCTGAAGTACTCGCGATCCCCCTGCGGCGCAAAGCGGTTATCCATAACCCGTTTGATATCCCTGAAATTCAGCGTCTGGCGGAAGCGCCCTTTGAGATGCAGGGGCAGAATTACATTATCCACGTTGGCCGTTTTCATGAGCACAAACGTCACGACCGGCT
The DNA here is from genome assembly GCF_049237025.1 of Enterobacter cloacae complex sp. SYL001. Classification (NCBI taxonomy): domain Bacteria; kingdom Pseudomonadati; phylum Pseudomonadota; class Gammaproteobacteria; order Enterobacterales; family Enterobacteriaceae; genus Enterobacter; species Enterobacter cloacae complex sp. SYL001. Next base: position 24,740 of record NZ_JBMKJI010000037.1, on the reverse strand, counting down.
GCTGCGGGCGTTTGCGATGAGCAAGATTGACGCATCGCTGGTGTTGATGGGCAAAGGCTCTGACGTGAAAATTAACCAGCTCAAACAGCTTGCCGCTAAGCTGGGAATTGAAAACAAGATCGTCTTCCGCCCGTTTGAAACCAATCCTTATCCGTGGATCAAAGGTGCACGCCTTTTAGTGTTAAGTTCCGACTGCGAAGGTTTTGGTAATGTACTGGTAGAGTCCATTATCTGTCAGACCCCACCGGTGAGTACAAACTGCCCTGGCGGCCCTGCTGAGATCCTTACTGGCCCTCTGGCGCGTGGTCTGACCGCGTTAACCGACGAATCACTGGCGAATACCCTGGCAGAACTGTATGCCTCTCCGCCGGTTGTTGATCGCGAAACGATCGCATCGTTCGGTATCAACGCCATTTGCCAGCAATACATTGCTTTGGTCGACAACCAAAAATAATCAGGTTTCATATGCAAAATTCAGCGCCTTTATTAAGCGTGGTGGTTGCCGTTTATAACGGTGAAGCTTTTCTCGATCAGTTCTTTACCTGCCTTGTAAATCAGCATATCGACAGTATGGAAGTCATCATCGTGAATGACGGCTCCACTGACCGCTCGATGCAGATTGTCGAAAAATGGCGCGAACAGCTGCCACAGATGCAGGTTATTGAACAACCTAATCAGGGCGTGTCCATCGCGCGTAATACCGGCCTGGCCATTGCGACCGGCCAATATCTCTCTTTCCCGGATATTGATGATGTCTTCAAACCCGGCATGTACCAGCGTCTGCTGGATATGGCCGTCACGCAGAACCTGGATGTCGCCACCTGCAATGGCAACTACGTCTGGGAAAATAACAAAAAACCGTCTCGCCCTATCTTCCCTGAAGATAAGCTCGCCTCAACGGGCGTCATGAATGGCGCGGCATGGTTAAAAAAGGCGCTGGATTCACGTAAGTTTCTGCATGTGACCTGGCTGAATATCTATCGTCACGATTTTATTCGTCAGCACGGCTTTCGTTTCGAGCCTGGCCTGCGCCATCAGGATATCCCGTGGACGACTGAGGTGCTGCTTGCTGCAGAACGCGTTCAGTACACCAGCGAACGCTTTTACGACTACTACATTCACTCCGCCTCGGTATCGCACACCCCGGATAATGACGACACGCTGATTCGCTCAGCGCGCCATTACATGAAGATCCTGAAGATGCTTGATGCCATTAACCAGCGCTACCCGGATAAAGTGAAAAATATCCCGGCCTGTCACTGGCAAATCGCCAAAGAGGGTCTGGGAATTATTCATACCTTCGACAACATGAAGGATGAAGCGAAGAAATCAATGATAATCAAAGAGTTCTTCGACACCGGGATCTGGAAGCTCATCTGGAAAAGTGCCAAAAGCCCGCGTTTGCGCTGGCGCCTGGGCCGACGCTACTTCCGTTTAAAACGGTATCTGGCATAAGAGATAGCTTTAGCACGCTTAAATGCTTAGAATTTCCCGGCCGAAACTAAAAAACGGATAATCGCTTGGAATTGTTGTATACCGCCCTGCTCTACATCATTCAGCCACTGGTGTGGCTGCGACTGTTGCTTCGTAGCCGTAAAGCGCCTGCGTACCGTAAACGCTGGGCCGAACGCTATGGCTACTGCCGCAATAAAGTGGCGCCGGACGGTATTCTGCTGCATTCCGTGTCAGTCGGGGAAACGCTGGCCGCCATTCCACTGGTGCGTGCCTTACGCCACCGTTATCCGTCACTGCCCATCACCGTCACCACGATGACGCCAACAGGCTCAGAGCGCGTGATGTCTGCCTTCGGTAAAGACGTGCATCACGTCTACCTGCCGTACGATCTCCCCTGCGCCATGAACCGTTTCCTGAATACCGTTCGCCCTAAACTGGTGATCGTCATGGAAACTGAACTGTGGCCGAATATGATTTCCGCCCTGCATACCCGTAAAATTCCTTTGGTTATCGCCAACGCGCGTCTGTCGGAACGCTCGGCGAAAGGGTACGGCAAGCTGGGTAAATTTATGCGTCGCCTGCTCAGCAAAATTACGCTGATCGCCGCGCAGAACGAAGAAGATGCCGCGCGCTTTATCGCCCTCGGCCTGAAGCGCAACCAGCTTGCGGTCACGGGTAGCCTGAAGTTCGATATTTCCGTCACCCCTGAACTCGCCGCCCGTGCGGTAACGCTGCGTCGTCAGTGGGCGCCGCGTCGCCAGGTCTGGATTGCCACCAGCACCCATGACGGCGAAGAGGCCATTATTCTTCAGGCTCACCGCCAACTGCTGGAAAAATTCCCTGATTTACTGCTGATTCTGGTTCCTCGCCATCCTGAGCGTTTTAAAGATGCCCGGGAGATGGTGCAAAAAGGCGGTTTCAGCTTCACCCTGCGCAGCAGCGGCGAAATCCCCTCTGGCAGCACGCAGGTGGTGATTGGCGATACGATGGGCGAACTGATGCTGCTGTACGGGATTGCCGATCTTGCTTTCGTTGGCGGAAGCCTGGTGGAGCGCGGTGGTCATAACCCGCTGGAGCCGGCAGCCCACGCCATTCCCGTGCTGATGGGTCCACACACGTTTAACTTCAAAGATATCTGCGCGAAATTGCAGCAAGCCGATGGCTTAATCACCGTGACCGATGCGGACTCGGTGGTCAAAGAGGTCTCAACCCTTCTGACTGACGAAGATTACCGCCTGTGGTACGGTCGTCACGCCGTTGAAGTCCTGCATCAGAACCAGGGCGCACTGACCCGTCTGCTGCAACTTCTGCAACCTTACCTGCCGCAGCGGAGCCACTAATGTCAACGCGTCTGTCGGTCGTGATGATCGCCAAAAACGCCGCCGACCTGCTTCCGGATTGCCTGGCCTCTGTTGCCTGGGCTGACGAAATCGTCATTCTCGATTCCGGAAGTACGGACAATACGGCGGACGTTGCCCGTGCAGCTGGGGCAAAAGTCTTTACCGACACCGACTGGCAGGGCTACGGTATTCAGCGTCAGCGTGCGCAGGGTTACGCCACAGGCGATTACGTGTTGATGATCGATACCGATGAGCGCGTCACCCCGGAACTCCGACAGGCCATTCAAACGGTGCTTGCCGCGCCACAGCCCGGCGCGGTCTACAGTATCGCGCGTCGTAACTATTTCCTGGGCCGCTTTATGCGCCACAGCGGCTGGTACCCCGACCGCGTGATGCGCCTCTATGCCCGCGAGCGTTATCAGTACAACGACAACCTGGTCCATGAGTCTCTGGCCTGCGATAACGCTCAGGTCATCCCCCTGACGGGCGATCTGCTTCATCTGACCTGCCGCGATTTCGCCAGCTTCCAGCGGAAACAGCTGAACTATGCCACCGCCTGGGCACAGGAGCGGCATGCGCGCGGCAAGAAGGCCACGCTGACCGGCATCTTCACCCACACGCTGGGCGCGTTTCTGAAAACGCTGCTGCTACGTGGTGGCGTGCTGGACGGCAAACAGGGCTGGTTACTGGCGGTAGTGAATGCCCAGTATACTTTCAATAAATACACCGAGCTGTGGGCGCTGAACCGCGGCTACTCAGAGAAAACGTGAGCCATGAGCACAAAAGCGATTTATCCGGGTACCTTCGATCCGATCACTAACGGTCATCTTGATATCATCACCCGTGCGGCGTGTATGTTCGACAAGGTGATTCTGGCCATTGCCGCCAGCCCGAGCAAAAAGCCGATGTTTGACCTGAACGAACGCGTGCAGCTTGCCACCGATGCGATTTCGCATTTGTCGAATGTTGAGGTCGTCGGATTCAGCGATTTGATGGCAAACTTTGCCCGTGCCCAGCAGGCCAATATCCTGATCCGCGGTCTTCGCGCGGTAGCAGACTTCGAATATGAGATGCAGCTGGCGCACATGAACCGCCATCTGATGCCGGAGCTGGAGAGCGTATTCCTGATGCCCTCCAAAGAGTGGTCCTTCATCTCTTCTTCGCTGGTGAAAGAGGTGGCGCGCCATCGCGGGGACGTTACCCACTTTCTGCCGGTTAACGTCCACCAGGCGTTGATGGAAAAGTTAAAGTAACCCTACTTCTGGCACTGACGGCAGTAAAACGTGGCGCGCTGAGCGTGCTTCGTGGCAATAATCGGCGTCCCGCATGCTCTGCACGGTTCCCCCTTACGACCATAAACCTGCAACTCCTGCGCAAAATAGCCCGGCTTCCCGTCGCTTTGCAGAAAATCCTTCAGCGTCGTCCCGCCCTGCTCAATTGAGCGCAGTAGTACCGCTTTAATCACTCTGACCAGCAGCTCGCACTCCTGCGCAGACAGCGAAGAGGCCAGCCGATCGGGATGGATCCCGGCGGCAAACAACGATTCGCTGGCATAGATATTCCCCACGCCCACGACCAGCTTGTTATCCATCAGCCAGGGTTTAATCGGGGTTTTCTTTTTCGCGCACTTCTCTTTGAGATAATCCGCGTTAAACGCCTCTGAGAGCGGCTCAGGTCCAAGATGCGCCAGCACGTTGTGCCCTTCCAGCTCTTTGGTCCACAGCCATGCGCCAAAGCGACGCGGGTCGGTGTAACGCAGCACCTTGCCGTTACTCATCACCAGATCAACGTGGTCGTGCTTTTCCGCAGGCAACTCTTCGGTGAGGATGCGCAGGCTTCCCGACATGCCCAGATGGATAATGATCCAGCCGTCAGGCAGCTCCAGCAGCAGGTATTTCGCGCGGCGCTGTACGCTCAGGACGGGTTTATCGCTTAACGCGTGGATCTCATCGGACACCGGCCAGCGCAGACGCCCGTTGCGAACGACAGCATGAAGAATAGTCGCGCCAACCAGATGGGGCTCAATGCCGCGGCGGCTGGTCTCTACCTCAGGTAATTCAGGCATGGTTCCTCCGTTGAGATGCAGAATGCAAAAAACCCCGCAGATGCGGGGTTTTTCAATACAAGGAGACTAAAATTATTTGATTTTAGCTTCTTTGTACAGTACGTGCTGGCGTACAACTGGATCGAATTTTTTCAGTTCCAGTTTTTCCGGCTTAGTACGTTTGTTCTTCGTGGTGGTGTAGAAGTGACCTGTACCAGCAGAAGAAACCAGCTTGATTTTCTCGCGAATACCTTTAGCCATGATTTATTTCCTCTTTAAGTACTTAGTACTTTTCGCCACGGGCACGCAGTTCGGACAGAACTGTATCGATGCCTTTCTTATCGATTACACGCATACCTTTAGCAGATACGCGCAGGGTGACAAAACGCTTCTCGCTCTCAACCCAGAAACGGTGAGAGTGCAGGTTCGGCAGGAAACGGCGTTTAGTCGCGTTCAGTGCGTGGGAACGGTTGTTACCGGTCACCGGACGCTTGCCAGTAACTTGGCAGACTCGGGACATGTCTATTCTCCAAAAATCAAATTAGCTCGAGCTTCGTATGGGGTATCGGCGCCTCGTCAGGCTTTACAGCCCGGTCATCGCATAGTTCTATTGAACTCTCGATTGCCAGGCCCAAATGCCAAACCCGAGATTCTCAAAGGTGGCGTAGTATACGCTGACTCGGCGGTGTGCTCAAGTCCCGAACAGACAAAGATCCCGATGGATCGCGAGAAAAAGCCTAAATCCAGCCACGTTCGGCAAAAGAAATGTACTCTCCGCGGCCAATTATCAGATGGTCCAGCACACGAATGTCCATGAATTGACAGCATTTGATAATACGTTCGGTAATTGCTTTGTCAGCTCTGCTTGGTTCTGCACAGCCAGAGGGGTGATTATGCGCGAGGATCACGCCAGCTGCATTCACTTTTATCGCTTCCCGCACAATTTCACGCGGATGCACCTCAACGTGGCTCAATGTTCCCGAAAAAAGGCGGGTATGTTTCAGTACCCGGTTTTTATTGTCGAGAAAGATCACCATAAAGATCTCCCGCTCCAGATCGGAAAGCTGGCTTTGCAGAAATTCGCGGGTCATGTCGGGGGTGAGGATCGGGTCTTCTTCCTCCATACGCACGTTGTAAAATCGCCGGGCCAGCTCCGCAATGCCCCGCAACTGGGCATATTTCGCCACGCCAATACCCTCAACGTGCGTAAACGCCTCCAGCTCGGCGGTCAACAATCCATACAGTGAGCCGAAATGCTCTATCAGCTCTTTCGCCAGCGTAAATACCGTTTTCCCCGGCGTGCCTGTGCGTAAAAAGAGCGCCAGCAGCTCGTCGTCCTTTAACAACGTGACGCCATGGCGCAGCATTTTTTCACGCGGTAGCAGCAGTTCAGTCTCTTCCATGCCCGGCCTCCTTCTGTTTGCCATTATGCTGCCACAGGCAAATTCGGGGCTCGACGCTGGCGTTTCGTTCTTGCGTAGCGCCTCGCAAAGTGAATTAAGGACATCATCACCCCGTTTTAGGGATTGTGATAAAATGCCCGCTCTCTGGTGAAACCCAACAGGAAAGAATCATGATGAGCCTGGCCGGTAAAAAAATCGTTCTTGGCGTCAGCGGCGGTATTGCTGCCTATAAAACGCCAGACCTGGTGCGCCGTTTGCGCGAGCGCGGGGCCGACGTACGGGTCGCGATCACCGAAGGCGGCAAAGCCTTTATCACCCCGCTGAGCCTGCAAGCCGTCTCGGGATACCCGGTATCCGACAGCCTTCTCGACCCGGCAGCCGAAGCCGCAATGGGCCATATTGAGCTGGGGAAATGGGCCGATCTGGTTATCCTTGCCCCCGCCACGGCAGATGTAATTGCCCGCGTGGCGGCCGGGATGGCGAACGATCTGGTAACGACCATTTGCCTCGCCACGCCTGCGCCCGTCGCGGTTGTACCCGCAATGAACCAGCAGATGTATCGCAACGCCGCTACCCAGCATAATCTGGATACGCTGGCCTCGCGCGGCCTGCTAATTTGGGGACCGGAGAGCGGCAGCCAGGCCTGTGGCGACGTGGGGCCAGGGCGTATGCTCGACCCATTGACGATTGTTGATATGGCCGCCGCCCATTTCTCGCCTGTCAACGATCTGCAACATCTCAACATCATGATTACCGCGGGCCCCACGCGCGAGCCGCTGGATCCGGTGCGATACATTACCAACCACAGCTCCGGCAAAATGGGCTTTGCAATTGCTGCCGCGGCAGCCAAACGCGGCGCGAACGTGACGCTGGTGAGCGGCCCGGTGTCGCTTACCACCCCTGCGTTTGTGCGGCGTATTGATGTAACTACCGCGCTGGAAATGGAAGCCGCCGTACAGGCGCATGCTCAACAGCAGCATATTTTTATCGGCTGTGCGGCCGTCGCTGATTACCGCGCCGAAACCATTGCCGACGCCAAAATTAAAAAGCAAGGTGATGAATTAACAATAAAAATGGTGAAGAATCCGGATATCGTTGCCGGTGTCGCCGCATTGAAAACTCATCGTCCTTACGTTGTTGGGTTTGCCGCAGAAACGAATAATGTGGAAGAATATGCCCGGCAAAAACGTACCCGCAAAAACCTCGATTTGATTTGCGCGAACGACGTATCGCTGTCCACGCAAGGATTTAACAGCGACAGCAACGCATTGCACCTTTTCTGGCAGGATGGAGATAAAGTCTTACCGCTTGAGCGCAAAGAACTCCTGGGCCAACAATTACTGGACGAGATCGTTACCCGTTATGATGAAAAAAATCGACGTTAAGATTCTGGACCCGCGCGTTGGCAAGCAATTTCCGCTGCCAACGTATGCCACCTCCGGCTCTGCCGGTCTTGACCTGCGCGCCTGTCTCGATGACGCCGTAGAACTGGCGCCGGGTGCAACGACCCTGATCCCGACCGGGCTGGCGATTCACATTGCTGACCCGTCACTGGCAGCGGTGATCCTGCCGCGCTCTGGCCTGGGCCATAAGCATGGCGTCGTGCTGGGTAACCTGGTCGGCCTGATCGACTCTGACTATCAGGGTCAGCTGATGGTATCCGTCTGGAACCGTGGCCAGGACAGCTTCACCATTGAACCGGGCGAGCGTATCGCGCAGATGGTGTTTGTACCGGTGGTGCAGGCAGAATTTAACCTGGTGGCAGACTTCGACGCTACCGACCGTGGCGAAGGCGGCTTCGGCCATTCCGGGCGCAAATAACCGCCCGACAAACACGCATCTCACAGCGCCATAATGCAATAACAAACCGCAAACGTCAGTTTGCGGGTCGCTGTGTGGTTGCCAGCCTGACAAGTGCTTATTTTCAGGGGTATTTTGTAACATGGCAGAAAAACAAACCGCGAAAAGGAATCGTCGCGAAGAAATACTTCAATCTCTGGCTCTGATGCTTGAATCCAGCGACGGCAGTCAACGCATCACCACCGCCAAGCTGGCGGCCTCTGTGGGCGTGTCAGAGGCGGCGCTGTATCGTCATTTCCCGAGCAAAACCCGGATGTTCGACAGCCTGATCGAGTTTATCGAAGATAGCCTGATCACGCGCATCAACCTGATTCTGAAGGATGAAAAAGACACCAGCACGCGTCTGCGTCTGATTGTGCTGCTGATTCTGGGCTTTGGTGAACGTAACCCGGGTCTGACCCGTATTCTTACCGGCCACGCGCTGATGTTTGAACAGGATCGTCTGCAAGGCCGTATAAACCAGCTTTTTGAGCGTATCGAAGCCCAGCTTCGTCAGGTTCTGCGCGAGAAGAAAATGCGGGAAGGCGAGGGATATAATACGGATGAGACGCTGCTGGCAAGCCAGATCCTGGCATTTTGCGAAGGGATGCTCTCCCGGTTTGTGCGCAGCGAGTTTAAATATCGACCAACGGACGATTTTGACGCCCGCTGGCCGTTAGTGGCAGCACAATTACAGTAACGCCATCGCCGGATGGCGGCTTCGCCTTATCCGGCCTACGAACAGGTAGGCCCGGTAAGCGTAGCGCCACCGGGCAACGCAATTAAACCCCGAACTCTTCGCGATACGCTTTTACCGCCGCCAGGTGATCCGCCATTTCAGGCTTCTCTTCCAGATATGCAATCAGGTCTGTCAGCGTGATGATAGAGATCACTTTGCAGCCATAATCGCGTTCCACTTCCTGAATAGCAGAGATGTCGCCACGCCCGCGTTCCTGACGATCAAGCGAAATCAGCACACCCGCAAGCGTTGCACCGTTAGCCTGGATAATTTCCATCGATTCACGGATCGCGGTACCTGCGGTGATCACGTCATCCACCAGCATCACGCGGCCCTGCAACGCACTGCCGACCAGATTGCCGCCTTCACCGTGGGTTTTGGCCTCTTTACGGTTAAAGCAGTACGGTACGTCGCGGTCATGGTGCTCCGCCAGCGCCACCGCCGTGGTGGTTGCAATTGGAATGCCTTTGTACGCGGGGCCAAACAGCAGATCGAAATCAATCCCGGAATCTACCAGCGCTTCGGCATAGAAGCGGCCTAACAGTGCCAGGTCGCGCCCGGTATTAAACAGCCCGGCGTTGAAGAAATACGGGCTTTTACGCCCGGATTTCAGCGTGAACTCGCCAAACTTAAGTACCTGCTTGTTAAGCGCAAACTCAATAAACTGGCGCTGATACGATTTCATGGATTTGCTCCTTTGTCTTTTCAGTCTTACAGGCAAAAAAAAGGCGACTCATTGGTCGCCTTAAAATCAATTTTCTAACGCCGCTTTCTGCGTCGCTACAATAGATTCAATACCCCCTCGGGCCAACGCCAGCAAGGTGAGCAGTTCTTCGTGAGTGAATGGCTCGCCTTCTGCCGTGCCCTGCACTTCAATGATGCGACCATCTTCGGTCATCACCACGTTCATGTCGGTTTCTGCGGCAGAATCTTCAACGTATTCCAGATCGCAAAGCGCTTCGCCGTTAACAATACCAACGGAGACAGCAGCAACCATCCCTTTCATTGGGTTGGTTTTCAGCTTACCGGCGGCAACCAGCTTGTTCAGCGCATCTGCCAGCGCCACACAGGCACCGGTAATGGAGGCCGTACGCGTGCCGCCATCGGCCTGGATCACATCGCAGTCCAGCGTGATGGTGAACTCACCCAGCGTTTTTAAGTCAACCGCGGCGCGGAGCGCACGTGCGATCAGGCGCTGGATCTCCATAGTACGGCCGCCCTGCTTACCTTTTGCCGCTTCACGGGCATTACGGGTATGGGTTGCGCGCGGCAACATACCGTATTCCGCGGTGATCCACCCCTGCCCCTGACCTTTCAGGAAGCGAGGCACGCCCTCTTCGATGGACGCGGTGCAAAGCACTTTGGTGTCACCAAACTCAACCAGCACGGAGCCTTCAGCGTGTTTTGTATAGTTACGGGTCAGGGTGACGGGACGCACCTGGTTGGTGCTACGACCTGCTGGACGCATGATGGATTCTCCGGCTTGAAACGAATGTGGCTGCGCATTATACGGATAAAGGACGCTTATTCCTATCCTGAGAAGCCCCTGAAAGCTATAATCCCCCCATCTCTCCTTTAAAAACGGGAATGTCTATGATCCGCAGTATGACCGCCTACGCCCGGCGTGAAATCAAGGGTAGCTGGGGTAGCGCTACCTGGGAAATGCGCTCGGTAAACCAGCGCTATCTGGAAACATATTTCCGTATGCCGGAACAGTTGCGCAGCCTGGAGCCCGTGGTGCGTGAGCGTATCCGTACGCGTCTGACCCGCGGGAAAGTGGAATGTAATTTGCGTTTTGAGCCCGATGCCAGTGCCCAGGGCGAACTGATCCTGAACGAAAAGCTGGCAAAACAGCTGGTTAATGCGGCGAACTGGGTCAAAATGCAAAGCGATGAAGGCGAGATCAACCCGGTTGATATTCTGCGCTGGCCTGGCGTGATGGCCGCCGGAGAGCAGGATCTGGACGCGATTACCGCTGAAATCCTGGCTGCACTCGACGGCACGCTGGATGACTTTATCGTTGCCCGCGAAACCGAAGGCCAGGCGCTGAAAGCGATGATTGAGCAACGCCTTGAAGGCGTGAGCGCCGAAGTGGCTAAAGTGCGCGCTCATATGCCAGAAGTGCTGCAATGGCAGCGTGAGCGTCTTGTCGCCAAACTGGAAGAGGCGGAAGTCCAGCTGGAAAACAACCGTCTGGAACAAGAGCTGGTGCTGATGGCGCAGCGTGTAGACGTGGCTGAAGAGCTGGATCGTCTGGAAGCGCACGTTAAAGAGACCTATAACATCCTGAAGAAGAAAGAAGCGGTAGGCCGCCGTCTCGACTTTATGATGCAGGAGTTCAACCGCGAGTCGAACACGCTGGCGTCTAAGTCTATCAATGCAGAGGTGACCAATTCAGCAATTGAACTGAAGGTCCTGATTGAGCAGATGCGCGAGCAGATCCAGAATATCGAGTAATACCTTTCAGGGTGGTGTCTGGCACATCACCCATTACTTTTTCTAATCCTTATTTATCCTTACTTTTTTTGCCTCCCGCCTTATCACAAGCCCGCCTGGCATGCGTTGATAAATTCCTTTAGGGCAAATCCCCTCGCCTTAGAAAATCTCAATCGTGATCTTGCGCACAAATCGCTAACCTCCTCCACTTCATTCCGGAGGGTTTATGCTGCTTCACATTCTCTATCTTATTGGCATTACCGCTGAATCCATGACCGGCGCACTCGCCGCCGGACGTCGCCGTATGGACACCTTCGGCGTGATCATTATTGCCACGGCCACTGCGCTCGGCGGCGGGTCCGTGCGCGATATCCTGCTTGGCCATTATCCGCTCGGCTGGGTTAAAAACCCTGAGTACGTCATTATCGTGGCAACGGCAGCCGTGCTAACCACGATTGTAGCCCCGGTGATGCCTCATCTGCGCCGCTTGTTCCTGGTGCTGGATGCGCTTGGGCTGATTGTTTTTTCCATCATTGGCGCACAAATTGCTCTCGATATGGGTGAAGGCCCGGTTATCGCCACCATTGCGGCGGTGATCACGGGCGTGTTTGGCGGGGTGCTGCGCGATATGTTCTGCAAACGTATCCCGCTGGTTTTCCAGAAGGAACTGTATGCCGGCATCTCCTTTGCCGCGGCAGTGCTTTATGTCGCCTTGCAGCACTATGTCACCAACCACGATGTGGTGGTTATCTCCACGCTGCTGTTTGGTTTCACCGCGCGTATGCTGGCATTGCGCCTGAAGCTGGGCCTGCCGGTTTTTCATTACAAGCACAATGCGCATTAAGGTCAGAACCCGTTAATGTGCTGCTCAGCCAGCCACCTTGCCAGCCTATCAACAGGAGGCGCATGCAACCAGTTAACGACCTGCTGCGCCTTCTCTTCACCTGTTCCCGGCAAAGCCTGCCAGTCAGCGGCGCTCCGCTGATTCAGCGCCTGCCACGACGCCGCCCCAACCGCATTCAGCGTGGCTTTTGTCAGCGGGATCCCCATCGCTGTGACCCAGCGAATAAAAGGTTGTTTGCGCACAATATTAAAACGATGCCAGAGCGATAACCCGCGCCCGGCGGAAAAGCCAGGCGTGGACTGTAGCTGCGCCTGCGTCAGTGTTAACCACGAAAAAATATGCTCGAAACGATGCGCCTGATGAAGCGTTCGCCAGCCCGCCTCGCCTAACCCCTCGATCCCTAGCCCTTGTTTTGAGCTAAGCCACGTCAACCGGGCAAAGAACTGTTCCATACACGCTGGTGAGGCATAAAAACAGGTCAGCGAGTGGTACTGCAGGGCCGGAGGTTCTGGTTTTTCCCTGTTCGCTCCCCGCCAGACAACTCGATCGAATCGGGGGATCCCCTGCCCGGCGAGGCTTATCAGAACCTGATCGCCGGGAACAATATCCAGCCGCTGCCAGCGTGTGACCGACCCCAGGCTCACCCGCCGCACCTGTTTATCATCAAGCTTTACTGGATCCAGTTCGGCTACAACGGACACCTTGCCCGTTCGCCCGACGCCAAACTGTATCCCTCGCACTTCAGCAACCTGAGCGACAGGCGTATATTTCCATGCGACAACCCAACGGCCTTCACCGGGTAACCAACCGTCGCCCGCGGGTTCATCCGCTGAACGCACCACAATGCCGTCCGTGGCAAAGGGCAATGCTGTTGTATGCCACGCTGAACGCTGCGCTTCGACCGCATTCACAGACGCGGCGGGCAGCGTATAACGCGCCGTCAGGGTGAACCCGGCTTTTGACAACGCATCCAGAGATACCTGCATCTCTTTAGGTCCATCCGGCCAGGCCCAGATAAACACGCCGAGCTGCCTGAGAAGTGCGCTATCGTTATGACGCATCATGGCGCCCGCCACTTTTGCCCGCATGTTCATCCCCCCCATCTGACGCTGGATGTGGTTTTCATGAATCCAGAACAGTTCACCCTGTAAGACGCTATTTGCCAGGGGGCCGGACAGGTTTTGCGGAACAGAGGGGATTGATCGAACCTGCGCCGTCCAGTCTTCACCTTTCACACCGTTGCCACGGCTAATGGCCCGGACAAGCTTCCCGCCCTGGTACACCAGCGTCACAGCCACGCCATCCACTTTGGGCTGCATCCAGAGATGTTGCCGGGCTCGCATCCACTGGCTGAGCTCAGCTTTACTGGCAACCTTATGCACGCCCGTATGCGCAACCGGGTGTGTCACACTACCTGTCAGAGGTGGCGGTCTGTCTTCGGAAGAGACATGACCAAAGCAGCGCTGCCACTGGTTCAACCGCGCGTTAAGCTGATCGTAAACCCCGTCATCAACGTCACTGACTCCCTGCTTCCAGTAAGCATCGTCCCAGCGTTTGATCTGCGCGCTCAGCGCTACAATTTCCTTTTCTGCTTTTGCCTGCGACCATACCGGGCATACCGCTAACCCGGTGCTACACCACAACAGCGCAAACCCGCTTATCCATCGCCACATTATTACCCCTCCTTTGCGTTGGAGGAGGTATAACCCGGTATTGAAAACGACGCGAATGGCAACGTTACGCTTTACGAGGCGTTATCCAACGTTTCTTTTTGTTGCTGCAAACCGCAGACAAAACCTGAAAACAGCACGCAAAATTTAATCATCCACGGGAAAAAGTGTGACAAAGGCTACGTCACACAGCGGCGACGTGTATAATAAGCCCGTATGTAGGACTTCTTCGTTAACACATACAAAAGACTCTCATGGCTCAAGGCACGCTTTATATTGTTTCTGCCCCTAGTGGCGCGGGTAAATCCAGCCTTATTCAGGCACTGTTAAAAACCCAACCGTTGTACGATACGCAGGTTTCTGTTTCTCACACCACGCGAGCACCGCGTCCGGGTGAGGTGCACGGTGAACACTATTTCTTTGTGAATCACGACGAATTCAGAGCGATGATTGGCAGAGACGCGTTTCTTGAACACGCAGAAGTATTCGGTAACTACTACGGTACTTCGCGTGAAACCATTGAGCAGGTTCTGGCGACCGGCGTGAACGTGTTCCTGGATATCGACTGGCAGGGCGCGCAGCAAATTCGTAAGAAAATGCCTGATTCGCGCAGTATTTTTATTCTACCGCCATCGAAAGATGAACTGGATCGTCGCCTGCGTGGTCGCGGCCAGGATAGCGAAGAAGTTATCGCGAAGCGTATGGCACAGGCTGTTGCAGAAATGAGCCATTACGCGGAATATGATTTCCTTATTGTGAATGATGATTTTGATGCCGCGCTGAGCGATCTCAAAACTATCCTTCGCGCAGAACGTCTGCGTATGAGCCGCCAGAAGCAGCGACATGACGCATTAATCACCAAACTGTTGGCAGACTGAACCCACTTTCAGTATCATGCCCAGTCATTTCTTCACCTGTGGAGCATTTTAAGTATGGCACGCGTAACTGTTCAGGACGCTGTAGAGAAAATTGGTAACCGTTTTGACCTGGTACTGGTCGCCGCGCGTCGCGCTCGTCAGATGCAGGTAGGCGGTAAAGATCCGCTGGTACCGGAAGAAAACGATAAAACCACCGTTATTGCACTTCGCGAAATCGAAGAAGGTCTGATCAACAACCAGATCCTCGACGTGCGTGAGCGCCAGGAGCAGCAAGAGCAGGAAGCCGCAGAACTGCAGGCCGTAACCGCCATTGCTGAAGGTCGTCGTTAATTAAACCTGCGGGTCGCCCTTGTATCTGTTTGAAAGCCTGAATCAACTGATTCAAACCTACCTGCCTGAAGACCAGATTAAGCGTCTTCAGCAGGCGTATCTCGTTGCACGTGACGCTCACGAGGGCCAGACACGTTCAAGCGGTGAACCCTATATCACGCACCCGGTAGCGGTGGCCTGTATTCTGGCCGAGATGAAACTCGACTACGAAACGCTCATGGCCGCCCTGCTGCATGACGTGATTGAAGATACCCCTGCCACCTACCAGGACATGGAACAGCTGTTTGGCAAAAGCGTTGCCGAGCTGGTGGAAGGGGTCTCTAAGCTTGATAAGCTGAAATTCCGCGATAAGAAAGAGGCGCAGGCCGAAAACTTTCGCAAGATGATCATGGCGATGGTGCAGGATATCCGCGTCATTCTCATCAAACTTGCTGACCGCACCCACAATATGCGCACGCTGGGCTCACTTCGCCCGGATAAACGTCGCCGCATCGCCCGTGAAACCCTCGAAATCTACAGTCCGCTGGCGCACCGTTTAGGTATTCATCACATTAAAACCGAGCTGGAAGAGCTGGGTTTTGAAGCGTTGTACCCGAACCGCTATCGCGTGATTAAAGAGGTGGTGAAAGCCGCTCGCGGTAACCGTAAAGAGATGATTCAAAAGATCCTCTCTGAAATCGAAGGGCGCTTGCAGGAAGCCGGTATTCCGTGCCGCGTCAGCGGTCGCGAAAAGCATTTGTACTCTATCTACTGCAAAATGGTGCTCAAAGAGCAGCGTTTCCACTCAATCATGGATATCTACGCGTTCCGCGTCATCGTCCACGACTCTGACACCTGCTACCGCGTGCTGGGGCAGATGCATAGCCTGTACAAGCCACGTCCGGGGCGCGTCAAAGATTACATCGCCATTCCAAAAGCGAACGGATATCAATCTTTGCACACCTCCATGATTGGCCCGCACGGTGTCCCTGTTGAGGTGCAGATTCGTACCGAAGACATGGATCAGATGGCGGAGATGGGTGTCGCGGCGCACTGGGCTTATAAAGAGCACGGCGGCGAAAGCAGCACCACCGCGCAAATCCGCGCCCAGCGCTGGATGCAGAGCCTGCTGGAGCTGCAACAGAGTGCAGGTAGCTCGTTTGAATTTATCGAGAGCGTTAAATCCGATCTCTTCCCGGATGAGATTTACGTTTTCACGCCGGAAGGGCGCATTGTCGAACTGCCTGCGGGCGCGACGCCGGTCGACTTCGCTTACGCCGTGCATACCGATATCGGCCATGCCTGCGTGGGTGCCCGCGTCGACAGGCAGCCTTATCCGCTGTCGCAGCCGCTCTTCAGCGGGCAGACTGTCGAAATTATTACCGCGCCGGGCGCACGTCCTAACGCTGCCTGGCTGAACTTTGTCGTGAGCTCAAAAGCGCGCGCAAAAATCCGCCAGCTGCTGAAAAATCTCAAGCGCGACGACTCCGTCAGTCTCGGGCGTCGTCTGCTCAATCACGCGCTGGGTGGCAGCCGCAAACTGGCAGAGATCCCACCAGAGAATATTCAGCATGAGCTGGAGCGTATGAAGCTCGCCTCGCTGGATGACCTGCTGGCAGAGATTGGCCTCGGAAACGCCATGAGCGTGGTCGTGGCGAAGAACCTGCAACAGGGCGAAACGACAGCCGTTCCTGCTAACGCGCAAAATCATGGTCACCTGCCAATCAAAGGCGCTGACGGGGTGCTCATCACCTTCGCCAAATGCTGCCGCCCTATCCCGGGCGACCCGATTATTGCGCACGTCAGCCCGGGTAAAGGGCTGGTGATCCACCACGAATCCTGCCGTAACATCCGTGGCTATCAGAAAGAGCCTGAGAAGTTCATGGCGGTCGAATGGGATAAAGAGACAGCGCAGGAATTTATCACTGAAATCAAGGTGGATATGTTTAACCACCAGGGTGCACTGGCGAACCTGACGGCAGCGATCAACACGGCCTCGTCAAACATTCAGAGCCTGAATACTGAAGAAAAAGATGGCCGCGTTTACAGCGCCTTTATTCGCCTGACCGCCCGTGACCGCGTACATCTGGCCAATATTATGCGCAAGATCCGCGTGATGCCGGATGTCATTAAAGTCACCCGTAACCGAAACTAGCACTATGAATTCAACACGTTACGAGCGAATCTGCGAAATGCTCGCCAGGCGTCAGCCTGATCTGACGGTCTGCATGGAGCAGGTCCATAAACCTCATAACGTCTCTGCTATCGTCCGCACCGCAGATGCCGTCGGCGTGCATGAAGTCCACGCCGTCTGGCCAGGCGCACGTATGCGTACCATGGCCTCCACCGCCGCAGGCAGCAACAGCTGGGTATCCGTGAAAACTCACCAGACTATTGGTGAAGCGGTCTCGCACCTGAAAGGGCGTGGCATGCAGGTTCTGGCAACCAACCTCTCTGCTAAAGCCGTGGATTTCCGTGAGATCGATTACACCCGTCCGACCTGCATTTTAATGGGCCAGGAGAAAACGGGGATCACGCAGGAAGCACTGGATTTGGCTGACCGGGACATCATCATTCCGATGATCGGCATGGTCCAGTCACTCAACGTGTCGGTCGCCTCAGCGCTGATCCTGTATGAAGCGCAGCGCCAGCGTCAGAATGCCGGAATGTACGAGCGCAGCAACAGCATGCTGCCGGAAGAGGAGCAGCAGCGCCTGCTGTTTGAAGGTGGCTATCCGGTGCTGGCTCGCGTTGCGAAGCAGAAGAAATTGCCTTACCCCCACGTCAACGCACAGGGCGAAATTGAAGCCGATGCCGAGTGGTGGTCCACCATGCAGTACGCAGGGTAAATCATGAAAGGCCGCCTGCTGGACGCCATACCGCTCAACAGCCTGACGGGCGTGGGCGCGGCACAAAGCAGTAAACTGGCGAAGATTGGCCTGCACACCGTGCAGGATCTCCTGCTCCACCTCCCCCTGCGTTACGAAGACCGTACTCAACTTTATAAAATTGGCGATCTGCTGCCCGCTATTTACGCCACCGTTGAAGGGGAAGTGCTGAACTGCAACATCACCTTTGGCGGACGCAAGATGATGACCTGCCAGATCAGCGACGGCACCGGCATTCTCACCATGCGCTTTTTCAACTTCAATGCGGCGATGAAAAACAGCCTTGCCACCGGACGACGCGTACTTGCGTACGGTGAAGCCAAACGGGGCAAATACGGCGCGGAGATGATCCACCCGGAATACCGCGTGCAGGGCGATCTCAGCTCACCTGAGCTACAGGAGACGCTCACCCCGGTCTATCCAACCACCGAAGGCATTAAGCAGGCCACGCTGCGCAAGCTCACCGACCAGGCGCTGGAGCTGCTCGATACCTGCGCCATTAACGAGCTGCTGCCGCCGGAGCTGGCGCAGGGCATGATGAGCCTGCCGGAGGCGTTGCGCACCCTGCACCGTCCACCGACGACGCTTCAGCTCGTTGATTTAGAAAGCGGTAAACACCCCGCCCAACGGCGTCTTATCCTTGAGGAATTACTGGCTCACAACCTGAGCATGCTGGCCCTGCGCGCAGGTGCGCAGCGTTTCCACGCGCAGCCATTAAGCCCGCATGATGAGCTCAAAGATAAGCTGCTGGCCACACTGCCGTTTAAACCCACCGGCGCCCAGGCGCGGGTCACCGCCGAGATCGAACGCGATATGGCGCTGAATGTGCCGATGATGCGCCTGGTGCAGGGCGACGTGGGTTCCGGGAAAACGCTGGTTGCCGCATTGGCCGCTTTACGCGCTATCGCCCACGGCAAGCAGGTGGCGCTGATGGCGCCGACAGAACTGCTGGCCGAGCAGCACGCCAACAATTTCCGTAACTGGTTCGCCCCACTGGGGATCGAAGTGGGCTGGCTGGCCGGGAAGCAGAAGGGCAAAGCACGTCTTGCGCAGCAGGAAGCCATTGCCAGCGGGCAGGTGCAGATGATTGTCGGCACGCACGCCATTTTCCAGGAACAGGTGCAGTTTAACGGCCTGGCGCTGGTCATTATCGACGAACAGCACCGCTTTGGTGTTCATCAGCGTCTGGCGCTGTGGGAGAAAGGTCTGCAACAGGGCTTCCACCCGCATCAGCTGATCATGACCGCCACGCCGATTCCGCGCACCCTGGCGATGACAGCCTATGCCGATCTGGATACCTCCACCATCGACGAGTTGCCGCCGGGCCGAACGCCGGTGACCACGGTTGCCATACCGGACACGCGGCGCAGCGACATCATTGACCGCGTGCGCAACGCCTGTACGCAGGAAGGGCGTCAGGCGTACTGGGTCTGTACCCTGATTGAAGAGTCTGAGCTGCTGGAAGCGCAGGCTGCCGAAGCCACATGGGAAGAGTTAAAGCTCGCCCTGCCAGAGCTGAACGTCGGTCTGGTTCACGGGCGCATGAAGCCTGCCGAGAAGCAGGCGGTGATGCAGTCGTTCAAACAGGGCGAGCTGCACTTACTCGTTGCGACCACGGTTATCGAAGTGGGCGTGGATGTGCCGAACTCCAGCCTGATGATTATTGAGAACCCGGAGCGTCTGGGCCTGGCGCAGCTCCACCAGCTACGAGGCCGCGTGGGCCGTGGCGCGATCGCCTCTCACTGCGTGCTGCTCTACAAAGCCCCGCTGTCGAAAACCGCGCAGATGCGTTTGCAGGTATTACGCGACAGCAATGACGGCTTCGTCATTGCGCAAAAAGATCTGGAGATCCGCGGCCCGGGTGAACTGCTGGGCACACGTCAGACGGGTAACGCCGAATTTAAAGTGGCGGATTTGCTGCGCGATCAGGCCATGATCCCCGAAGTACAACGCCTTGCGCGTCATATTCATGAACGCTACCCCGAACAGGCGGCAGCGTTAATTGAACGCTGGATGCCGGAAACCGAGCGGTATTCCAACGCCTGACGGTCAGCCAAACATCGGCAGCATCAGGTAGAGCTTAATGACCAGCGCGTTGACGATATCAATGAAGAATGCGCCCACCATCGGCACCACCAGAAACGCCATGTGCGACGGGCCGAACCGTTCGGTGATCGCCTGCATATTCGCGATGGCCGTTGGTGTCGCTCCCAGACCAAATCCACAGTGACCCGCAGCCAGTACCGCCGCATCATAGTTTTTGCCCATCATGCGCCAGGTAACAAAGATGGCATACAGCGCCATAAACACGGCCTGTACCGCCAGGATCGCCACCATCGGCAGCGCCAGCGAGGCCAGTTCCCACAGCTTGAGGCTCATCAGCGCCATCGCCAGGAACAGCGACAGGCTGACGTTCCCCAGCACGGACACCGCGCGTTCGAAGACGCGGTAGAAGCCCATCTGCGCCAGACCGTTGCTCAGGATCACCCCGATAAACAGCACGCAGACAAAGGTTGGCAGTTCGAAAGCCGTTCCCGCCAGCCATTGCGCAACGATTTTGCCCACGGTGAGGCAGATGGCAATCATGGCGATGGTTTCAATCATCACCAACGAGGTGATGCTGCGACCAACGTCCGGTTTTTCGAACGCGGTCGGCACCATTTCATCGTCTGGTCTGCCTTCCGGCGTAGTGGAATGTTTCACCAGATAGCGCGCCACCGGGCCGCCAATCAGCCCGCCAAGCACCAGGCCAAAGGTCGCGCAGGCCATTGCCACTTCCGTTGCGTTTTCAAAGCCATAGCGTTCGATGAACAGCTTGCTCCACGCCGCGCCCGTTCCGTGGCCACCTGACAGGGTAATCGACCCCGCCAGCAGACCCATCAGCGGATCCAGCCCCAGCAGCGACGCCATACCGATGCCGATGGCGTTTTGCATCAGCAGCAGGCCCACCACGACAATCAAAAACACGCCCAGCACCTTGCCACCCGAACGCAGGCTTGCGAGGTTAGCGTTCAGGCCGATAGTGGCAAAGAAGGCCAGCATCAACGGATCTTTCAGGGACATATCAAAATCAATTTCCCAACCCATGCTTTTTTTCAGTACCAGCAGGGCCAGCGCCACCAGCAATCCACCGGCGACAGGTTCAGGAATGGTGTACTTTTTCAGAAAGGAAACACTGTGTACCAGCTTGCGACCAAGCAGAAGAACCAGCGTTGCGGCAACAAGGGTCGACAACGTATCGAGATGAATCATAAAAGGCTCCTGTTATGCGCGTGTTCCATACACACGCGGCGTTATCCTGGGCCGGGTGTTGCTCGTCATGAGCCGCCGGCGCGAAAAGTGTAATTTTTTTTTCCTGTTCGTTGTAGAAAACCTGCTCACACCGGCAGATTTTCTCTCTTTTTTTTGCTGGCAATCGTTTGCTTTTACCAGGTGGTCAGCTAAAATGCCCGCTTTTCCACCGTGGGATTGCCGCCGATGTCTGTTAACACTCTGGAGTCTGCTGATGCGCAACCGATTGCGCAGAAGCAAAACAGTGAACTGATTTACCGCCTTGAAGATCGTCCCCCGCTACCTCAAACCCTGTTTGCCGCCTGCCAGCATCTGCTGGCGATGTTCGTTGCGGTCATCACGCCGGCTCTGCTGATTTGTCAGGCGCTGGGGTTACCGGCGCAGGATACGCAACACATCATCAGTATGTCTCTGTTCGCTTCCGGTGTAGCCTCCATCATTCAAATTAAAGCCTGGGGTCCGGTGGGTTCGGGGTTGCTGTCGATTCAGGGCACCAGCTTTAACTTTGTGGCGCCGCTAATCATGGGCGGTACGGCACTGAAAACCGGCGGCGCAGATGTCCCGACGATGATGGCGGCGCTTTTCGGCACCCTGATGCTGGCAAGCTGCACAGAGATGATCATCTCCCGCGTTCTGCACCTTGCGCGCCGGGTGATCACCCCGCTGGTCTCCGGCGTGGTGGTGATGATTATCGGCCTGTCGCTGATTCAGGTGGGTCTGACCTCCATCGGGGGCGGCTACGCGGCAATGAGCGACCATACCTTCGGCGCGCCGAAAAACCTGCTGCTGGCAGGCGTGGTGCTGGCGATCATTATTCTGCTTAACCGCCAGCGTAACCCGTACCTGCGCGTGGCTTCGCTGGTGATCGCCATGGCGGCCGGTTACCTGCTGGCGTGGGCGCTGGGCATGCTGCCGGAAAACACCACCCCAACCAACAGCGCGTTGATTACCGTGCCAACGCCGCTCTACTACGGCCTGGGCATTGACTGGAGTCTGCTCCTGCCACTGATGCTGGTCTTTATGATCACCTCGCTGGAAACCATTGGCGATATCACTGCCACCTCCGACGTGTCCGAGCAGCCGGTCTCCGGCCCGCTGTACATGAAACGTCTGAAAGGCGGCGTGCTGGCGAACGGACTGAACTCGTTTGTCTCGGCGGTGTTCAACACATTCCCGAACTCCTGCTTCGGCCAGAACAATGGCGTGATCCAGCTGACCGGGGTTGCCAGCCGCTACGTGGGCTTTGTGGTGGCGCTGATGCTGGTGGTCCTCGGCCTGTTCCCGGCGGTAAGCGGGTTTGTGCAGCACATCCCTGAGCCGGTCCTGGGCGGCGCGACGCTGGTCATGTTCGGTACCATCGCGGCCTCCGGCGTGCGTATCGTCTCCCGCGAGCCGCTGAACCGCCGCGCAATCATGATTATTGCACTGTCTCTCGCCGTAGGACTTGGCGTCTCCCAGCAGCCGATGATTTTGCAGTTTGCCCCGGACTGGGTGAAAAACCTGCTCTCTTCCGGCATCGCCGCGGGCGGTATTACCGCTATCGTGCTGAATCTCATTTTCCCGCCTGAAAAGAACTGATCCCCACACGGCAGGCTGTCAATGCCTGCCGTGACATCTCTTTACACCATTCCCGCCTTGAGCATTGCGCATAAATCGTGCATAACACCCTTATGTGCGTTTCGCGGGAAGGAAGACCATGAAATTTATTGGAAAGCTGCTTATCTATCTTCTGGTAGCCCTGCTCATTGTAGTGCTCGCCTTTTATTTTCTGCTCCAGACCCGCTGGGGCGCATCGCAGGTCAGTAGCTGGATCACGGTGAATACCGATTACGAGCTCAACTTTGACCTGATGGATCACCGCTTTTCATCCCCTTCTCACATTCTTCTGGAAAACGTTACCTTCGGACGAGATGGCAAACCGGCCACGCTGGTCGCTAAAAAAGTGGATATTGGCTTAAGCAGCCGCCAGATCACCGACCTGCTGCATATGGACGCCATCACCCTGTTCGATGGCACGCTGAATTTATCTCCACAGACGGCGCCGCTGCCGTTCCAGGCCGATCGTCTGCAACTGAATAACATGGCCTTTAACAGCCCGAATACGGAGTGGGATCTCAGTGCGCAAAAGGTGACCGGTGGCGTCAGCCCGTGGCAGCCCGAGGCGGGGAACGTACTGGGGAAAAATGCGCAAATCCAGATGAGCGCCGGGTCGCTCACGCTCAACGGCATACCGGCCAACAACGTGCTGATTCAGGGACAACTCAACGGCAAAGAGGTGGTGCTCAATACCATCGGTGCCGATATGGCGCGCGGCTCGCTTACGGGGTCGGCTCAGCGTAATGCCGACGGTGGCTGGGTTATCGACACCCTGCGTCTGAATGAGATACGCCTGCAAAGCGACAAATCGCTGCTGGATTTCTTCGCCCCTCTCTCCACCCTGCCTTCGTTACAGATTGGGCGGCTGGAAGTGACCGATGCCCGTCTACAGGGGCCAGACTGGGCGGTAACCGACCTTGATCTTAGCCTGCGTAACCTCACCCTGAGTAAAGGGGACTGGCAAAGCCAGGAGGGACGGTTATCCATGAACGCCAGCGAATTTATCTACGGCTCGCTGCATCTTTTTGACCCTATCCTGAACGCGGAATTCTCCCCACAGAGCATTGCGCTGCGTCAGTTCACTTCCCGCTGGGAAGGGGGCATGGTGCGCACCTCCGGCAACTGGCTGCGCGACGGGAACGCGCTGGTGCTGGACGACGTTGCCATTGCCGGGCTGGAATATACGCTTCCGGAAAACTGGAAAACGCTGTGGATGGATCCGCTCCCGGCATGGCTGAACAGCGTGACGCTGAAAAAATTCGGCCTGAGCCGCAACCTGGTGATCGACATCGATCCGGCGTTCCCATGGCAGATCACCTCCCTCGACGGTTATGGCGCTAATCTGCGTCTGGCGCAAGACCACAAGTGGGGCGTGTGGGGCGGTAACGCAACCCTGAACGGGGCGGCAGCAACCTTTAACCGCGTCGACGTGCGACGCCCGTCGCTGGCGCTGAATGCCAACGCCGCAACGGTAAATATTACCGACCTGAGCGCCTTTACCGAGAAAGGGATCCTGGAAGCGACCGCCACCGTGTCACAGCTGCCACAGCGACAAACCACCGTGAGCCTGAACGGGCGCGGTGTACCACTCAACGTTTTGCAGCAGTGGGGCTGGCCAGCGCTGCCGATTGCGGGCGACGGCAATATTCAGCTCACCGCCAGCGGCAGCGTGCAGGCGAATGCGCCGCTGAAGCCGACGGTGAACGGGAAGCTGAGCGCGGTAAATATGGATAAACAGCAGGTGCAGCAGACGATGACCGGCGGGATGGTGTCGGCGGTGGCTCCGGCACAGTAAAAAGCCGGGTGGCGGCTTCGCCTTACCCGGCCTACGAGGTTTTGGTTCCCTCTCCCCGTGGGTGAGGGCATCAGACCGCATAATTACCGTAGGCCCGGTAAGCGAAGGGTATGAACCGGAAACATGGGTAACACTTTAGACCGGATACATGGGTAACAGTTATAACTGGCATAGAAGAGGAGACTCGCTATGCCCTGGACTGAGACCCGACCT